>JAGXIO010000134.1 GCA_024635555.1 Saccharicrinis sp.
GCAGCATTTGCTCCAGATTTTGTTCGAATGTATAAGAAAATCAGTGCCTAGGCATTTACTTAATAAAAACCATGGTCATATTGTGGAATGGCGAAAGTAAGTTTTTGCGGCTTCGTGCAATTACTTTATATTAGCAACAAAAAATTCTTTTAGTGTGAATTGGTATCAGATAAAAGCATACATAAAATATAGAATAACAACCAAATACAGACCGCTGAACTTGCCTTTTGCATCTGACTTATTTGATAAGGTTTTTTGTGAAACTTATCCATATTATACTTTCGTTGTCATCGATAAATTGCGTGATAGGTTGCTCAAGTCTAATGATAAGATTGAGGTCACAGATTTTGGTGCTGGTTCAAAAGTATTTAGCAATAACAAGCGTTCAATCTGTCATCTTGTAAAATATAATGCTAGTTCAAAAGAGCAGGGAGAGTTGCTTTTTCGTTTGGTAGCTTATTTAAAACCTCAAAATATTATAGAGCTGGGCACATCGCTGGGTTTAGGAACTTTATACCTCGCTATGCCAAACTCCAGAGCCCATGTTTTTACTATCGAAGGTTGCCCGGAAATTGCAAAAGTAGCCGAACAAAACTTCATATCTGCCCATGCTAAAAATATAACGCAACTTATAGGAAGTTTTAAACGCGAGCTGCCAAAGATTATCAATAGGCTCGATAAAGTAGATTTGGTATATTTTGACGGCCATCACGATTATCAGGCAACGATGGATTACTTTAATATTTGTCTGCCAAAATCAGCAGTATCGGCCATTTTTATCCTTGATGATATTCATTGGTCTCAAGGAATGACGAAAGCATGGAGTCAGATAATAGTCCATTCAGCGGTATCCGTTTCCTTCGATTTTTTTGATTTTGGAATTGCCATTTTAAATAGTGATATTGAAAAGCTGCAAGCAGTTGTAAAATGGATGTAAATAAATCTGGGTTTTTGCTATTCAGTATTCGTATTTTACTGCTTACCGATTACCGAACACCACGCACCGTTCGCCGATTACTCCCAAAAAAAACGATACATCCCTTTATCCATACACTAAAAAAATTATCTTTGTTATTCGCAAACAAAACGAGTTGTAATGAGTAAAAACATCATTGAAATAAGCGGAATTACCAGGCATTATCAGGTAGGTACGCAAGCTGTTAAAGCCTTGCAAGGAGTAGATTTGATCATAAAAAAGGGCGAATATGTTGCCATTATGGGGCCATCCGGATCCGGAAAATCAACACTCATGAACGTAATAGGCGCTCTGGATACGCCAACAGGAGGCACCTACGTTTTAAATGGAACCGATGTGAGCCGCATGAGCGACGATCAACTGGCTGAAATACGAAACAAGGAGATTGGTTTTGTTTTTCAAACCTTTAATTTGCTGCCACGTTACACTGCCTTGGAAAATGTGATGCTTCCACTTATTTATGCTGGGATGTCTAAACCCGTAAGATTAAAAAAAGGCAGTGAAGTGATTCGCAAAGTAGGACTGGAGGATCGAGCCTCGCACAAACCCAATGAGCTTTCCGGGGGGCAGCGACAAAGGGTTGCGGTGGCCAGAGCTTTGGTTAATGATCCATCCATCATATTGGCCGATGAACCAACAGGTAACCTTGATTCAAAAACTTCGGTGGATATTATGCGACTCTTTGGCGATATACACGCCATGGGCAACACCATTATATTGGTAACACACGAAGAAGATATTGCCCAATATGCACACCGTATTATCCGCTTGCGCGATGGCTTGGTAGAATCGGATACCGTAAATGAAACTGTAACATTGAGTCAGCAACTCATAAAATAGAACAATATAAAGGAAGCGTTGTTTCCCCAGAAATATAATGTGGCTTGATGTCAGGTTGAGGTGGCACTAAAAAGTGTTGTAGCTAATCTTGATATTAAAATCTTGCTACTCGATACTAAAAAAACATGAATAAAAGTTTAGTTTATACCAAAACAGGAGATAAGGGTAAAACCAGTTTGATTGGTGGTACCCGCGTGCCTAAAAATCATTATCGTTTAGAGGCTTACGGAACAGTAGATGAGCTGAATACATTTATAGGCATGATACGCTCTTACAAGTTGGACGAAAAAAGCGAAAAGCAGATTCTAAATATTCAGGATAAGCTTTTTGTAGTGGGCGCCTATTTAGCCACCGATTCCAATGCCACTGATTTAAGAGACAAGTTGAAATACGATGAAAGTATAATTGAGGGGCTAGAGCTGGAGATGGATCGGATGGACAACGAACTGCCCCCAATAAAAAATTTCGTACTGCCGGGCGGTCATCCAGGGGTTAGTTATTGCCATATTTCGCGCACCATTTGCCGCAGAGCCGAACGACGTGTTTTGGCCATGGCAGAGCATACAGAAGTAAACCAATGGGTAATAAGATACTTAAATAGATTATCGGATTATTTGTTCGTTTTATCGCGCTATCTGGCAAAGCATTTCGATATAAATGAAATTCCTTGGATTCCGAACTTGTAAATATTAACTTTTTCTTTATATTCGCACAAAATTAAAAAAATCCATTTAACAAAAATATATAAAAATGCATGGAATGTATTGGACATTAGAATTGGCGTCGAAATTAGAAGATGCGCCCTGGCCGGCATCCAAGGACGAATTAATCGATTTTGCAATTCGTTCGGGAGCACCTTTAGAGGTCATAGAAAATCTTCAGGAAATTGAAGACGAAGGAGATGTTTACGAAAGCATTGAAGATATTTGGCCCGATTATCCAAGTAAAGATGATTTTTTCTTTAACGAGGATGAGTATTAGTCAGGGATTTTGAAAATTATAAAAAAAACGTCATGGAATTTTCTATGACGTTTTTTTTGTGTCCGAATACATCTTTCGCCAAAATTAAACAAGCACAATCTAAAATATTGACGATTCTGTTCGAGTTGTAAACTGCTCTAAAAATTTCATACCTCTATATGAATTTCCCTTGGCGTTTAGTTTTGGGCTCCAAACGGCAATACTGTATTTGTTTGGAAAATAGAAAATAGTGATTGATACTTTTAGTGCCAATCTTTCTAAAATTCATTCGAAGATATAGCTTCTCCGGCTTTAAACTATCTTTCAATTACATCATCTTGATGATTCTATTTTTATCCTATTGCCCATTTATTCACAAAGCATATTTCCCTATCTTCACACACTGAAATAACACACATTTGGAAAAATACCTGCACATATTAAAAAAGTACTGGGGCTTTGATGAATTTCGTTCTTTGCAGGATCAAATTGTTCAGTCTATCAGCAACGGAAAAGATACGCTGGGCTTAATGCCCACAGGGGGAGGTAAGTCTATCACCTTTCAGGTCCCGGCACTGGCGGCAGATGGTATTTGCCTGGTAGTTACGCCTTTGATAGCCTTAATGAAAGATCAGGTGCTTAATCTGCGCCAAAAAAATATAAAGGCCATGGCTATTTATTCGGGACTTACCCGCGAAGAAATTAATGTAGCCTACGACAATTGTATTTTTGGCGATTATAAGTTCCTGTACCTCTCGCCCGAACGTTTGTCGAGCCCTTTGTTTTTGGAAAAACTGGTGTATTTTAAAGTAAGTATGATTGTGGTAGATGAAGCCCATTGCATCAGCCAATGGGGTTACGACTTTAGACCCTCGTACCTAAAAATAGCGGAGCTGCGAACGGAACTCCCCGGAATTCCGGTGCTGGCACTTACGGCTACTGCAACACCAATAGTGGCCAATGACATACAGGAACGCTTATTGTTCGAAAAAAAGAATCTGTTACAAAAAAGCTTCGAGCGGAAGAACCTGGCTTACATCATTCGTACTAGCGATGATAAATTAAATCAGCTGGTTAAAATTATTAAGTCCATAAATGGCTGTGCAATAGTGTTTGTTCGCAACCGAAAAAACACCAAGGAATATGCAGAGCACCTTACTAAAAATGGCATATCTGCTCACTATTATCACGCGGGATTAACACATCAATCAAAAGACAAAAAGCAAAAGGAGTGGATGAACGATGCGGTGCAAGTGATGGTTTGCACCAATGCGTTTGGTATGGGAATAGATAAACCAAATGTGCGCTTGGTGGTGCACATGGATGCCCCGGACAGTATTGAGGCGTATTTTCAAGAGGCGGGCAGGGCAGGGCGCGACGGAATAAAAGCCTATGCTGTTTTGCTTTGGACTGCTGCGGATAAGTCCAGACTTAAAAAAAATGTGACTGTTTCCTTTCCCGAAAAGGAGGTTGTTTATAGAGTGTACAACGCTTTGGGTAATTTTTTTCAACTGGCCGCCGGGCACGGCGAGGAGAGTATGCACGATTTTGATATGATTAAGTTTTGTAAGGCATACCATTTTAATATGCTCACAGTTTTTAATAGTCTAAAAATATTGCAACGTGCAGGTTACATCGAATACAGCGAAGAGGCCAACCTGCCTTCGAGGGCTCACTTTATAGTGCAAAAAATAGATTTGTATAATTTTCAGGTGAAAAATGAACAGTTCGATTCGTTCATTAAACTGTTATTGCGTTCTTACACAGGTTTTTTTACCGAGTATGTGGTAATTAATGAGCAGTTATTGGCACAGCGAGCCAATGTGTCGGTGGATTTGGTGTATCAATATCTCAACAAACTAAATCATCTTAAAATAATACATTATATCCCGCACAAAAAAACACCGCTCATTCAATACATCAGCGCCCGGGAGGAAGTACGTTACATGCGCTTACCGCACGAGGTGTACCGCGACCGCAAAAAACAGTACGAAGAAAGAATACAATCTGTAATTGAATACGCCGAATATACCCACGTTTGCAGAAGCCGCTTTTTATTGCACTATTTTGGACAAAAAAGCACCCAAGATTGTGGACAATGCGATGTGTGCATCGAAAAAAAGAAACGTGGATTAAGTAATAGCGAGGCCGACAGGATAGAGGAGCTGATTAAAACAACCTTATCCAAGCCTATGGCATACAACCTTATAGAAAGTGCGCTGAAGCTTCCGGAAAGCAAGTGGCTGGATATATTTAATTGGCTGGCCGACAATCAAATCATCTATCTCCTAGACGATGGAACATGGCAATCAAAATAGTATTTTGCAAATGGAGGCTGCATGATGGAATTGTAATTTTATCCCGATTTAATTACCTACTCTAAATTTACTATTATACTCAACACCATATATTTTCAGTTTTATTTGTTAATTTTGCGCATTGGCTTTTTCTATTGTAGCTTAATTAACACTTTGCAATCAATAATTGCTATGCAATAACATTCAAAAAGTCAATATTTTTAGTTTTTTGAGGGAAAAAGCAAGTAGAAATAGAGTAGATAATTGATAGTTTATTGTGCTTGCTGCCAAATTGTAAAGAGGATAATGGAAGAAAATTTAGACCATATTGTTTATTCGAAAAACGTGTTGGAGTTTGTAACAGTAGCCAATGAATACTGTAATCAAATCGAAGGAGTTGAACGACTTAGTACAAAAGATTTTTTTTTGGTTACAACACGTATATTGCCTCTGTTGTATATCAAAGCTTCCATGTTACCAAAAACAGAGCCTGTTTTAGATGAAAATATCCAAAAAGCAGTACGCGAAGAAGATTATGTTAGAATACAACATGCACTGTTGGCCAAGGTAGGATCGCATGATGATTTTTTGGAGGTGTTTGTTCCCAATAACGATTTAGACCAGAAAGAGGTAGCATCGAGTATTTCGGAAAATCTTACCGATATTTATCAGGATTTAAAAGATTTTTTGTTTGCCTACAGAATTGGTGTAGATGAAATTATGAATGATGCACTGGCTGAATTGGTGGATGCTTTTGAACTTTATTGGGGACAAAAACTGGTGAATGTTTTAAGAGCCTGCCACAACGTTTTATATGGCGATAACAATTTAGAGGAAGTTGAAGATGCCCAATTTGATGGTAGTGAAAGTGCATCAGGGGATAAAAATAACGATTGGTTCAATAAATTTCAGGATCAGTGGAATGAAGACGAGGAGTAATGGAAAAAGACGATAATTTGATAAAAAATAAGATAACATCCGAAGCACTGAGTGATTTGCCCTTAGAGCACTACACCGGAGAAATTGTACTTGTGGAAGACGAACAGGGTATATTGAAAGTAATTGAGGAAATAAATGGCGAAAAAGTATTGGGCTTCGATACCGAAACTCGCCCTTCGTTTAAAAAAGGACAAAATAACTTTATTTCACTTATTCAGCTATCTACCAAGAAATCTACTTTTTTAATTAGAACCAATAAAACTGGTTTGTCCGAGGGATTATTGCAATTGCTTAGTGACCATAGTATTAAGAAAGTAGGCGTGGGTATTCGCGACGATATTAGAGGACTGCAAAAAATGAAGGAATTTATACCCGGGGGATTTGTTGAATTGCAAACCATGGCTTTGGACAAAGGTTTAAAGGATTTTTCGTTAAAAAAACTAGCCGGAATACTTTTAGAGATAAGGGTTTCTAAAAGACAGCGCTTATCTAATTGGGAAGCCGATGAATTAAGCGAAGCACAAATGATTTATGCCGCTACCGACTCATGGATAGCCTTAAAAATATATAGAGAATTAAATTCGCTCGACCAAGACCGAGTGATAGATGTCGAAAGCCCCGACGAGGCGCAGGCATAATAGAAATTAATCAGCGTAAAATAACTTACTACATAAATGTCATACATAAAAGTTGTTCTTAAATCAGGCAAAGATCAGTCTATGCTCCGCTTTCATCCTTGGATTTTTAGCGGTGCCATAAAAAAGATATATGGCGATCCAGCCGAAGGGGATATTGTTGAGGTGTTCGACAATAAGGATTCCTTTTTGGGTTTGGGTCATTACCAAATTGGTTCCATAGCTATCCGTATTATATCTTTTACGCAATTAGATGTTACGGATGATTTTTGGTACCAAAAAATTAGTGAAGCCTATCGCTTACGCAAAACACTGGGGTTTATTGATAATCCCAATACCAACGCCTATCGTTTGGTACATGCCGAGGGCGATAATATGCCGGGTCTAATCATAGATATGTATGGCGATGCAGCTGTGGTGCAGATGCATTCAGTGGGAATGTTTTTGATAAAAGATACCATAGATGCCGTACTTAAGAAATTATTTGGCGATTCGCTTAAGGCTATCTATAACAAATCGGAAGGTACTTTACCCTATAAAGCTGATATAGAACCTGTAAATGGGTACACCTATGGTAAATCAGATGCCCGCACAGCGCTCGAAAATGGTCTAAAGTTCAAGGTAGATTGGGAGAAAGGTCAAAAAACAGGTTTCTTTGTCGATCAACGTGAAAATAGAGCTTTGTTAGAGCATTACAGCAAAGGCCGGTCAGTACTCAATATGTTTTGCTATACCGGTGGTTTTTCTTTTTATGCCATGCGCGGTGGTGCGGAATTAGTGCATTCTGTAGATAGTTCCGAAAGGGCGATGGATCTCACAAGGGAAAACATTGAAATGAACTTCCCGGGCGACAGTAGGCATGAAGCTATTGCGGCCGATGCTTTCAAATATTTGGATGATATCAAGGACAAGTACGACTTAATAATATTGGATCCCCCGGCTTTTGCCAAACATCATAATGTGATTAACAATGCTTTGCAAGGATACAAAAAGTTGAACGCAAAAGCTTTTGAACAGATTAAGCCCGGTGGCATCATATTTACGTTTTCTTGCTCGCAGGTGGTTAATAAAGATGCATTCCGTAAAGCGGTTTTCTCGGCAGCAGCGCGCTCGGGTCGTAACGTCAGAATACTTAATCAGTTGACTCAGCCCGCCGATCATCCGGTTAATATTTACCATCCAGAAGGTGAATACCTCAAAGGGTTGGTATTGTATGTTGAGTAAGTATTTACATGATAATTAAGATTAATTTTAAACAGATAAATGCGATGATTGCTTGTTATATAGACACAAGAGAATAATTAAAATCAGTTTAGCGACGGCGGTCTCTGTCTTCCGAAGGCAGATTCTATCTTATATCACTTATCTCACAGTCTCTTATCTAATTAAAGATAGATGAAATTTAACGAATTTGATTTTACGCAGGAAGTCCTCGATGGTTTAGATGCCATGCGATTTGATCAGGCTACGCCAGTTCAAGAAATGGCAATTCCTGTTATAAAAAGTGGTGCCGATTTGATTGCATGCGCACAAACAGGAACGGGTAAAACAGCAGCCTATCTCCTCCCAATATTGGATCGTATTGTTAGAGAAGCCAATACCGGAACAACAGCCTTAATATTAGTGCCCACGCGGGAGCTGGCTTTACAGATAGATCAGCAGGTGGAAGGCTTTAGCTATTTCTTGGATGTGACTTCCGTATCGGTGTTTGGAGGCAACGATAAGGGACTATGGGATCAGCAAAAGATTGGTCTCACCAAAGGCGCCGACATCATTGTGGCCACACCAGGACGAATGATACAGCACCTGACCATGGGCTATGTGGATTTTACAAATATAAAGTACCTTATATTAGATGAGGCCGACAGGATGCTCGATATGGGTTTTCATGAAGATATTATGATGATAGAAAGTCATCTTCCAAAAGCCAATCGTCAAGGATTACTATTTTCGGCTACCATGCCACCTAAAATACGCGAGCTGGCTAAAACGCTTTTGAACAAGCCGCACGAAATAAATATAGCCATTTCCAAACCTGCCGAAGGAATTTTACAAGCGGCCTACTTGGTGCATGAGTACCAAAAAATAGACCTTATCGTGGAATTGTTAAGGGATAAAGATCTGCCCAGCATCCTTGTGTTTTCGTCACGCAAAAGCAAGGTAAACGATATTGTGAAAGCCCTACGGAAAAACAACTTTAATGCACGTGGTATTCATTCCGACTTGGAACAGAGCGAGCGCATAGAAGTTCTCAGGGAGTTTAAAAACCGAAACATTCAGATTTTGGTGGCTACTGATATCGTGGCACGTGGTATCGACATCGAAAAAATTGACCTGGTTATTAATTTTGACGTACCCAACGATGCCGAGGATTATGTGCATCGCATAGGTCGAACGGCTCGTGCACAAACGCAAGGAGTGGGCATCACTTTTATAACGGAGGATAAGCAATACGATTTTTCTAAAATTGAACAGCTCATCGAAACCGTAGTTTATAAGGTACCATTACCCGCACATTTTGATGAAGCCCCCAAATACGATCCTTTAGCAAATAGGGGAAAAGGCGGAAACTGGAAAAAAGGTGGCGGAAAAGTCAAAGGTGACAAAAAATTTAAAAACAAAAAGAGAGAGTACAAAAAATAGTAATTTCTCAAACAACCATCTGTTATCGTGTTTATGTTTTTTTTGATAAAACCGGATTGCCTTCCAACGAATTATTGGGAGGCATTTTTGTAGCATATCATATCTTGTTTATTTTTGCGTTTTCTTATTCCAATCAATAAAAGTTTTTGGAAGAGAAATATAATTTGTGAAATTCGTGGATTAGTAAAAAATAAAGTGCGCAGCAATATTAATTTCATAAGATGCTGCAAAATTAGTCTCATAATTAAATAATTAGATTTTTTTTAATCATGTCATCTCAAATTCATCAAATCATAGCCAATGAGCTGCATCTGCAACTCAATCATGTAAACAATACCATCGAACTTTTGAATGAAGGAGGCACCGTGCCTTTCATCAGCCGTTACCGAAAGGAGCGCACCGGCACAATGGACGAGGTCAATGTGGCATTGGTAAAGGAACGCTACGAAAAGCTTCTGGAAATACAGAAGCGAAAAGAAGCCATTTTAAAATCCATGGACGAGCAAGGGGTGCTGACAGCCGAATTATCGAAAAAAATCACAGAATCGTATAATGCCACCGAGCTCGAGGATATTTACCTGCCTTATAAACCCAAACGTGTAACCCGTGCCGTAAAAGCGCGAGAAAAGGGCTTGGAACCATTGGCTAAGTTGCTAATGAAACAATATGAGCGTGATGTATATGCAAAGGCAGCAGAGTATGTAGGTGATGAGGTGCCCGATGCCGATGATGCATTACAAGGTGCACGGGATATTATTGCCGAGTGGGTTAACGAAAATGCGATAGCCCGCGATATTGTGCGCTCAGGTTTTGAGAGAGGTGCCATTGTAAGCTCCACTTTGGTAAAGGGTAAAGATGAGGAGGGAATGAAGTATAAAGATTATTTTGAGTTTAGCGAATTTTTAAAAAAATGCCCCAGCCATCGCCTGCTGGCTATCCGAAGAGCGGAGAAGGAAGGTATACTTAAAGTTAGTATTACGCCCGACGAAGAACAAATAATAGATCGCTTGGCAGGGTACTTTGTAAAAGGAAATACCGAAGCATCTACACAGGTGGAGTTGGCTACAAAAGATGCTTTTAAGCGCTTGTTAAAACCTTCCATCGAAACTGAATTCTCCAATTTGTCTAAAGAAAAAGCCGATACGGATGCCATTCAGGTGTTTGCTAATAACCTTCGCCAGTTGTTGTTGTCATCGCCTTTGGGTCAAAAAAGAGTGCTGGCCATCGATCCTGGATTTAAATCAGGTTGTAAGGTGGTTTGCCTGGATGCACAGGGCAATCTCCTGCATAACGAAAACATCTATCCCCATCCGCCCCAACGCGAAACGCAGCAAGCAGCTAAAAAGATATCTACCTTGGTGGATGCCTATAAAATTGAGGCGGTGGCTATTGGTAACGGAACGGCCTCACGCGAAACAGAGTCTTTTATCCGAAACTTAAAATACAATGCTGATATTCAAGTTTTTGTTGTCAGCGAGGATGGTGCTTCGGTTTATTCTGCCAGCAAGGTGGCACGTGATGAGTTTCCGGAATATGACGTTACAGTGCGCGGTGCAGTGAGTATTGGTCGCCGTTTGATAGACCCATTGGCTGAGTTGGTAAAGATAGATCCAAAATCCATTGGTGTAGGTCAATATCAACATGATGTGGATCAGCCTCGACTTAAATCCTCACTCGATCAAGTGGTGGAGTCCTGTGTTAACAAAGTTGGAGTCGATTTGAATACCGCCAGCCATCATTTGCTTACCTACGTATCGGGTCTGGGACCGCAATTGGCAAAAAACATTGTAGAATACCGTGCAACCAATGGGGCTTTTGCTTCGCGCAATCAATTAAAAAAAGTACCTCGATTGGGTGCCAAAGCCTACGAACAAGCAGCTGGTTTTTTGCGAATAACCGATGCTCTTAACCCTTTGGATAATTCTGCGGTTCATCCCGAATCGTATGCTATTGTCGAAAAAATAGCCAAGGACAATGCATGTAAGGTAAAGGATTTGATTGCCGACCGCGAAACCAGATCGAAAGTTAAACTTGAATCCTATATCAGTGAACAGGTTGGACTGCCAACGCTAAAAGATATCATGGCAGAGCTTGAAAAGCCTGGTCGCGATCCACGTCAGATCATCAAAGTTTTTGAGTTCGACCCAAATGTCCGTTCCATCGATGATTTGTACGAAGGAATGATATTACCAGGCATCGTGACCAATATCACTAATTTTGGTGCCTTTGTAGATGTGGGCGTAAAGCAGGATGGATTAGTGCATATCTCTCATCTCGCCAATAAATTTATTAGCGATCCTAATGAGGTCGTAAAACTCCATCAGCATGTAAAAGTTAAAGTGATGGAAGTTGACAAAGCACGTAAGCGGATACAACTATCTATGAAAGAGGCGGAGTAGGAAGGAAGCCACCAGCGGCTCCCTCGAGTGGGGGAGTGCCATGACGGACATTGATTTTTAAAGACACTTCGGCGTGCTTGCACCCGGAGGCGTAGGCCAAATATACGGAAAAGAGCATTGTGCAACTCCGTCACTAATGCTTCCACAATGTTACACATCTACCACTATCCCCGCTGCTTTTATTGGTTGAATATTTTTTTATATTTGTAAAGATTCATCATAAAAGACACGAAAAAGGTTCTTATGCAGAGATTCAATGATATTCTGCTGCTGATTGATTCTTACATTGGTAGTAGTGCATGGTTTGTTTATTTATTATTGGGAGTAGGTCTTTTTTTTACTCTTTATCTCGGTTTTCCTCAGTTAAGATATATCGGTTATGCCCTTAAAATAGTTAGGGGTAAATTCGACAAAGAGGATGATGTTGGCGATACATCGCACTTTCAGGCTTTGGCAACGGCGTTGTCGGGCACCGTGGGAACAGGTAATATTGCTGGAGTTGCCTATGCGCTATATTTGGGTGGTCCTGCCGCTCTTTTTTGGATGTTGGTGACAGCCATGCTGGGTATGACTACCAAGTTTGTTGAGGTTACCCTCTCGCACAAATACCGCGAAAAGGCCGAAGATGGTACTATATCCGGTGGCCCGATGTACTTCATGAAAAAGCGGCTCAATGTTACGTTGCCATCAGGTAAGGTGCTGAAATCGGGTAAAGTAATGGCTGTTTTATTTGCTGTGGCCACTGTCCTTTCTTCTTTTGGAACGGGAAGCTTGCCGCAAATAAATAGCATCTCAAATTCAATGAATACCACTTTTGGTATCCCGCATATTATAACCGGACTAGTGCTTTCTGTATTGCTGGCCACCATTATTATTGGAGGTATAAAACGGATAGCTTTGGTAACCTCGCGCCTAGTGCCTACCATGGCTGTTATTTACTTTATAGGTGCAATAGCCGTTATCTTGTATAATTATCAAAATGTAATACCTTCTATAATTTCTGTTTTTGCCGATGTTTTTAGTGGATCAGCTGCTACCGGTGGTTTTTTGGGTGCAACTATTGCTTTTGCTTTTAACCGGGGGGTAAACCGTGGTTTGTTCTCCAACGAGGCTGGGCAAGGTTCGGCTCCCATTGCCCACTCCGCCGCTAGGGCTCATGAACCGGTTTCGGAGGGATTAGTGGCTTTACTCGAACCTTTTATTGATACTATCATTATCTGTACCCTTACAGGAATAACCCTTTTGTCATCCGGCGTGTGGTCGCAAAAACACCAAAACGAATTCCAACGGGCTGATATGCAGTTTCTGTCGGGGGTTTATAACGACGTATCAGATACGGAGCGAAAAACACTTAGCGAGCATGTTAATAGGGTAAGTGAGTTACCATTGTTTACTGGTGAATTAACAATTAACAATGGTAAAATAGTGGATGAAGTTTCTCTAATACATTCCCGTTCCCTCGCTGAGCATGTGAAGGTTTTCAGCAGCAATCAATTGTATTCCGGTAGCCTTACTGTTATGGAGGGTGCGATTTTGGGCGATAACAATATTCGTTTCGAAGGCAAGTCCTTGATTCATAGTGCTCCACTTACAACATTAGCTTTTACCAAAAGTTGGTTTGGCGATTTTGGAAAATATATTGTTTCTATTGGAATACTCTTATTTGCATTTTCTACTTCCATTACCTGGTCGTATTATGGAGAGCGGGCAATTATTTTTCTGGTGGGAGTTAAAGGACTAAAATATTATAGAATTGTGTACGTACTTGGGTTCTTTTTGGCTTCGTTCACTGATACTACGATTATATGGGTATTCTCTGGAATTACAATTGCCCTGATGACCATTCCAAACTTGATAGGTATCTTTGTTCTTCATAAAGAAATGAAAGAGGAAGTAAGTAGTTTTTGGAGAGAATATGCTAGCCGTTTCCCTGAAGAAGGATTGCCTTTATTTGTGCGGAATAGGTCAAGATAGTATATATATTATTAATTATTTATTTAGATAATAATGTTTGTTTCCGTTATTAGATCTCGTATTCTATTGTATCTCTTGACCATTGTTTTTTTGTGGGTAAGTATATTACCTGGGTATACTCAATCGCTCAGTGAAATATCTATACGTGAGACTTTTACAAAGATAGATTTTAATACTATTTATTATCCTGAAAAAGCGCAGGAACAGCTTGATTCTGTTACAAATACCTTCAGTAAATCCGAGAACCTTATTTATAAGGGTTATGTTGAATATATTGAGGCGCAATTGTTTTATAATCAAATGGAAATAGATTCATCTTTGTATTATGTCGAGGACGCTATTTCTTATTTTACAAGCAAAGAAGATAAGATTTGGTTGTCTCGATGCCAGTTTTTGTTGGGTAAGATTGCCGAAACAACAGGTTTGTACGAACAAGCAAAAATTAATTATTACGAAGCTATTAAGCTCGGAGAAGGAGAAGATCAAGCAGGAGTAGGTGCGGCCTATATAGGCTTGGCAAGGTGTAAAATGACTTTGTTCGAGGAATATGATGAGGATCTGAAAAAAGGGGTGGATATTTTAAGAAAAGAAAAGAAAGAGGAGGTTCGTCTGTATGCAGATTTTATGGAACAGTACTTTAGACTCAAACAACCAGATACGCCTAATAAATTAAAGGAACTCGCAAAAAAATACCTTGACAAACGGGTTTACGACAGAGCTGTAAATGTTTATAAGATTGTTGCAAGTAGCTACTATGCACAGCTACAGTTTGATTCGGCACATTTTTATTGCGATAAGGCTATTGAAATTAGTGAGACGAGAAATGTAGGCAAGTTAATTTTGCCGGCCTTATACCAATTTAAAGGCGTTCTTTACTTTAAGCAAGAGAGGTACAGAATTGCAGAAGATTATTTTGGAAAATCACTCGATTTATACGCACAATACAATCAAAATAACAGAATGTTATTCACCTATAACTATTTGCACCAAATAAACGTAGCTCAAAATGATTTTAAAGTAGCATATCTAAATTTGCAAAAGTACATTGATTTAGTGGAAAAGACCACGTCGTCTGAAAAAATTAGGATGGCCAAAGTGTTGGAAATCAATAATAAAGTGGCGATTATGAAAGGTCAGTTGGCTCAATTGAAAGTGGAGAAAAAAGCCAGTGAGTTTATGTTATATCTCGTTTTGCTGATCACTGCTGTTATATTGGTAGGGGTTGGGATTTATGTTTACATGTATCAGAAAAGTAAAAAGGCTAAAATTGAAGAATTAAATAAGGAATTTCATAATCTACTCATCGGAATTGGCGAAAAACAGTTGTTAGAACATAGATTGAATGCGCCTTCTCAAAGTAAGTCAAGAGTTCATGTGAATACGGCTAAGGTGTTTAATATTAACGAATTGGAAGAAGGGGAGTTGGGCGATAATTTCGATAGTTGCTATATGGAGACTATTGGGTTGTTAACAGGGGCTTTTCCTCAGCTTACCCGAACAGAGGTGCGCTATGCGGTAATGATATGTCTGAAGCTACCTATGGAAATAATCTCAAAAGTACAAAATGTTCAACCTGCATCCATACGTAAAGCGAAGCAACGTATTCGGGTCAAATTAAATATTGATGACAACTTAGATATTTTTCTGCAAAAGCACCTTGAAAGACTTCTCTCAAATCTCGCTCAATAAATATTTTAAGGCAAATAATATATTTTTTCCGATTATTAGTGTACGTATTCGGACAGTGTAATAAACAAAAAATTCGATATAGTAACCTGTGCGATTTTATTTTGTTTTTTTTACTACGTGTAAGCTATTGTTATTTAGTAGTTTGACTTTTGTCACGTTTTTGTCACGCCTAAAATTCGTAGTTTTTACTGTCTTCCTTGATATTTGTGATAAACAAATTTAAAAACGGTTTATCATGAAAACTTCAAAACTTATTTCCGCCTTATTTTCTATAATCATGTTATTTGCTTTTGCTGCTAATTCTAGCGCTATGGATAGAGAAGATCCAATTGTTATTCAGCAAGGTAAAATGTTCCGTGAAGACCCAATCGTAATTCAGCAAGGTAAAATGTTCCGTGAAGATCCAATCGTAATCCAGCAGGGTAACATAGTGCGTGAGGACCCTATCGTTATTCAGCAGTAAGCATAAGTTTATTGGTTGCTTTTGAGCTGTAGGGAAGACGCAAACAGAACTGGTTGCAGTATGTTTAGTGAATTTGACTGTCAATAAACTTTTATAGTAGAATTAAAAGGGAGGACTAAAATATGGGAAATGTTATGGTTTCTGAAGGTATAGTAGAACTAGATATATCAAGATTTATCACAATAGATGATGTAATCAATAACGTACAAAAGTACGCGGAAGGATTTAATCCAGTCTCAAGCGTTCAATTGATGGTTATTGATGCTACCCGGTGCAGGAGTAATATCAGTTTGAGCGATTTGGGCAAGCTAAAGCAAAGTAATAAGCTGTTGTGTGAAAGATTTGAAATGTTCAAAGTGGCAATTGTTCTTAACGATCCTGTATATACTGCCCTATGCATGGTTTATCAAAACTTAATGAACTCAGATCGTTATCAATTAAAGGTTTTTTCTACGAGAGATGCTGCCCATAGGTGGTTAAAGTATTAATTGATTGTGAAAAGGAAGTGATTTTAATGTAACATGTAATGACATAATGAATAAACAGTAATCTTGTATAATTGGCGTGCTCACTTTGTTTTTGCAATGTATTCCCAAATCTTAGTAATTATTGAGCCGATTAATATATTCAAGATCTAAGTCCGTTGTAAACCGCAACTTTACAACGGACTTTTTTATTGTTTAAAATCTACTTATAATAATCTAGTAAATCATTTAGTTTTAAAACCGATTGTTGGAGTCCTCCTTCCCGGTTTCGAACCGTCCAAAGTTCACCGTGCATCTTTATTATCTCTTGTAATTCTTTTGAAAGTAGTACTCGCTTGGCCGGATTTATATTCTCGGTGGCAAAATTTTCGGCTTCTAATCGAGCTATTCCTAAATGAATGCCATGTAAGGCCATGTTTGCAGCATGTTTAATTTCTTCAACTATAATAGTTGCATCCTCACATTTTGGTGCTGAAGCTTGCAACAATTTAAGTGCGGCATTTATTTCTACTTCGGCTTGTATTAAATTATCTTTTTTGAGCAATTTGGTTTGGTAGTGCCCTTTCATCGACCAATCGTACCGTCTAAGCATAAGGTGAAAAGCGTTGGCATTTCCTTCGGGGATCTGACACTTTAGATATGCATTTCCAAGTTTTAACAGCGCTTGAGATAGCTTGCCCGTAGCGTCATCAAATACAAATTTGTTTAATGCGGTGCTTAGGTTGTGGCTTGGGTCAACGCTGCTGTTCCAGGCATAGGCTGCCCCCACTGCCATTGGTGGGTAACAAACCGATAGAGGTTGCCAATGGCCCCAATCTCCCCAGTTTGTGTTCAGGTAACCTTTGGCGCCATACTCTTTTCCAAAGTGCGCGGCACGTTGTAAATTAGCAAAGGCATCTTTGTTGCGCCCAATTAACGAACGCCAAGTGGATGTTCCCGGGCATACATAAAAATCCAATCCGCTTTCTTTAAACTTGGGCAATTGTTTTTCAAATGGAAAATTACTTTCATATCCCCATACCATGGCTGTCATGTTTTGTGGTACAGATGTTATAAGTTCGGGATAGTTTAGGATAATGTCGCCCCAAAATTGTGCCTTTTTTCCCTGTGCATTTACTTCGGCGTTTAGTTTCTTCACAAAGTCAAGATAAACAGTACCCTTACCCTTTTGGTCGCAGGCAGCTTTCGATAGGCCATGGCCCAGCTCCACCGTTTCGTCACATCCAATATTAAAATAGGTGCTGCTAAAATTGGGCAACAATTCGTTATAGAGTTCTTGCATCAGTTCAAACGACTGCGGGTTAACAGGGTTTAAGCTGTGCCTATTTCGCTTTCCCCATGCGGTGTTGCAATCCGTGGGGCACTCTGCCAAATGCAGGTACTCATCATGTTTTAGCCAATTTTCCATATGTCCAAACGAGTTTTGATTGGGCACAAGGTCAATGAAACGGGCTTTGCAATAAATATCTAACTTTTGAATTTCTTCGGCAGTAATTGGGCTGGCATTCTCCCATACTTTAGAATGGTTTGAATACGCAAAAGTATGTTCGGTATACAATTGGAATTCGTTCACTTTCCACATCGCCAAAAAATCAATGATGCGATATAATGTTTCCATGGTAGGAACTTTGTCCCTGCTAATATCCAACATGTAACCCCTTCGCTCAAAATCAGGCCAGTCCGAAATGGTTAAACATGGAATAGGACGGCCAGTATCTTTACTATACTTTATTATTTGTTGTAAGGTTTGTTTACCATAAAATAGGGCAGCATCGTTGTTGCCAGTAATCGTAATAGTACCTGAATCAATGGTTAATCTATATTCTTGATTTCGTTGCAAACTGCTGTCAATGGCAAGTTTAAAGGAGTTATTTAAAAGTGGTGAGCTATATATTTGTAACACACCCTTAATGTTGAAAGGAGCTATGTTTTCTATGGCTCGTATAAACTTATCATCGTTAAAAGCAATTTTATGATGATGATTTAAATGCCCTTGATGAATTTCAATATGCTGGGGCGTAGGCATCAAATAATCGCTTACTTGCTGTGCAATTGCCATTTGCCCGGTTAAAAGCAGGTAGAATATAATGGTTATAATCCTCATAAACATGCAGTTGTATTAAATGTTGAGTAATCCAAATTGTTTGAGCTGTTGTAGCGTATAGCTTTGCCAAAAAATATCAAAATCGCCCAATTTGTTTTCGGCAAAACTTTCTTTTATTTGGTTATAAGTAGGCTGATTTACTTGGTGTACGGTGCATTTGTTTAATAACTCCATTATCCAAGTGCCCAGGTTAGCCTTTACATTCAGCTCTGTGGTTTGGTGTTTCATGTAAAACGTTAATTCACACATTTGGGTATTTTTCCCCTTCTTTTTTTTGTCGTAAAAAAGGGCTTTCGGCATACTCTCTAACCAAATAAATTTGCTGTTGGGTAAAGGCTCTGCACTTTCGGACTCCTTTAATGCGCGATGAATAAAATCATAGGGTATTTTGGGGGAGGGAATTTTAAAGTCGAACCATTTTTGAAGAGGCAAATCAAAGCCTACGTCGTGCAAATAATTAAACAGCGACTTTTTAAGCCCCTCGCTAAATTTATAATGGAGTGCCCCCGTTGGGTCGGCATGTTCCAAATCGTTATTGGCAAAGGGATTAATTGCTGGATTTACTATCTCAACGTTAAACCTGTCGGGGTTTTTTCCAATGGGACTATGAGCGGTTAGTGCAAATTGATGCCAGAAACCTGAGTGTACTATTTGATGCTCAAAAAGTTGTTTCACCACTTCCAGTGAATCTATGGTTTCCTGTTCTGTTTGGGTTGGGAAACCGTACATTAGATAGGCATGGGTTAAAATTCCAACATCGGTAAAGTTTTTGCAGACCTTGGCCACTCTTTCCACGCTAACACCTTTGTTTATAAGCGATAGTATTCGGTCGGATGCAACTTCGAGACCTCCTGATACTGCTATACAGCCCGACTTTTTCAGCAATTGGCAAACATCGGATGTAAAACTGGTTTCAAAACGGATGTTGGTCCACCAGGTAACATTTAGCTTTCGTTTTAAAATTTCTTTTGATAACGCTATCATTAGGGCGGGAGGAGCAGCTTCGTCTACAAAATGAAAGCCGCTGTGTCCGGTCTGACTTGTAATTGTTTCCATTTTATCGCACAATAACTTAGCGGTAGCCGGTTCAAAGCGTCCTATATAATCTAAGGTTGTGTCGCAAAAGGTACATCGCTTCCAGTAGCAGCCATGAGCCATTGTCAACTTGTTCCAGAAGCCGTCACTCCAAAGTCGGTGCATGGGGTTGGTTATCTCTATAAAAGATAAGTATTTATGGGGTGTAAGATCAGTGTAATCAGGGCAGGTAGGTTCTCTGAACGAAATATCTTTGGTTTGGGAAGCGTTAATATACCTCACTTTTTTGTCGATACAGGTAAAAGTCCTTTTCAAATCATCCACATTCCTTTCCCCCTCTAAATATTCTATCAGGTTTAACAGGGGAGCCTCGCCGTCGTCGAGGGTGATAAAATCTATAAACTCAAAAACACGGGCATCACTTACTGAACGTAGCTCGGTATTGGCATATCCACCTCCCAAACAAACGGTAATATCTGGATAAAATTCTTTGATATATTTGCCGCACTTTAGTGCCGAGAATAAATTTCCTGGAAAAGGAACAGAGAGCGCAACCATATCAGGTTTTTCGCGAAGCAAATATTTTTTTAATATCTCCAACTCAAATTTTATAATGAGGGAATGGTCTGAGCACAATTGCGCATAAATGTGGTCGAAAGTATAGGCCGAGGAGCTCAGTCTTTCGGCGTATCGGCTAAATCCAAAATGAGGATCGATACTCTCCACAATAAAGTCAGATATATCTTCCAGCAACAGGGTGGTAAGGTGTCTTGCCTTATCGCGAATGCCCATGTTGCCAAAGCTCCATTCCAAATCCTCCACCTGGTCAAAGCGCGATGCCCGCGGCAAAAACCAATCGGAACATATGCGGTGAGCCAACATGTCGTTATCTCCTTGCAAAAACAATATTAAATCGTCGATAATATTTATATACTCAAACCTAAGTGCATAGATGCGCTGACTGTTTGGGGACAAATTAGGAATGATATTTTTGTAAGTTTCAAATATGTTTCTTAATCCGGTGGACGAAAAAATGGCTAAAATAACCTCCAGCCCTAAGTCTAATTGAAAGGATTTGATGCTTTGCGTGTTCAGATATCCTTTCAAGTATGGAGTGGCAGGGTAAGGCGTGTTAAGCTGCGTAAAGGGCGGTGTTATAAGGAGTACTTTTGTTTTCAATGCTTCAGTATTTTATTTGTACAAATGTATAAAAATAGGAGGGCTTGTGGAGGCATAGTTTACGCAGCGAAGTTAAGAAATGAAATGAAAGATTAAAAAATGTTAATAAACACTAATGAGTACTAGTAGATGTTTCAAAAAAAAAAAGTTTTCTATTTTTGCAGCGCCTACTTCACATTTAATAATTGCTAAAGTTGCAATAACACTTTTATACATTCTGTACTGTGTTAACCTTGCTTTTAGCGTTTCACATTTAATATTTTAAAGAGATTTTGTATTTACCACGGATAGATATTTTTGACGAAAAAATATAGATTCGCAATATATTGGTAAATAACAGATTGCTAAAAGAAGTATAGCATTAGCAAGGTACAAAAATAAAATAAATTTACCTGAATTGTAACTTTTAAAAGTTTACATCGTTAAAAGTTGATAAATGCACACATATAAATTGTGAATCGATGATTTTAAAGGATGAACAATTTTTAAATGCGCAAAGGAATAGGAGCCAACGAGGCTGTAACAGTACAATGTTAAATTAGTTTTGGGGAAAATTGATTAGGACAGCAGCCACAACGTACGCTAACATGCACAGAAGGAAGGATTAATATTTTTAACAACACAACAACACAACACACATTTTGATATGCTAAAATTCACTTTAATTTCGCTTATTGTTTGGGGAATAGCGATACAAACTACATGGGCCCAAGGTGGCCAGTCTTGTAACAATTCAGTTACGGCTCAACAAGGTTTAAACATTGCGGACAACTCCTTAGGAGATCAGTGGTTTTTATATACCGCTGCTACTAATGGTAAAGTTACAGTTTCGTCCTGTGGACAAACTACTGCTGATACTTACGTAGAGATATTTGATGGTTGTAACCAGGAAGCTTTTACTTTTAGTAATGATTATTGCGACAAGCAATCGGAAGTTTCTTTTGAGGTCATTGCCGGGTTAACTTATCAAATATGTTGGGACGCCCGTTTTACCAGCAAAAATTTTGAATGGTTTTTGACGGAATCGCCAAGCATAAAGGGGGAGTTTTGTAGCGCACCTATTACCGTAGGTGCTGGCAACTCAAATATTACAGTTCCTGTGAACCAGTATAAATGGTACGCTTTTACTGCCAGTCGCAATGGTAAAATAACCGTTGAGGCAGTTCCCGACTGTAAAGTGGCTATTTTCAATGATTGCAATTACACTAGCTCATTGAACAACGATGAGAACTGGAATCCAAACAAAACTGCATTTGAAGGGGCGGCTGGAGAAACATATCTTGTAGCTTTGTTTAACGCAGGAACAAAAACGGCTGTAAACTTTAATATCACAGAAGGAGACTGGCAAGCCGGAGAGCGTTGTATTGATGCGATTGACGTGGCTAATATAAATAGTGCACCCATCGACCACCAATCGGGAACAGATAAATGGTATCGTTTTATTGCTTTTGAAGATGGTGAAATAACTGTCTCGGCAGCAGGGCTTACTAATCAAGATACCTATTTGGAAGTTTATGATGGTTGTGGCAAACAGCGGGTTGCCTTTAACGATGATGCTTCAGGCATGCAATCCGAGCTCGTGTTAAATGTAAAAGCCAACAAAGCCTACTATATTAAATGGGATAAAATTTTCGAGCCAGAGCAATATGCCTGGAACTTAAAAGCTGGAAGTTATGCAACCGGAATGCCCGAATCGGAAGAATTGAATGTAGGTGTTTATCCTAACCCATCGCAAGGGCCAGTAACCATTGATTTGCGAGCCTTTGAATCGGAATTGGTAACAGTAACCGTTATGAATGTTTCAGGAGCCGTTGTAAAAGTTTTACACCTGCCTGGCGGAAGTGAATCGAGCTTTGATTTATCGGACTTGAACAATGGTATATATCAAATTGTATTACAAGATTTAGTATCAAAAAAAGTAGTAAAATTCTTGAAGATATAAATACCTTGATATAATATACAAAACCACACATTTTGAATTGAGCACCTTGGCGTATGGCAGCATATACCAAGGTGTTTTTTTATTTTAAAACTCCGCGTGACTCTGCGCTTTTTTATACGCGCTAATCTGCGAGAAACTTTACATTGAAGTATTCATGCAGATTTTTGCAGATGGTTTCCCATAATTTCGCAGAGGTTTAATGCGAATGTTGAAACATGGTTATATCTATTTGATGCGTAAAAATGTACGTTTCATCCTTATTAAATCAGGATTATCATTTTATAAAATTAATTTTAAACCTTTAAATATAGAAAAACCGTATTTAAGCAATACAGATTGTTTTTAATTTTATACATTGTGACCAATCTGTTAAAAAATAAGAGAACTGTCATTTTTCAATGGTTTTTTGTAAAAGAAATTATACTTTGCAAAAATTATTTGAATCAAGTAAACTTTAAATAGGTACCATGCAATCAAAACTTCAGGAACTAACGGATAAGCTTTATTCCGAGGGGGTTCAAAAGGCCAACCAGGAAGCTGAGCTCATCTTAGATAAAGCTCGCCAAGAGGCCGATAAAATTGTGAAAGAGGCAAAGCAGGAGGCTGTAAAACAGGCGGAAGAGGCTGATAAGCAGGCCGCTGAAACGCAGCGGAATGTGGAGGCCGAGATAAAGTTGGCTTCGCAACAAGCTATTGCAACATTACGCCAGAAAATAGGAAACAGCCTAACCGTAAGTATGGTAGAGCCAACTTTAAAAGTGGTTTTTTCCGACAAAAATTATATACAAGGTTTGATTTCGAAGGTAGTAGAGGGCTGGAGTCAAACGGGTAACTTCGACATGAATATTATGCTTCCAGAAGCTGATAAAGCCGAAATGGAAAAAATGGTGAAAAATAGCTTTGCAAGTGAAATAAACAAAGGACTTACATTTGAGTTTGACTCTGCCATAAAATCTGGTTTTAAAGTTGGGCCAAAGGACGGAAGCTATAAAGTTAGCTTTACCGAAGCTGATTTTGGTAATTTCTTTAAGTCTTTCCTCCGTCCTAAAACCAATCAATTATTATTTGAAGAGTAAAAGCTATGGCAAAAAATTATTACTGTTTGGTTGCCGGCTTACCCGATATTTTATTGGGAGATAAAAAAGTACCGTTCACTTCCATTGGCCTGCGGGATATGCTAGCCGAGGAACTCACCGAGCACGACTTTAGCATGGTTCAAGCCCTGTATTTGCCTTTTGATCATAGCAATCTCATCAATTTATTATATAAAAGAGATAAGGCGTTCGATGCAAGAGGAAATTTTGGCCTCAATGAATTGGAGCTTTTGACCAATAAAAAGGAATTAGAAACCCTGGAGAAAAGCGACTTCCCGGAGTATATGGTAGACTTTGCCAAATCTATACTTTTTGGCGATGAGGAGATAGACAGGGTGAATGCCGAAGTGATGCTTTTTAAAATGTATGTGAATTACCTCAATAGCTTTTCAAATCCATTTCTCCAAAAGTTCCTTCTGTTCGAGATCAACCAAAAAAATATATTTGCAGCTCTTGCCGGTCGCAAGTATCAATTGGACTACGAAAACGAATTGATTGGGGAAGGTGAAATAGTTGAGGCCTTGGTAAAAAGCAGATCAAGGGATTTTGGCTTGACCAACGAAATTGATTATATCGAGTCTTTGATTCAAATATACGAAGACGAAAACATATTGGAACGTGAGCTTAAAATAGACCGATTAAAATGGAACTATCTCGACGATAGCACTTTTTTTAATTATTTTACCATCGAAAAGATATTGGCCTTTGTGTATAAGTTACTCATGATTGAACGATGGGTTGAGCTGGACGAAGAAGAGGGCAAACGAATGTTTCAACAATTATTGAGCGAATTAAAAAATAGCTTCGAATTTCCGGAAGAATTTAAAATACAACATGGAAAGAAAAAATAAAACTACAGGAACGGTAGCCGGGATTATTGCAAACCTTGTTATAGTAAAGGTTGAAGGCCCTGTTGCCCAAAATGAAATTGGATTTATCTACCATCCAGAAAATAAACTGATGGCTGAGGTAATAAAAATTACAGGCGACAATGTTTATGTGCAGGTGTTTGAAAGTACCCGTGGCTTAAAGATAGGTGCTAAAGTAGAGTTCGAGAATCACCTGTTGGAGGTGACCCTAGGTCCTGGTATCCTATCCCGCAACTATGACGGCTTGCAGAACGATTTGGATAAAATGGAAGGCGTGTTTCTGAAAAGGGGCGATTATACCGATCCATTGGACCGTGAAAAAAAGTGGGACTGGACACCTATTGCTAAAAAAGGAGATAATGTAACAGCTGGCGCATGGCTGGGCGAAGTGCCCGAAAACTCCATGCCGCACCGCATTATGGTGCCCTTTAAAATGGAAGGTGTTTATACGGTTAAAAATATTGTGGAGGCAGGTAGCTATATTGTGGATGATGTAATAGCCACCGTTAGTGATGCCGAAGGAAATGATATTGAGTTGACCATGGTGCAAAAATGGCCGGTTAAAATGGCTATTAAAGCGTATGATAATAAACCACGTCCTTTCAAATTATTGGAAACAGGTATCCGAACCATGGATACCTTAAATCCTATTGTGGAGGGAGGTACAGGTTTTATTCCCGGTGCCTTTGGAACAGGTAAAACCGTATTGCAGCACGCCATATCCAAGTATGCCGAGGCCGATATAGTGATAATTGCCGCTTGTGGCGAGCGTGCCAACGAGGTGGTGGAGATATTTACCGAGTTCCCTGAGCTCGAAGACCCCCGCACCGGACGCAAGCTTATTGAGCGTACCACTATTATTGCCAATACATCAAATATGCCCGTTGCAGCACGTGAGGCTTCGGTTTATACCGCCATGACCTTGGGCGAATATTATCGCTCCATGGGCCTCAAGGTTCTACTGATGGCCGACTCCACATCACGTTGGGCACAGGCTTTGCGCGAGATGAGTAACCGCTTGGAGGAACTGCCTGGCCCAGATGCCTACCCCATGGATCTTACGGCTATCATCTCGAGTTTTTATGCGCGTGCAGGTTTTGTATATCTAAATAACGGCAAATCGGGTTCCATTACTTTTATCGGAACGGTATCGCCAGCAGGAGGTAACTTAAAGGAACCAGTAACGGAATCTACCCGTAAGGCAGCCCGCTGTTTTTACGGTTTGAATCAGGATCGTGCCGACAGTAAGCGTTATCCAGCCATCGACCCAATTGATAGTTATTCTAAGTACCTGGAATACCCCGAGGTACGAGACTATCTTACAAAACATATCGGCGAAGGATGGTTAGATAAAGTGGCCAAAACAAAAAACTTGCTTTTACGTGGGCGCGAAGCCATGGAGCAAATCAATATCCTGGGCGACGATGGTGTGCCCATGGAATTCCATGAGCGCTTTTGGAACTCCGAATTGATTGACGGGGTAATACTTCAGCAAGACTCTTTTGATGATGTGGATGCTAACTGCCCTATGCCACGGCAAAAATATATGCTCGAAAAAGTACTCGATATTACCGATAAAAAGTTTGCATTCGAAAACTTTGAGGATTTGAGTGGGTTTTTTAAGCGCCTCATCAACCATTTTAAGCAAATGAACTATGCCGAATGGGAATCGGATAAGTTTAAGAAATATGAGGCCGAGTTGGAGGAGATAATGAAAGAACGCTTAAATTAATTCTGAAAAATTTACATGCATGGAAACGCAAGCATTTCAAAAAATATATACCAAAATAAATAACCTGACAAAGGCTACCATCATGTTAAATGCCAACAACGTGGGCTACGACGAGATGGCAATGGTTCATGGCAGGATGGGGCAGGTAGTAAAAATAATGGGCGATAATGTTATTCTTCAGATATTTGGAGGAACAGAGGGCATACCTACCAATGCCGAAGTGGTATTTTTGGGTCATCCACCACAGCTCAAAGTGAGCGATCAACTCGCCGGACGATTCTTCAATGCTTTTGGCGACCCTATTGATGGAGGTCCCGAAGTTGAGGGGAAAATTGTAGACACTGGAGGTCCTTCTGTGAACCCTGTGCGTCGTGCGCAGCCTTCGCAGCTTATTACCACCGGTATTGCCGGCATCGACCTGAATAACTCCTTGGTTACCGGGCAAAAGATACCTTTTTTTGCCGACCCTGACCAACCTTACAACCAGGTGATGGCCAACGTAGCCTTGCGCGCCGAGGCCGATAAAATTATCCTGGGCGGGATGGGACTCTCCAATGATGATTATCTGTACTTTAAAAATGTATTCGACAATGCAGGTGCGCTCGATCGTATTGTGAGTTTTGTGAATACCACCGAGGATCCGCCAGTAGAACGACTATTGATTCCGGATATGGCACTTACCGCAGCAGAATATTTTGCCCATGAAAGGCAAGAAAAAGTATTGGTGCTTTTAACTGATATGACTTTGTTTGCAGATGCCCTATCTATTGTATCTAACCGTATGGATCAGATACCTTCAAAGGACAGTATGCCCGGTTCGCTCTATTCCGACTTGGCGCGTATCTATGAAAAAGCGGTGCAGTTCCCTCATGGCGGTTCTATCACCATTATAGCAGTTACCACGCTTAACGGTGGCGATATTACACACGCCATACCCGATAATACCGGTTATATTACCGAAGGACAGTTGTTTTTACGTATGGATTCGGATGTGGGAAAGGTTATCGTAGATCCTTTCCGAAGTCTCTCGCGATTGAAACAGCTGGTTATTGGAACGCAAACGCGTGAAGACCATCCACAGGTGATGAATGCTGCTATACGTTTGTATGCCGATGCCGCCAACGCAAAAACAAAGCAGGATAATGGTTTTGACCTGACAGATTACGATGAGCGTACCATTAAGTTTGCAAAGGAGTATGCCGTGCAATTATTGGCAGTAGACCTTAATATAGATACGGAAGAAATGCTCGATAGAACCTGGCAATTGTTTAAAGATAACTTTAGCCGCGAAGAAGTGGTTATTCGTCAGGAGTTTGTGGATAAATACTGGAAGCAGTAATCAGTTACCAGTAATCAGTTACCAGTAATCGTTTAATGGTACTTAGTAAGACTATTAGATATTAGACTGATAGATAAATAGATGATTAGAAATTAGATTATAAGATGGATAGATTAGTTGATTAAAGGATTATAAAGGATAGTTTAAGGGTAAAGCAGTCACAGTATCCTTAATCTCTTATCTCAAAATCTCTTATCTCAAAATCTCTTATCTCTTATCTCAAAGTCTCTTATCTCACGGTCTCAAAATCTTAAAAAAATTATGGCCATAAAGTTTCAATATAATAAAACCTCGCAACAGCTGCTGAATAAGCAGCTCAAAGTACGTGAGCGCGCTTTACCCACCTTGCAAAACAAGGAAGCGGCGTTGCGTATAGAGGTTAAAAAAGCAAAAACACGGGCTGAGGAGCTTGAACGTGAGCTTGAAGCAAAATTGGCAGATTTAGATAAAATATCACGATTATGGGGCGAGTTCGACATGAAAGCCATTACGGTGGAAGATGTGGTGCTCGAAAGCAAAAGGATTGCCGGTGTACAAACGCCCATATTAGTGGATGTAATATTTAAAAAAGAGCCATTTGCACTCTTTACTAAACCTGTATGGTTTTTAGATGGTGTTAAAGTTGTAGAAAGCCTGGCAAAAATAGGTATCGAGCGTGAAGTGTATATACGTAAGATGGAACTGCTGGATAGAGCGCGTAAAAAAACAACCCAAAAAGTTAACCTATACGAAAAGGTGCAGATACCCGGTTATAAAGATGCCATACGAAAGATAAAACGATTCTTGGAAGATGAGGAAAATCTTTCGAAAGCGGCACAGAAAATCGTAAAAACTCGTCAGGAAGAAATGGAGGTGCAGTTATGATTATACGGATGTATAAATATGCGTTTTTGGTTTACCACGCAGATTTTATCCCCTTTAAAGAAAAGTTGAAGGAGAAGGGGGTGCTACATATCATGGAAAAGAATATAGACCCTGGAGCCGAAGTGTTAGACAACCTTCAGAAGCTTAACGAAGTAAAGCGATATAAGCTTAGCTTGGCCGGCAGGAAGGTGGATGAGATTAAAGAATCGCTTAAGATACCGCAAAACGGTAGCGAGCTGATTGAGATGATCAAAACTAAAAGTGCCGATTTAGATGCCCTCCATCATCAGCAGCAACAGGTTAATAAGGACTTGTTGGCACTTAAACCCTGGGGGAATTTTAGCTGGGATACCATTCGTAGTTTAAATGAGCAAGGCATAAAAGTCAGATTTTTTTATGCTACGGCAAAAAAGTACGATGTCAAGTGGGAAGAACAATATAGTATCGCAAAAATTTCGGAAGACAGAGGTTTTGTATATTTTGTTTTTTACGATGCCGAAGATCAAACTTTAGATTTGGATGCCGATGAAATAAAGATTCCCGAGAAAGCACTTGGTGATCTGCAAAATCAATTGACATCTGTTAATGAACAAATTGAGGGTTTAGATAAGGAGTTGGATGCCATTGCCCAAGACGGCTTGCCCCTATTGGATAAGTTTGAGAAGGAAATTCAGGACGAGTTAAACGATGCCAATTTTTTGATAAATTCAGGAAATGAAGCCGAGGGTAAAATTAGGATTGTAGAGGGATGGGTGCCGCAATCCTTAGATGTGGAGTTTGAAAATTACATCAAAACGCAATCGGTTTATTATGTTCGTACCTTATCTGCCAAAGCAGACAGACCGCCTGTATTACTTAAAAATGGTGCATTCACAAAATTGTTTGAGCCCATAGGTAAACTGTTTTCTTTACCGGCCTATGCCGAGTTGGATTTAACGGCCTTTTTTGCACCATTCTTTTTCCTTTTCTTCGGCTTTTGCCTTGGCGATGCGGGCTACGGTTTGTTGCTCCTTATTGGTGCCGGACTGGCTAAGTATAAAGTGAAAAAGGATATGAAACCATTATTGTCGTTGGTGCAATGGCTGGGTGGAGCTACTATTTTGTTTGGTGCTATAACGGGTACTTTTTTCGGAATCAAGTTGATGGATGTAAACATTCCTTTCTTTACAAATTTAAAGGAAACGTTCCTCGATGATCAGCAAATGTTTAACCTGGCATTGGGCTTCGGTTTTGTGCAGATACTCTTTGGTATGGCCATTAAAGTGGCCAATGAGGTAAAACAAAATGGCTGGAAATATTCGTTATCGGCAGCCGGATGGTTTTTGTTTTTTATTTCAACGGCTGTTATGATTATATTGGATTCCGTTGGAGGAGGAGAAAAATGGTTGTGGAGTCTTCCGCATCTCATTTTAATTGGAATCTCGGCTTTGGGTATATTCGTGCTTAACAACCCCAAACGAAACATATTTATGAACATTGGCGTTGGCCTATGGGACACCTATAACATGGTAACTGGATTTGCAGGCGACCTATTGTCGTACATCCGTTTGTTTGCATTGGGCTTGTCAAGTGCCATTTTAGGGCTTGTGTTTAACTCCTTGGCTTTCGACCTGGCTCCCGACATACCTGTTTTAGGTTGGATAATAACCTTAATAATATTGGTTTTTGGGCATGGATTAAATATTTTTATGGCATCATTGGGAGCTATAGTTCATCCCATGAGGCTTACATTTGTAGAGTTTTATAAAAATGCCGGGTTTTCTGGCGGTGGTAAAGAGTATAAACCATTTAGTAAAATAAGTAAATAACCATTTTAAAAATAAGATTATGAGCGCTATTGTTTTAGCATACATTGGAATCGGAATGATGATTGCACTTACCGGGATTGGAAGTGCCTACGGAGTGTCTATAGGTGGTAATGCTGCCATTGGAGCCATGAAAAAGAATGCCGACGCATTTGGTAATTACCTTGTGCTGAGTGCCCTTCCGGGTACGCAGGGACTGTATGGTTTTGGCGCTTTCTTTATTTTTAGTAACACAGGTATTTTAACAGCCGATATTACTTGGGTGCAAGCTTCCGCCGTATTTGGCGCCGGACTCGCACTTGGTTTGGTAGGTCTATTCTCGGCCATCCGTCAGGGACAGGTTTGTGCCAATGGTATCGCCGGTATCGGATCCGGACACGATGTTTTTGGTAATACCCTTATCCTTGCCGTGTTCCCCGAGCTTTATGCCATCCTCGGCTTTGCCGCTGCATTTATGATAAGCGCATCAGTAGCTGGATAAAACTAATTATTTAGTGGTGCTGCCAATGCAGTGCTCCATATTTTATAACCGATGGCGAAAGTCATCGGTTTTTTTTGGAATAAAGATTAACCGCACGCAGGGTGTTATAGTGTCCAGTCTCTTTTAAAAACAGGACATAAGAAGGTACGCTACTCGTTATTTGATATGGTGGAAATTACAGGGATAACCTGAACCAACCATGAATTTTGAAGGTCTTATTTTTTGCGCTAAAAGACAAAGGCCAATCTAAAATTTTTAGACTGGCCTTTTTAAACATCTTTATGTTAAAATACATACATTAAAGCATTGTCGTTTTTTGTACATATTTCTTTTTACTACTTATTTTCTTGTGGCAACCACTACGCCTCTAAAATAGCCAATTGACTCTGCTATTCCCATAAAGGGATTATCCATATTACGCTCATGCTCAAGGCTTACTACTCCTGTGTATTTTACTTTACGCAGCATTTTTACAAATCCAGGAATATCTAAAATGCCACGACCAACTTCAACTGAGTATCCAAGTTTTGAAGCATCCGTTACATCTTTCAAATGAATATCAAATACTCTTGTGTGATATTTTTCAAGATCGGCAACTGGGTCTTTTCCGTTTCTTCTGTCGTGACCAATATCCAGACACATACCCATACGAGGATCTAAATCTTTTACATGAGCCCAAACATCATCGGCATCAGGATAGGTAGCTATATCGGGACCATGCAGATGGATGGCAAATTTCATATCGTATTCCGCCACTTTTTTATTCACATAAGGTAATAATTCGTAATTAGGTACTCCAACTATTACCTTTACTCCCACGCGTTTGGCATAATCGAAAGCTTCGTCTATTTGCTCTTCCGATTTCATGTAGATAGGACCAACAGCGTAACCTGTAACGCCAAATTTAGCCAGTTTTTCATGAAAGGCTTTGATTTCATCTGCCGTACTTGAAAATGGCAAATGAAAATTTTTGATGCAAAGATAATGTACATCAGCTTTTTGCAAGGTTTCGAGTGTTTTGTCCAAATCAAACTTATGGAAAGTATATCCGGCTATGCCTAGTTTAAAAGTTTCTGTGGTTTCTGGAGCTGGTTGAGGATCGGGACGCTTGGTTTCCTGTGCCTGCATTGTTTGACTAAGTAATAGAAAAACAATAAAAATCTTTGATAACGTGTTCATCATGGTTTGTTTTATTAAATGATTGGTAAATCTTATTTTATGGTATTTCTGCTTCCTTTACAGTATCCCTGTCTATTAACCTGGAAGGTTCTAGCACATTCTCTTTTTTTAGTTGTCCGGTATAATCACGAGGTTTAAATGTAGATTCGTATTAATAGGATGCTTAGTTTTTTTCTGTACCAATGTTTTGCTGTTTTGTTTTAAATATCTTTTCTTTAGATATTCATCAAACATTAATTTCAAAAATGAGTTGAACCATGATAGCTCAACTTAGGTTAAATATAGGAAAGTGTAAATATGCGAATTTTATTAAGTTTATTCAAGGTAGTTTTATTAATGTTTTTGCCTAACAATAAACGATGGCAAGTTTGTGTTGCCTGATGGAATGAGTTACCGTGTAATGGTTTTGCCAACGTTTAATGCCATGCTTCCTAATGTGTTAGCTGAAATTGAGGAACAGGTATGGAAGGAAGGGGAGGAACCACATATTTCTGGTCTGTTGGTTCCTGTTTCAATTTAATCAATAAATTATTAGGTATGAAAAAATCGAATAGAAGAGAATTTGTACGAAATATTTCCAGCGCAGCAATAGCAGCATCTATTTTGCCTCTTAGCAGCGGTTCATATAAAAGTCGCAGCTTACCCAAGCGTGTACTGGGTCGTACTGGCGAAAAAGTTTCAATTTTAGGTGTTGGTGGTTTTCATGTGGGTGCTGATTTTCTTACCAATGAAGTAGCCATTCAAATTATACGCACTGCCATTGATGGCGGCGTAAATTTCATGGATAATGCCTGGGCTTATAAAAAAGGGCGAAGTGAGATAATAATGGGAGAGGCATTAAAGGACGGTTACCGAAAAAAGGTAATGCTCATGACTAAACTTATGGCTCGAACGGTGGATGATGCGAAACAGCAATTGGAAACCAGCCTGAAGCGTTTTCAGCTCGATTCCGTTGATTTAATGCAGTTTCATGCTATAGGAAATACGGAGGGTGATGTAGATGCAATTTATAAGGATGGGCTGATAGAGTGGGCAGAGGAAATGCGTAGCCAAGGTGTATTCAAATATATTGGTTTTACCGGGCATAGCGATCCTCAGGCACACATCGACATGATACAACGCGGCTATCCATGGGACACGGTTCAAATGCCGTTGAACCTCGGTGACGTTCATCGCGAGTTAAGTTTTGAAAAACATGTGCTTCCTCTGGCAATTAAAAACAACATTGGGGTAATCGGAATGAAGTCGAATGGCATGGGACGCCTTGGAAAATCGGGCATTGCAACACCGGTTGAAGGTTTACGTTATTCGATGAGTTTGCAGGTTTCAACGGTGGTTTCTGGCATCGATTCGCTGGATATACTGAATGAAAACATGGCTCTCGCCGAGAACTTCAAATCATTGACGCAAGACGAACGTACGGAATTAATCGGGCGGAGCTTGGATAGTTCAGATATTATCGAACATTATCGAAAAGATAATAAATAGTAAGTTTTGATCATTATTTTTTCAAAATAGAGATCATATTTCATCTAAAAATAATGGATGTCCAACAAGGTTTTTTTCTTAAAGCCAAGTGTTTAAAAGGGTATAATAGTTGTCAAATTAATACATCACTAACTTTTAAAATATAAAATTATGCAAAGAATGGCGTTTAAAATGCACTTGAACGAAGACGCAAAAGCAGAATACAAAAAACGGCATAATGAGATTTGGCCTGAACTGAAAAAATTTCTCAAAGACTCCGGAGTCTCTGAATATTCTATTTTTTTAGATGAAGAAACCAATACGCTCTTCGCTTTTCAAAAGGTCACAGGTACGGGAGGTTCACAGGATCTGGGGCAAACCGAAATAGTAAAAAAATGGTGGGCTTTTATGGCCGACGTGATGAAATCTAATCCCGACAACTCACCTGTGTCCACTCAACTGGAAGAGGTGTTTTATATGGAATAAAACTACTTTAAACAGTGGTTTGAAATTATTGGGATATATGGTTCAACATGAATTGTTTGGTTGTATGGCCATATATCTCTTTAAAATATTTGATAAAATCCAACGGTGAATTGAATACCTCGATGCACTACTTGTTCTTTATTATGTTTTTTATGGTAGGTAGATAACTGCATATTAATTTTCGTAGGTATATGGTTAACTAACCCCTGCCTACCGACTGGCAGGCTTTCAGGACATTGTGCTTGTGCCAGCAGGCAGTAGTATCACTTTACGACAGATTCTGTTCGATAATTCACGATTTTCTTTGTTAAACGTGTATGCATTTATCTACTGACCTCTATTTTTTTTTTATTTTAGTAATTCTGCAACATTCTAATTTCCAATTTTCCTTTCTATCTTTCTTTTCCGATTAGAATTTTCTTACCAACTCACTTTCGTGCCTCAGTTTATATCTCAAGTTGATATTTAATGTAATTATTTAAAAAAACATCCTGTGCTGTTAAAAAAAAGTTCAAAAATACCCCTCTATCACTCAAATGTTATAGAATATGTTACATGCATTCTATTTTAATTTAGTGTTTCAATATATATTGCTACAGTTTTTAACACCAAAAAGGAAATAATTGTTGGCGTTGTTTAATGGAATAGCCAAACTCTTTTAAGAATCAATATTTGAAATTTTATAGTGAATATATTATGAAAAAAGTAAATCATTTTATTTGTCGGTGTTATTTTTTACTGGCAATTATTTTGTTGTCAGCTCAAATTGGGATGGCTCAATCAGCCGCAACAATTAACGGATTAGTAAAAGATATAAACGGGGAAACGCTTATTGGTGTAAACGTGTATGTTAAAGGTACTACCAATGGCACTGTTACAGATGTTAATGGCAGGTTTAATATAAGCGTTTCGGACGCAACACCTACATTGGTATTTTCTTATGTAGGCTATGATAACCAAGAAGTTATAGTAAATAATAGTGAGGAGATTAATATTGTACTTCAAGAGAGCTTTATGAACCTTGAAGAGGTATTTGTGGTAGGCTATGGCGTGCAAAAAAAATCGCACCTTACCGGAGCAGTATCCAAGATAAAGAGCGAGAGCATGGCCGAGTTGCCTGTTTCAAGTATCGACCAGGCTTTGCAAGGCAAATTGGCAGGTGTTACCATACAAAACACCTCGTCGGAAGTTGGTACAGCGCCTCAAATTCGTATTCGCGGTATGGGTTCTATCAGTGCAAGCAGCGAACCGCTTGTGGTGGTAGACGGTTATCCAACAGCAGATGGACTGGCCATGGTAGATTTAAATGACGTAGAATCAGTTGAAGTACTTAAAGATGCCGCTTCAGGAGCTATTTACGGTTCGCGTGCGGCGAATGGGGTAATATTAATTACCACCAAATCTGGAGGTAGCGATAAACCAAAATATGCTATCAAAGCTTTTGGTGGTTTAAAATACGCCTATCAGTTGCATGACATCATGACTACAGACGAATACATTAAAATGCGTCGTAACGAAGAAGCTTTGGGTGGTGACGTTATTAAACCAATGGAACGAGCATGGGCCTATTTTGATACGGAAACAGACTGGCAGCGCGAAGGACTTAATGTACCCGCTTCTATTTATAACGCACAGTTTAGCGTTTCAGGGGGTAAAAAGGATTTAACTTACTATATATCCTCAAGCTACCTAAAGGATGAGGGTATCATGATAGATAATGAGTATGAGAAATTTAGTGTACGCGCCAAAATGGACGCCACATTATCTTCGAAGGTAAAAGTGGGTATAAACATATCGCCCACCTACTCCAAATCGCAGCGTCCGGCAACTTCATTTATGGATTTTTATCGTACCTATGGTTGGATGCCCGTAAGGCATAATGCACAAACATCTGCTATTACCGGCAAAGCTATTGGTGAGTATGCACACGCACGTGATTTTAACAATACAACTTATCCTGATGATGAAATTGGAGAATTTACGGTAAGCCCTTGGAACTCTGGTAAAAAGAATCCTCGTTCACGTATGGATAACGAAAAGCGTTTTAGGTATGACTATAGATTGCAATCCAACGCTTATTTAAGTGTGAAAATAAATGACAACTTAGAGTTTAAAACGTCAAATGGGTTTTATTTTAAATACTATGATATTGAAGAGTTTTATAATATGGGTTCCGAGCAAGATGGCGAGCCCAACAGAGGTGTATATGGCAACGAATTATTCTTGGATCTTTTAAGCGAAAATATTTTAAATTACAATAAAACTTTTGGGCTACATGATATTTCGGCTTTAGCGGGTTTTACAGCGCAAAAAACAACCATTAAAACAGCAGATTTGGAGGGTATTAATTTCCCAACGGACTATGTACAAACTATTAATGCAGCAACAACTGTAAATCTTGACGAAACGCAAACTTACCATGAGCAAATTGGTTTAATGTCGGTATTGGGTAGGCTTACTTACAGTTACAATGACAAGTATTTGATGTCTGCGAGTATTCGTACTGACGGTAGTTCATTATTTGGCCCTGAAAACCGATGGGGAGTTTTTCCTGCCGTATCTTTAGGATGGCGTGTTTCGGAAGAAAATTTTATGAAGCAATTGAGCTGGGTAGATCAATTTAAATTGAGAGCCAGTTACGGTGTTACCGGTAACAACGATATCGAAAACTATGCTCATATAAATAAGCTAAACTCCGCCAACTACGTTTTGGGGAACAACAATGGAAGTTTAGTGCCAGGATTGGTAAATGTGAGTTCCACATTAGCCAATAGAGCTATTACTTGGGAACAGACCGATGAGTATAACTTTGGTTTAGACTTAAATACCTTAAATAGTAGAGTAAATCTTTCTGCCGAGTACTATTATTCCGTAACCCGTAAATTACTGTTCAAACAACCTGCATCTTCGTTTACCGGATTTACCGACTACTGGAATAATATTGGAAAAATACGTAATAAAGGTGTGGAATTTGAGTTGACCACATACAATATAAAAAATAAACAATTTGAATGGATTACCTCATTTAATATTGCAGCCAATAGCAACCGTATATTAGAAATTGGTGGTGAGGAGCGTTTTATTAACTCAACGGAACGTGAGCAATTCTTAGCACGAGTGGGAGATCCTGCCATCCAATATTTTGGCTATAAAACCATTGGCGTTTGGAACTCGCAGGAGGAAATTGACAAAAACCCCAGCCACATTAGTGATGTGCCAGGAGGTTTGAGGTTAGCCGATATTTATAAGGACGGAGTAATAAATGAAAAAGATCGTATTGCATTAGGAAATCCTTTTCCTGATTTCACTTGGGGATTATCTAACCAGTTGATATACAAAGATTTTGATTTATCAATAATGATACAAGGGGTGCAGGGAGTAGAAATAAATAATGGCGATGGCTACTATAATGAATCTAAGCGCCTCAACCCCAATTACGTGAACAACCGATGGATTAATGCCGCTAATCCCGGTGATGGAAAAACACCTTATTATAATTTTGGTATTGAGTGGGAAAAAACAGACTATGAAATTGAAGATGGTTCTTATACTGCGCTACGCGATGTGGTATTGGGATACACCTTACCTAAGGGAACTGCTAAAAGAATGGGATTGGGAGGTTTAAGATTTTACTTGTCGGGGCAAAATTTGTTTTTTATCTGGAGTGATAGCTACCGAGGTATTAACCCCGAAGCACGTGTGACTACCGGTGATTATAGATCGCCACTTATAGATGGAGTGCAGCGTGGTAGTTTCCCTATCCAATCTACTGTTACCGGCGGAATTGAAATTAATTTTTAATCTAATTGCAAAGTAAGAATAAGATGATATTTAAATATAAATATACAGCAATGAAAAAAGCAATCAATTATATTATTGCATTGATGGTTTTTATGGGGCTTAGTACATCATGCCTCGATTTGGATCCTATATCCGAAATCGGTGAGGAATCATTCTACAAAAACCAAGAGGATATGGGTATAGCAGTGATAGCCTGTTATAACGGCTTGCAGGACGCCATTGATTCCGAATGGGCCTTAACAGAGATGAGAAGTGATAATTCCCGTGTATTTGACGTAAATTCAAGTACAGATAAAATACTAGAATTAGAGCAGTTGGATCAGTTGCGCGTAAGTCCGAGTAATGATAAAGTTGTAAAATACTGGAATGCAGTATATAAAAACATATCGCGTTGCAATGCAGTACTTAACCCCAATCATTTGGCTGTAGTGGCCGACGAGGTTAAGCGTGGACAGTTTAAGGGAGAAGCATTGTTTTTGCGTTCGTACCATTATTTTAATTTGGTGCGTTTATTTGGTCCTGTATTTTTAATTACCGATAATATTAGTGCACAGGAAGCCAAAAATAAGGAACGGGTAGCGGTAGAAGAAGTGTATGTGCAAATTGAAAAGGATCTAAAAGAAGCCATTGATTTATTGCCAACAAGCTACGATGCTAAAGATAAGGGCCGAGCCACAAGCTATGCAGCCAGTGCTCTTTATGGTAAATTGTTATTAACACAAAAGCGATATGCCGAAGCATCAAAAGTGTTGGGAGATGTATTGACTGATTATGGTACCGATATGATTGCCTTTGACCAAGTGTTTAATATTGGTAACGAAATGAACAAAGATATTCTTTTTGCCATCCGATTCCTCTCAGGAAATAAAGGACTAGGATCGCCATTTGGAAACTATTTTGCTCCTAAAGGCAGTGGGTCAAATGTAATTAATGGGAATGGTGACGGATATAACCACCCTAGCACCGAAATGATAAAGCTCTTTAGTGTTAATGATGTTCGCAAGCCGGTTTCCTTGTCTGAGACCTATTATGATGCGTCGAAGAAAACAGATCCAACTATTTACTCTCCATATGTTGCAAAGTATATGTCGCCTACAGTTTCAAAATACGATAGCGAAAACGATTGGCTGGTACTTCGAGTAAGCGATTGTATTTTAATGTATGCTGAAGTTTTAAATGAACTTAACGGTCCCGCAGCTGGTCTCGAATATATCAATATGGTGCGTGCACGTGCAGGTTTAATGGATTACTCAATTGCAGATTTACCGCACAAACAGGCGTTTAGGAATGCAATTGAAAAGGAACGCCGACTGGAACTGGCATTTGAAAATGAGCGCTGGTTCGATATGTTACGTTGGGGTATTGCTGTGGATAGAATCAACAATCACTTTTTAACAGAGGTTTTTTATCTCGGCTATCCTTATCCTGTTGCTCCCATTCAGGAGTGGCAGCTGTTGTTGCCTATACCGCAAAGTGTAATTGATATTAACACAAATATTACTCAAAATTTGGGGTATTAGTAAGTAACATGTTGCTTTTTAGCAACGTTTTTAAATCAATTAAGCATAGAGAATTGGAGTATTCAAAACTTAAATAAGCAATTAACAAACAATCAAATCAAGGTTTAACAGCGCACATTTTAAAACTAAAGAATATGAGTTTGAATAGAATAAAATATAATTTTCACCCTTCACAACTGTTTACCAAAAGCATGTTGGTTGGGTTGATTTTAGTTTCGCTTTTCATTGGTGGTTGTGACGAAGAGGTATCCGTTTTTGAACAAAAAGTAGCTTCCCCAATAGTTTCTTCGTTTACTCCATCTACAGGTGCTGTAGGTACGGATTTGACCATCAACGGTGATTTTTTAACAGATGTAGACACGGTTAAAATAGGAGGCGTTTTGGCTCAAATAAAATCCAGGGTTTCCAAAAACCAACTTGTTGTTAACGTGCTCCCCGAATGTAAATCCGGTGTTGTTTCAGTTCATAATTCAACTGGATGGATTGCGTCTTCTGAATCTTTTACAATGGAATATATCATTCCTACATTAGCCTCTTTCTCGTCCACTGCTAAGGTTAACGATGTTATGGAAATACGCGGTACAAAAATGTATGGTGTATTTAAAGTGTACTTGCGCCAAAATGATGGCGTTGATGTAGAAGCAAAAATTTTAAATCGTAGAGAGGATGAGCTCTTTGTTGAAGTTCCTTATTTTATGGGTGCTAATGCTAAAGTGGTTCTCACGTATCTTACGCAATCGTCGAGTCAAAATGTTATATCCGCTGATGATTTTTCGTTAACGAAACCTACGCCTTTAGTTACCAATAAACCGGTAGAGGGACAGGTAAAAACAACTGTTGAACTTGCCGGGGAAAATTTATCGGTTATTGATAAAGTGATGGTTGGTGAATTCCAGGCTCAAATCGTATCGCGAGATTCTCAGGCAATCTCCTTTATTGTGCCTGGACAGTTCGAAGGCTCTACTTTTCACGCTTTAAAGCTTATTTACTATGGCGACCAAGAGATTGCTGTGAATACTAAGTTTAGGGTAATACGTAAAGTTGAGAAAGTGTATTTCTGGGAAGACCGAACCATTCAATGTCAAGTTGATGATGCTACGGACGCATTTTTTAATCCTAAAATAGGTTATGCTTATTCTCCTTGCGAGTACGAAGCCAACCGCAATGATATTTACTTTTATGTGGTATGGAGTGGATCAAGTAGTCTCATTCAACTTAACAACCCTAATAATAGTAGCAGTCAGGCTAAAAACTTTAAGTGTGAAGGTGAAGATCTTCCTTTCGAAAAGTTACCCAATGTGGTTAAATTTAGAATTTTGAGTGCAACAGATTCAACGCAACTAGCGCTGAAAAACAAAGTGATTAATAAGGAGATTGTGGAGATTACCGATGAAACTTGGGCGGGAGTGCCTAAATGTGCGAGTAACACGCCTCGCTTTTTTCCAAGTGCAACAGAACCTCAAGCAAATCAGTTTGTGGTTGGAGATGTACTGATGTTTCAAAGATTTGATGCGGGTGAACCGTTTGAAACTGGTTTTATATATATTACCAATCTCACCATACCTGACTTTACTGAAGACGCCGACGAAGGTAAAAAAGCAGTCATTACCTTTAATTGTTATTTCCAAAAATAAATATTCTATTTTCCGGATTCAGCCCTTCTTTTTAAAGGCTGAATCTGGTTCATTTTTATAAACACTTATGCTAAAAATTATACTATTAGTTATTTCACTAGCAATAACGAGTTTTTTTGCAAAAGCTCAGTGGCAGTCAAATTTACTGACTGTACAAAGCAACAATAAACTTGTTTATCATCCTGATGCAGATGGTTACACGCTACCTGACTTTAGCCATGCCGGATACAAAGGTGGTGGTATTGAGATTCCTAGCGTACCGGTATTAAAAACCATATCGCCCGTAAGCGGCGATAACACGGTTCATATTCAGACAGCTATTAACAGCATGGCAGTTTTTCCTTTAAATGCGGATGGTATTAGAGGTGCTTTACTTCTTAATGCCGGAGTATACGAAATCTGGGGATCGCTAAATGTCGGTGTAAGCGGAGTTGTTATTAGGGGCGTAGGAAATGGTACTTCTGCCTCAAACTCTACTATACTGATAGCGAAAGGAAATACTCCGAATCAGCGGGATGTTTTGGTGGCGGGTAATTTAAAAAGAGTTTATTGGGACAACGGAATTAAGAATCTTCAAAATATAACAACAGATTTATTACCATCAGGAGCAAATTCGTTTAGCATAGATAATGGCAGTAGTTTTGAGGTGGGCGATCAAGTTGTTATTACACATCCTTGCACCGAAGCATGGCTAGAGGCTGTAGACTATGGTGGAATGCAGGATGTTAGCGAGCGTTGGAAAATAAATCAACTTCCCATTGTGTATAATCGTTACATTACCCAAATTAGCGGAAATGTAATTACTGTAGATGCACCGTTTTTTTACACCTTAAATAAAGTATTGGCTCAAAGTACTATATCCCACTTTAATACAGCGGATATTTTAACGCAAATAGGTTTAGAGAATTTCCGGATTGATATTGAAACTGCTGGAGGTGAAGACGAAAAGCATGCTTGGCAAGCCATACGTTATAAAAGTATTGAAAATAGCTGGGCTAATAATGTGGTGGTTACTGGGTTCGGTCAATCCGGCTTCATTACCGAAGGTGCCACTCGTATCACCATTCAAAATTGCGAAGCATTGGATCCGGTGGGTATAGTAATGGGCGAAAGAATGTACAATTTTAATACGTATAGTTTTTCGCAACTTATTTTGTTTAAAAATTGTATAGCCAGCAATGGTCGCCATCATTACGTGTCAAATGGTACCTCATCGGTTTCGGGTAATGTGTTTTTGCATTGCGTGTCGAGCGGAATCAATAACGTTAGTGAGGGACATAGACAATGGACCTCGGGGATGCTTTTTGATAACCATACCGAAACCAATCTAAAACGTGAATACGTGCTGGGCTTATATAACAGGGGTGATTATGGTACAGGCCATGGATGGTCTGCAGTAAATAGTGTGTTGTGGAATTGCGATGTAACAAGCAGCGGTTCTATCTATCTGCAAAAACCACCAACAGCACAAAATTATGCAATTGGTTGTACAGCAAAACGTATTACCCACACCTCACCTTTTAGCGGGGCGGCAGGTTATATCGAAGGTTTAAACCAAGCGCAGCTACAGCCCGCATCGTTGTATTTAGCGCAACTCGAAGATCGTACAACTTTTACCTCAATTGGCCAAACTAAAGTAAAGCTCATTGATTATTCATTTAATAAAGATTTGGGTGTTTTACATGTCAAGTTATTAAATGAATACAAAGAATGTAAGCTGGCACTTTACAACATTTCGGGCATGTTGTTGAAAACAGAAAAAATGGTGGGTAATGAAGCCGAAATAACATGGACGGGTTTTAGCAAAGGAATCTATTTGATCCATGTTAGCTCAGATAAGGCATCACAAACTATTAAAATTATGTACTGAAAAAGCGCTTAATATAAAATTTTTATCTTTTAATCGCTTTAATATCAATGCTGTGGATAAAACTTTGGATTATCGTTATTATTTGTTTTTTCCATTCGATTAACTGCATACCTGGGTTCAAACGTGGATTATGGTTTTTATATAATTATATTATTAATTTAAAAATTAAAAATGATGAAAAAGTTATTTACATTGATTGCTATTTTATCCCTTGGAATAGCTGCTCATGCCCAAGTGGTATTTACAGAAAATTTTACTGGCTACACGGATGGTTCCAATTTAGAAGCACCCGTACCGGCTGAGGATGCTAGCTATGATTTTGCCAAGGATTGGTATGTTACTTTTAGCCAAGACAATCGAGATCTAGTTAGTCCAATTGTTAAAGCAGGAGCTTTAACTTATACAGATTATGTTGCTTCGGGTGTGGGTAATAAAGCTGTTTTGGCTGGCTTTAGCCCTGATGATAGTGGAACAGCCCACTTCACACATCGCCGTGTTATAACTGATGGCATATCTGATAAGTTGTTTGTTTCGTTTCTGGTAAACGTAAAAGATGATAGTAAAAGAAATTCTCAGCGCGATTTTTTCTCCTTTGATGGTCATCAAGGTAACACTAGTTATTTTCCGCGTGGTCGTGTTTTTGCCAAAATAGACGATGATGGTGGTGTAATTTTTGGCGTATCAAAAAATTCTACTTCAGGAAGTGTTATTGCCAATGTCAATAATACGTTTGCACTTAATACTACCTATTTGATGGTGGTTGTATATGAGAAAGTAGCTGGCGAAAGAACCGATATGATACGTTTATACGTGAACCCCGTTATGGCTGAGACAGAAGCAGCGCAAGCAGCCGACGTTCAAGCAGTATCAACCGACTTGCAATCTGATTTTGCAGAAACTGAACTCTTTATTGCAATTGTGTTACGTCAACGTAACATTGCTGCAGACATCAGCGGTATCCGTGTTTCAAAATCTTGGGATGCACTTTGGGCAGGAGATCCAGTAGCTGTAAGAAATGTGGAAAACACAACAGCAAACATCACCTTCAATGGTCAACAATTAATGTTGAACAATGCGCAAGACGGAGCGGTTGCTATTTTTGATATTACAGGCCGTCAAATGCTAAATGAAAAAGTAGGTGTAAATGCAGTTTTGCCATTAAACTTACCTTCATCAGTATATGTGGTTAAATATGTTGCCAACGACGGTAGCGTAGAAACTGCTAAAATTATTTTGTAACATTATTAAATTTTAAACCTCTCCGGAACTTTGTTTCGGAGAGGTTTTTTTTGCTATACGTTGCCGTATTGCGCCATATATGTTCTACATAAATTGTTTGGGTGTTTGGCCATATATCTCTTTAAAACACTTGGTAAAATACGAAGGGGAATTAAAACCTACCATAAACACAATTTCTTCTACATTATAATTTCCCGATTTTAATAATTCTGCGGCATTCTTAAGCCTAACTACACGGATATACTCATTGGGAGAATAGTTGGTCAGCTGTTTTAACTTCCGATGCAAATGACCACGGCTCATACCCACTTCGCTCGATAATGACTCTACACTAAAATTGGCATTGGCCACATTTTCATTGATGATATCCGACACTTTATCGAGAAAATAATTTTCCATATTCCTTTGCGGCTGCAAGGTATTGTCGTTTAAAAATGTTTTTTGAAAAGCCAGTTTTAAGTCTTCTCGTTGCTTGAGAAGATTGGAAAGGCGCGATATGAGTAAGTTCTCACTAAAAGGCTTGGTGATATAATCGTCGGCACCTGTTGATAAACCTTTAATTTCGTTGGCATCCGAGGATAGTGCTGTGAGTAGCACAACGGGGATGTGGCTGAGCTCTATACTGGATTTTATTTTGTTGCAGAGGTCAAGGCCATCTATCTCGGGCATCATCACGTCCGACAAAACCAAATCGTAATCGTTGTTGTGCAATTGATTTATGGCTTGGGCACCATCTGGCGATTCATCCACAAAATAATAGGGCGAAAGGATATCTTTTAAAAAACTACGCATCTCATCATTGTCCTCCACAACCAAAATACGGTAGGGTTCACCGACTTCATTTTTATGCACCAGAGGTTGCGTTGTTTCCATACTTTCTGCGCCCATTATTTCATCATGCTGCAAGGTTGGTTGTTCTGTAGATATTGCTTGGTTTTGCTTAAGTGGCATTACCACCGTAAAACAAGCCCCCTCGCCCGATGTGCTCGATGCTGTGATTTGGCCATGATGTGCTAGTACATAATCCTTACAGATGGAAAGTCCGATTCCGGTGCCAATTTCGTTGCCGTATCCTTTTTCAAATCTTTTAAATAAGTTACTCTTCATTCGCTGGTCAAAGCCTGCGCCAGAATCTATGATGCTTATTTGTACATATTCGTCCTGTGGTAGATTGCCTAATTTAACTTGATGGAGATAATTTAAGGTTTCCACGGCAGATCCAATGCTTACTTTTATATCAATAGAATCCCCTTGTTTAACGTTCTTAAATGCGTTGGAAAGCAGATTTATAAATATCTTATCCAATTTCTCTCTGTCGGCCTCCACCACAATATCCTTATCTTGACTCAAGGAGTACTGTATGTTTTTTTCGTTGGCTTCTTCCGCAAAAAAGCCAAAACATTGTTCGAGTAATTTGCGCAAATTAATAGGCGATAAGTTTAATTTAAGAGTGCCTTTTTCCAGTTTTCTAAAATCCAACACTTGGTTCATTAGTGTTAACAGACGATTGGTATTTTGCTGTATCAACTTTAGTTTTTTAAATGCATTATCCGAAAGCTGCTCTTTGTTGATAACGGAATTTAATGGTCCCGATATAAGGGTGAGGGGCGTGCGCATTTCGTGCGATATGTTGGTAAAAAACTTTAGCTTGGCCTCATGCAGTTGATCTTCCTGTTCTTGCTTTATTTTTAATACCAGCAAACTTTTTTTAAGGGCAAGGCGATCTCTACGTGCTGCAAATATAGCTCTCGAAATAGCCGCTAAAACTACTAAGTAAAGTAAATAAGCGATGGTAGTGCGCCACCAAGGCAGTTCAATAGATATGGGAAGAGCTGTGGGTGTTTGATTCCATATGCCATCGTTATTGGCCGCTATAACTTCAAAAACATAATTGCCCGAAGGGATGCTCGTAAATACCGCCTGGTTATCCGTTTCATTATCAATCCATTCGTCATATATTCCCACCAACCTATACTTGTACCTATTTTTGCCGGGAAGCAAATAATTGTCAGCCGCAAAATTAACCCTAAACGAAGTTTTATTGTATCCAAATTTTAAGGGTTCGTAGTTGTTTTTCAACACATTAAATTCGGGATACAATTTTTGTTTGTTGTTAACCGATAGCCAATTCAAAATAACCTTGGGCCGTCGAAGGTTGGTTTTTAAATTTCCGGGATCCACAACTGTAAAACCGTTGGTGCCCCCAAAATACAGCTTGTTTTTATGATCTTTAAAAATGGCTTGTGGATTAAATTGGTTTCCTTGTATGCCGTCAATTTCATTAAACTGTCTTAAAATGTTGTTAGGGGTATCATAAAAATACAAACCGGTATTGGTGCTAATCCAATCATTATTATCCTGATCGGCTACGAAGCCGTAGACATCTTTACCCAAAAATAAGGAATCTGTGCCTAAGTGAACAATCGAATTGGTATTGAAATTATAACGATGAATACCCGTGGCTTTAGCACCTACCCAAACGGTATTTTTGTCCATCTGGTTTATGTAGTATACATTGCCCAAGGGATCGTGAAATGTTTCGTGCCAGGTTTGTGCGACTTTACCCGGGCAAAAGCGGGATACTCCTGAGTTGCTGCCTACCCATAAACAATCTACGGAATCAACATATAGCGTTCGTACAAAGCGAGTGTTCTGAATCTCCTCCGAAACATTCATGTTGTCAAACGATGTAAAGGAATCAGATGCGAAATCGTAAAAAAACACCCCGTTACCAAAAGTACCTATCCATATTCCTTTGCTGCATGGTGCCATGGCATACACGTGTTCAATTTGAGATGGAAAACCGGGATGATTTTTTTCGTTCATCTGTGTAAAAACATCCGAGCCCTTTTTTTTGTACCATAATTTGTGTCTGTACGTTCCAACCCAAACAGTACCATTTTTGTCCATACTTAGGGCTTTTATGTTTATCACATCCTGGGTGTCGTCAAGCTTTATCACTTCAAAATTCCCGGTGGATGGCCAATATCTGTTCAGTCCCCCAACTTCGGTGCCGATGTACATACTACCGTCATTCAATTCCACAAATGAACTTATAATATTATCCGAAAGGGAACTTGAAATTGGTGTATGCTTAAAATGGTTGAAGTTATTGGCTGCTGGATTGTAATATATCAATCCGCCAGACCAGGTGCCAAACCACAATCCGCCGTCTTTATCCTGATAAGCTGAGTAGAATGACTTGTTGGGGATAACCTCATGGTTTTCGCTGTTTATCCTGTGCAGCTCACCATTTTTTTCGATAAAAAGTCCCGAATACGTGGCAATCCAAAGGTTTTGATTATTGTCTCTCAATATCGACCGTACACTTACATCCTTAATGTTCCATTTTGGTTCCCGGGTATATTCAAAATGCCGCATCAATTGTCCATCTTCGGAATAGAGCCGTACACCGTGACTTTGATAACCTACGTAAATTTTATCATTTTCGACATGTATGACGCGAGGATTGGAACCCGGACCCTCTATCACTTTACGTGCTTTTTTAGCGGAGGGATCAAATTGATAGATAGATCCACTATTGGTGCCAATCCAACCTTTATTTTCCTTGTCGAAATAAATCAGGTAGGGTACTGTATCAAAAACTTCTGAATCAACGTATGTAACTTCGTGTTCTAAGGTATTCATCTTACCCAATCCACGGCTGTCTGCTATCCAAAGATTATCATGCCCATCGACTCCGATGCTGTAAATAGGACGATTAGCAATTTCGTGTCCTCCGAAAGAATAATTAAAATGAATAAAGTTTTGCTGCGTGTTATTAAATATGTCCAACCCTGAAGCGCTGGCCACCCATAGTCTGTTGTGCTTGTCGACAAGTAATTGGTTAACAATGTCGTTGCACAGACTACCTTCGTCGGTGGGATTGTGGTGATACCGAATAAAGCCCGAAGAATTATACCTATATAATCCTTGGTTACTTCCCATCCAGATATTTCCTTCTTTGTCTTGTGTAATATTATGGATATGCTGAAAATTGAGTCCGCCAGGCGGAGAAACTCGTGTAAAATGAATATCCTCCACTTGAGCCTGAGTACAAAAAGATATCAAAATATACAAATAGCAGACAATCAGTTTCTTCATTTTTTTTAAGGATATTTTACACTTCAAAGTTAAAATAAATTCCTTTCGTACGAAGTATAAATTTCTTTAGTTATATAGAGGCTGGTAGGCATGAGGTATTGAAGAATAACACCTTATGTTATTAAAAGGACGAAACGCTTAACCTGTATATTTTTTCTAGCCCTATTTTATCCCTTACGGGATATGGAACTACAGCGCTCTCTGTTAACACTGTTTGTTAACCACTGTAAATCATACAGAGCCATAATTAATTGCAATTATGGATTTAAAATGGATTACTAAAATTGCAAATAATAGCATAATGGTAGCATGGAGCATACAATTTTTACATAAACGTTACAATTATTACAGAAATGGATACCAATGTTTTAAAAGTTATTCCAGAAATACGTTAACATTAACAAACAAATTTTTAGATATATAAGCATGAAGAATTCTGGGTTACTTATTCTGTTGTTTTTTGCATTAACAATAGTAAACGGACAAAGTATTGAAAAACTTAAAAGCTGGGAATTTCTCCGTAGCGATTTGGGCGGAGTATGGGAAGGTATCCGATATGCAAAAAAAGGTTCGCAGGAGGCGGTGCCCAAATGGCAAAATGTGGAGGTGCCTCATTGTTATAATGCCTTTGATGCAGTAAATCCTTATGTTAATTACTATCAGGGACCAGGTTGGTATCGCACCTTTTTAAATTTGGATGTGCCTCTATCCGAAAAAGTATTACTTCATTTTGAGGGCACAGGCCAAAAGGCCGAGGTTTATGTTTTTAACGAAAAGGTAGGAAGCCATGTTGGTGGTTACGATGAGTGGTGGGTAGATATAACGGACGCACTTAAAAAATATGCCGATAACGAGTACTTGCAAGAGCATTACAATGGTAAGATACCGCTTTTGGTTCGCTGCGATAATTCACGCGATCTGGAAATGATACCTTCCGATTTATCCGACTTTAATATATATGGTGGAATGTACCGACCAGTAAATTTGGTGCGCGTTCCCCTTACCTATATTCAGGATATTAAGTTGAGCCCGCTCTTAAACAGCAAGTTTGAAAAGGGGAGCTTGAATATTGAGGTAGCGATAGCTAATCAGGACAAATCGGAATACAGCCTTAAACTCGAACTCTTGTCGCCTCAAGGTAAGATTGTTCAAACCAAAGATATAAAGCAAGTTAACGAATCTTCAATTTTTAGTTGGGAGGTATCCAAGCCGGAACTTTGGTCGCCCGCATCGCCACTATTATATACTGTGAATGCCACCATAAAATCGGAATGGGGGGAGCAAGTGATAAGTGAAAAAATCGGGTTCCGTGATTTTGAGTTTGTTAAAAACGGACCCTTTATGCTTAATGGCCAGCGCCTTTTAATTCGAGGTACCCACCGACACGAAGACCACGCCGGAACAGCTGCCGCCATAAGCGATGATGATTTGACTAAGGAGATGATTTTGATGAAAGATATGGGGGTTAACTTTATTCGTCTGGCACATTACCAGCAATCGGCCAAAGTATTGCAACTATGCGATAGCCTGGGTATATTGGTTTGGGAAGAGATACCTTGGTGTCGTGGCGGATTGGGTGGTGAGATATATAAACAGCAAGCCCGCCGCATGTTAGAAAATATGATTACCCAACACTATAACCATCCATCGGTAATTATTTGGGGTTTGGGTAACGAAAACGACTGGCCCGGCGATTTTACTTATTTCGATCAGGACTCCATTAGGGCGTTTATGACAGAGTTGAACACCATAGCTCACAAAATGGACGACAGCCGTAAAACCGGCATCCGGCGATGCGATTTCTGTAAGGATATAGTAGATGTGTATTCGCCCTCCATATGGGCCGGTTGGTATAGAGGCAAGTTTACGGAGTACAAAGCTACTTCCGAAAAATGGATTGAGGATGTGGATCACTTCTTTCATATGGAGTGGGGCGCCAGCCATCATACCCTGCGCCACTCCGAAGACCCCGAAAAAGGACTGGAAGGTATTGCCACTGGAAAAGGCACGGATGAACGTGCTGCGGAAGCCACTTTTTTTGGCGGCGATGCAAGGGTGTCGAAAGATGGTGATTGGACTGTGACCTATGCCTGCAACCTAATTGATTGGCATTTGAAAGAACAGGAAACAATGCCCAATTTAACCGGAGCTGCTTATTGGCCGTTTAAGGATTTTAGCACGCCCGTGCGGCCTGAAAATCCGATTCCTTATATGAATCAAAAAGGTGTGGTTGAACGTGATCTAACTCCTAAAGAAAGTTACTACGTATTTCAATCCTACTGGACTGAAAAACCCATGGCACATATTTACGGGAGCACATGGCCGGTGAGATGGGGCAAAGAAGGAGAGGCGAAGCTAGTGAAAGTGTATTCCAATTGTGATAAAGCAGAGCTCTTCCTCAACGAACGTAGTTTAGGCATAAAAAAGCGTGATTCGCAAAATTATCCCGCCGCCGGTTTGCATTGGAACGTAGTTTTTGAACCCGGTAAAAATCAATTAAAAGTAGTGGCTCAAAAAGGTAAGACCACCGTAAATAATTCCATTGCTGTGGATTACGAAACACGCCAATGGGGAAAGCCCAAAGAGCTGGATTATACATTAAAAGTTGTAGAACCAGGGATTACCGAAGTAGAAGTTGTGCTAAAAGATAGCAATGGGGTAATTTGCCTCGACAATAAAAGCTGGGTAGAATTTGAATATGTGGGTGATGGAAAAATGCTTGCCGACCTAGGTACTTTAAAAGGATCCAGAAAGGTACAGATGGCCAACGGACGTGCTTTTATGCGCATAGCACATCACGACGGTAAAGGGGTGCTCCGGGTTATAACGGAAGAGTTGACACCACAATTAATATGGATTAACAATAAATAATTGGATTAACAATAAAAAAAAGGATATGAATAAGATATTACTACCGTTGGCGGTAATGGTTATGTTGGTGGCTTGTACGCAAAAGCAGACTGACAGCCCACGTAAAGATTTGCTTGTACACACAGAAAAGCAATTAACTTTTGCCTTAGAAAGTTTGACTGCTCCAATGAGCGCTAACAGCAAACTTGTGGCGCCTCGTACGGTTGAGGATAGTGCTATTGTTTTAGTGCCATCACGTGATTGGACCAGCGGTTTCTTTGCCGGCGAACTTTGGATGATGTACCAACTTACCAAAGATACAGTATGGAAACAAAAAGCCATACAATTTACCGAGCTACTTGAGCAAGAAAAGAACAACGGAAAAACGCACGACATGGGCTTTAAAATGTTTTGCAGCTATGGTAGGGGTTATGAAATGACCAAAAACCCACATTATAGGGAGGTACTGTTGCAATCGGCACGTACCTTGATAACCCGTTACAACCCTCAGGTAGGCTGCATCCGCTCCTGGAACCATAATACGGACAAATGGGATTTTCCGGTGATTATAGACAATATGATGAATCTGGAATTGCTGTTTTGGGCTTCGCGTGAAACTTGTGATTCTACCTTTAGAGATATTGCCGTGAGCCATGCTCTTAAAACGATGGAAAATCATTTTAGGCCAGATATGAGTTCGTACCATGTAGTGGATTACGATCCCGAAACCGGCGAGGTGGAGGGTCGTACCACTCATCAGGGTTACGCCCCGGAATCGGCATGGTCGCGTGGACAGGCTTGGGCTTTGTACGGTTATACCATGGTTTACCGCGAAACCAACGACGTGAGGTTTCTGCAACAGGCCGAGAAAATAGCCCGTTACATCATCGATCATCCCCGCTTGCCTGCCGACAAAGTGGCGTATTGGGATTTTGATGCACCCGAAATACCCAACGAACCCCGGGATGCCTCAGCTGCTGCTATCATGGCTTCGGCTCTTTACGAACTGGCGGAATACACCAACAGTAGAGAAGTGTATCTTAAAACCGCCAACGATATGTTTGAGTCCTTGGCTTCCGCAGCATATTTGGCAGCACCCACCACGAACTTTGGGTTTCTGTTAAAGCATTCAACAGGCTCCAAAGCACATGAATCTGAGGTTGATGTGCCCTTAGTATATGCTGACTATTACTTTTTGGAATCGTTAATCAGAAAATATAATGCTTGCTTTTAATTATTAATTTAAAAATCTATTTCATGAAAAAACTATCAAGATTATTAACCACAGGCTTGTCACTGCTTGTTTTTGGTGCCTTCGCCATGCAGGCGCAGGAAACCATATCAGGTAGCGTAACCGACAGCCAAAGAGAAGCCGTACCTGGGGCCACAGTCGTGTTTAAAGGCACCACCGTGGGCACCATTACCGACATTGACGGTAACTATACGTTACGAAACACAACCGACTCAGAAACACTGGTGTTTTCGTTTATTGGGCTGAAAACTCAGGAAATAAACCTTGCCGGGCGTACAACCATCAACGTTGTTATGGAGCCCTCTACAATTGGCCTGGACGAAGTGATTGCCGTGGGATACGGTACCTCGCGCAAGGCTGACCTTACCGGTTCGGTTACTACGGTATCCACCGAGGGTTTTGATAAAGTGCCGGCTACCAATCCATTGCAAGCCATACAAGGTAGAGCGGCTGGTATTAACATTACCTCAGGTTCGGGCTTACCGGGCGAATCAGCTGAGGTTTTAATAAGAGGAAAGCAATCTATCAATGGAACCAATGCCCCTGTATTTGTGGTAGATGGAGTTATTACAAATAATATCGACAACTTGAACCCTAATAACATTGAGTCCATATCGGTATTAAAAGATGCATCCGCCGCTGCGATTTATGGCGCCCGTGCCGCCAATGGGGTAGTTTTAGTAACCACAAAACGTGGGTCGGTAGGTGCAGATCCGCGCGTTACCTTCAATACTTATTTCGGCGTTCAAACCGAAAGCAATTTAAAAACCGAATTCCTTAATTCCGATGAGTTTTTGGAGTTGTGGACAGAGTCGCACGAAAATGCTGGTTTGGATATTAAATGGGGAGCATCATTGCCTCTTTACGATGGCGTAGATACAAACTGGAAAGATTTGATGATACAAACTGGTGTGATTCAAAATTATGATCTCTCAGTATCGGGAGGCTCGGAAAAATCAAATTATTTTATCTCAGCCAGTCATCTGGATCAAAAAGGGATGATTATTGAAACGGCATATTCAAAAAGTACTTTTACGCTTAATACCGACCATGAAATCAACAATTGGTTTAAATTTGGTAATTCTCTTAATCTCTACACCTATACCAAAAAAGGGGATAAGAAACCTTATAACTATGCTTTAATAAAAACCCCTATAACTAGAGCTTACGAAGACGATGGTGATTATGGTATTATACGCGACGACCGTTTAGAGCACAAGCACCAAAATACGGTTTGGATGGCTAAAGAAACGGAGCATAAAACGGTAGGGAAAGGGATGCAAGGAAATATCTTTTTTACAGTAAACCTCCTTAAAGGATTAGAATTTACAACACGTGGTAGTTTAGATTATACCAATGCGTATAAAACTGATTTTGAGCCTGGTGTTTCTCCACACTATGGATGGGAAGGCTCTACCATTAACTCCGTCGAAAAAGAATCCAAGGAAACGGTGCATTGGATTAGTGATTTCTTGTTGAACTATGAAAAAACTATCAATGCGGATCATTCTGTTAAAGGTTTGTTGGGATATTCATGGGAAGATAGTAGTACTGAGCATTTAATGGGAAGCAGGACGGGTACTCCAAGTAACGATTTGCGTTACCTCGCAGCTGGTGATCCGAGAGATCAAATAAATGACAATGGATTTAAGGACTGGTCGTTTGTCTCAATTTTTGGTAGGGCTAACTACAGCTATAAAAGCAAGTATTTGGCATCTGCTTCGGTTCGTCGCGATGGCACTTCACGCTTACCCAAAGCAACCAGATTTGGTGTTTTTCCTTCGGCATCCGTAGCGTGGCGTTTAAGCGAGGAGTCATTTATGAGCAATGCTAGTTTTATTGACGACCTAAAGCTTAGAGCTAGCGTTGGAGTTGTTGGAAACGTTTTGAGCCTAGATGAATATGCTACAAGTGCTTCGTTAACAGGAAGGCGTGCAGTTCTTTCTCAAGCTAGTGCACTTGGATATACCCTTACTGATGCTACAAACGAAAATTTGGTTTGGGAAGAAACCAAAAAGACAAATATTGGGGCTGATATAACCGCTTTCAACTCCAAGGTTTATGCAAACTTTGATTATTTTATTGAGAATACCTATGATCTTTTATTTGAAGCTCCCATTGCTAATTCCAATGGATTGTCAGTAAGCCCTTTTATCAATGCTGGACAGGTTCGGAACAATGGTTTTGAATTATTGCTTGGATACCGTACCCAAAAAGGTGATTGGTCGTACGATGCCAGTATTAACCTTTCGCACGTTAAAAACGAAATGGTTGATTTGGAAGGGCGAGATTTGAGTACGGATGGATTGGTGGAAGGTTATCCAGTTAATTCGTTTTACGGATATAAATCCAATGGTATTATTTATGATGCAGCAGATTTAGAAATTTATAAAACAGGATCATTTACGAAGAAAAAGGTAGGCGATATTGCACTACTAGATATAGATGGTTATGATGCGCTTGGCAAACTTACTGGTACGCCCGATGGCAAAGTTGATGCAGCCGACCGTACAATAATTGGTAATCCATATCCCGATTTTACCTACGGTGCGTTTGGTACCATTGGCTATAAAAATTGGAGCTTTCAATTGCAACTTCAGGGAGCCCAGGGTTTTGATATGTATTACGGAAATGACGATGCTTACGATTTGATCTTCCTTATGTCTTCGTGGGCACGAAATGAAGATGCAAGAGTACTTAATAGATATCATCCTACTAAAAACCCCAATGGAACTTGGCCTAGACTTTCGAAGGACGAAAGTGGAAAGAACTTAACAAAGTCTGATTTTTGGTTGGCTGATGTTTCTTATCTTAAGATAAACAATGTGAACTTAAATTATAATCTGCCAAAGAACCTATTAAGCAAAGTTGGCATGTATAGTTTGGGTTTATATGTAAGCGTTCAGAATGTATATACTTTTACTGGTTATGATGGTCCAGAAGTGGATACTTCTGCCGATCCTTTAACTGGTATACCTCAGCCACGTACATATACCATTGGTTTAAAAGCTTCATTTTAAATAATAAATTAAATTACTATGAAACGAGCCATGAGAGTGTCCTCACACAATGTGGGAATGATTGTAATGGCGAGTTCCATGTGGTAAAAAAAATAAATTATAAACACATGAAAAATATATTAATAAAGCTATTATGGTTGCCAATGGTAGCAATGCTATTTTTAGTAACTGCATGTAACGAAAATGATTTTTTAGATCGTTATTCAAAATCGGAACCCCGTCCCGAGAATTTTTTTGTGGATGGAACTTCGGCACGTATGGCGGTAAACGCTTGTTACCATCCATGGCTCTACGGAGGTGCAACAATGCTTAACAGAGATATGATCATCCTACTGGATGCCATGACAGATGATAGCTATTGGAGACCTAACCGTTCTGGCTCTATTGGCCTTGAGAAGTGGGACATCAGTGCAACACATGAAAATGTTTCTAGTTGGTGGTTAAATATTTACCAAAGTATTAATGCCGCAAATTTTGCCATCGAAAATATACCTCTTTCGTCGGATGCGACTTTTACTGCAGCTATGCAAGCACCCTACATCGCGGAAGCTAAATTTTTAAGGGCCTACAATTATCTTTTTCTAACCACTTTTTATGGTGGAGTTCCGCTACTTACTACTACAGCCTCTGATTTTGAGGAGTTTGATACGCCACGTTCATCTAAAGCCGATGTGCTAGCGCAAGTTTTGGCAGATTTTAAAGATGCTAAAAATGATTTGCCTGTAGGTTTATCAAAAGATGGAACACCTACCAGAGCCGCTGCAGCCGCTTTTTTGGCCAAAACCTACTTGTTTTTGAAGGATTGGCCAAATGCCGAAATCGCAGCGCGCGAAGCCGTACAAATTGCCGAAGGAGATGGATACAAGCTTCAAAAAGATTATTTGTCTATATGGTCGCAAGAAGGAAATAGCGAGTTGTTATTTTATTGGAGTTTTGTGCACAACAGTGAGAACTATGGGCAAAATATGACGGTTCAAAGATTGCCTGATGGTTTACCTGCAGCATTCAAAACAAGTATTATTGGCGATGGATGGGGCTACAGTTTGCCACAACGCGATTTATATGATGCCTTTGAAGTTGGGGATCCTCGCAGAGAGTTTACCCTTTACTATCCAGGTAGTGATTACCAAGTTTATACAGGAAGTGCTCCAGTTACTGTTGAGCATCAAATTATACCTGCTAAAGGGGATACAACAAAATGGACCGTTGTATATAACGCTGGCGATATGGTTCAATACGATTATCGTTGGTCGTCGAGCACAGGTATAAATGTGCGTAAGATGACTAAAAACGTTAAAGATGTTGCAAACGTAAGATGGGATGGTCTTGACATTCCCGTAATGCGTATGGCCGAAGTATACCTTATTTTGGCCGAGGCATTGGCCGAGCAAGGCAAGCCTGAAGCATTGGATTGGGTAAACAAAGTAAGAGACCGCTCTTCTGTAAGTATGCCACATAAAACAGTGGCAGACGGTAATTTGGTAGATATAGTTAGACACGAGCGTAGGGTTGAATTATCCATGGAAGGTCTGAGAATATTTGATTTGATCAGATGGGGAACCCTCAGCGAAGTATTTGGCGATGGTAAAAAGGTGAAACGTCATTTTTATTCGGAATTCTTGCCCGATAAATCAAGTTTAAAATATGATGCACCAGTAGGTAATTTAACCCTTGATCCTCTGTTTCCTATACCTCAGAACGAGTTAGATCAGAACTCCAACATAAATGTTAATAACCCTGGTTGGTAGATAAAGTGTAAATTTTCAGATTGGCTGGCTACCTTCTTTGTGTTGGTAGCCAGCTTTTTTTTTGATTTTATTTGTATCAATTATTAAACATTATACCAATGAGAACCTATAAAAAAGGAATGTTCATCGTTGTTGTCCTATTTTTAATAACGGCATGTAGTCCAAATTCTGCAACTGACCTCACCAAAAAAGCAACTGATTTTTTATCGCCACTGGCTAAAGAAAAAGCCGAATGGGCATTGATGCAAGCTCCGGTCACAATAACCGATTTTGTTTGTGAGCGAAGCGAAGGTGCTGCCAACACGTTTTATTCGGAGGGTGATTACTGGTGGCCCGATCCGGAAAACCCAGATGGACCTTACATTCGCAGAGACGGCGAAACAAACCCCGATAATTTTGTGACCCATCGCCATGCCATGATCCGTTTTAGCCGCATTGTTGGTGCGTTAACCTCAGCATGGATCATTACCGGAGATCAAAAGTATGCACTTCATGCCAAGAAGCATTTGAACGCTTGGTTTGTTGATTCGGCTACAGCTATGCTTCCTCATCTGTTGTATGCACAGGCCATTAAAGGTAAAGTGAGCGGAAGGGGCATAGGTATTATAGATACCATTCATTTGATGGAAGTGGCACAGTCGGTGATTAAGATGAGGGAATCTGGTATTTTTAGCAATAATGAACTGGATGGCATTATCCATTGGTTCCAGGATTATTTAAATTGGATGACGACTCACGAGTATGGTAAAACTGAGCGCGATGCCAAAAATAACCATGGTACTTGTTGGACCATGCAGGTAGCATCCTTTGCCAAGCTCACACAAAATGACTCCCTACTGGAATATTGCCGCGACCGTTACAAAAATGTGCTCATCCCCAATCAAATGGCGCAGAACGGTAGCTTCCCTTTGGAAACCGAAAGAACCAAGCCCTATGGTTATTCCCTATTTAACTTGGATGCAATGGCTACCATATGCCAGATTTTATCCGATAGTGAACACGATTTATGGAGCTATACAACCCAATCGGGTCTTGGGATAAAGCAAGGGGTAGATTTTATGACGCCCTACGTTAAAGACAAAAGCCAATGGCCTTTCCCTAACGATGTGATGTATTGGGAAAACTGGCCAGTAGCACAGCCATTTCTTATTTTTGCATCCATCCGCTATAATGATTCTGAATTATATAAACTTTGGGAAAGTCTGGAACACGCGTCAACAGAGGATGAGGTAATTCGTAACCTGCCTATTCGTAATCCAGTGTTATGGATTAATTAAAGAGATAAGATACCCATGCAAAATTTAGGTGACATATGGATTATAGTGGGTTATACATCTATTGTAATTACTCAGCAAGTTTGGGTTGTAGGTAATGTTAAGGTTTATGTGATTAGTGGAAATCTAGAGTTGTGTTGTCCGAATCTCATAGAATTTAATTTAGTGCATGTTATTTTTTTCATTGCCGTTGGCTTTAGCCAACGGTTATGAATGTGCAGTAACTAATGGCTTTAGCCGCATTTAGCCTGTTTGGTTTTAATAAATGCGGCTAAAGCC
>JAGXIO010000135.1 GCA_024635555.1 Saccharicrinis sp.
CATCCATACTCTTTAATATTTCGTTCACATCCAATAAATTAGATCGGTGTTTTAAAGAACCTTTCAAAGTTTGATCTTTAAATACATAGGGCAAATAGTTTTCTATCATGCCACTCAGCTCAAAATCCGATTTCCCTACTTGGCTTACAAATTTATCCAAAGCAATACGCTTTGGTGTAAACGACATTTGCGCCTCGCTAATATTTACCTGGGGCAAACCAACACTTGTATATAAAAAATCTTTCAATTTTAAACTGCCTTTTACCTGTACCTGCTCGTAATTTTCTTTTTCAATCATTTCCATGTTACCGTCCAAAGTAACATTGGCATCTACTATACCTTTTATCTCGAAACTATCCAATGGTACAGCGTCCTTTAAGGAACCTAAATCGATAATACCCACCATACCACCTTTAAACTGGGCGTTGCTCACAGGTGTTTTTAGTAACAACGAGGCATCAAAGGGATTGCCGCCCAATTCAAAATGAAAAGTTTTAATTTCGGTAACGGTGTTGTCGGCCAAACCGCCAGGGTTATCAACCAAAACATTAATATTTATGTTATCGATGGATTTGGGTAGGTCGGGATATTTGATTTGTCCGTTGTCAACTTTTAAAATGGCATTAAATGCAGGTAAGTTATCGGTATCAATATATCGTCCTTTGGCTATGGCTTCAAGGGTCAAAACACCTTTGGCCTGCAATCCTTCCAAATCGCTTAATAACTCCTTTGGCACCACGCTCAATAAGGATTTAAACGAAGTTTCCTTGGCAGTAAGCTTTATATCCAAATCAAAACCCTCTTCGGGCATTCCCACACTTCCATCAAAACCCAATTTAAGGTCGTTAAGCATGATATCATTATCGGCAAAAGTAAACACCATCTTATTCATGTCGGCCATAATGTCGGCTACCAAATCAACCTTAACCTTATTCATGTATTTAACACCTTCCATGCTCACCGTCAGCGCTTCTACAGTACCTTTGGTTGACAACTTGGTAGTTTCTGCGGACAAATCGCCCGACATCTTTAGATTAACATTATAAACATCGGTAGTCAAATCCATTGTTTGATCTACATAAAAAATCGTTGCTTCCTTTATTTCAACGCTTTGTAGGCCAATGGTAAAATTACTTTCTGCAGTACTGGTATCTTCCACCTCCACTAATTCGTCGGTTGGTCTCATAATATCCCAGTTGGCGGTAGAGTCGGCCAGTACTTTAGCCAATACCACAGGCCTATCCAACAAAATATGTTTGATGGACACATCGCCTCGGATGGCCTTTATCAAATCAGCCGAGAGCACAAATTCCTTCAGGTACAAAAGCGTATCCTGCTGAAATTTATCCACACCAACCACACTCAAATCGGACATTCCTACCGAAATATTTGGAAAATCTTTAAAGAGCGACAACGAAAAACTTTTCCAATCAACTGTGGCAAGCACTTGCTTGTTAATTTCTTTTTTTACCAATTCTTCTGCCTTACCCTTAAAAAGCATTGGGGTTACTATTAATACCAACAGTATAAATAGGATTACGCCCCCTGTAATTTTAAAAAACTTTTTCATATCAATAATAATGTTTGATTTAACTTAAAAACGAATTTCTTTATAAACTAAGCTTGATTTGCTTAAACAGAATAAGCCCAAAGTTAACGATTAATAGAATATTATAAGAATATTGTTTAGAAATACACTTAGCTCTTAAACTTTTCTGTTATTTATGACTTGTAAAGGTATCCTATTTTTATATTTATACCGAAAAAAGTATAATCAATACAAAACAATAAACGCCATATTACATGAAAATTGAAGGTGACCACTTAGAAAGAAGACAAAGGCCATACGCCGAAATATTGCTGGCTAATAAAGCGTGGGCCAAGAATATGGTAGAAAAGGATTCTGATTATTTTAAGCGCTTGGCCCTGGGTCAATATCCTGATTATCTTTGGATAGGCTGTTCCGACAGCAGAGTGCCAGCAGCGGGTGTATCACAAACCGAGCCCGGGGAGCTGTTCGTTCACCGTAATATTGCCAACCAGGTAATAACCAACGACTTTAACTTGATGAGTGTGGTAAAATACGCTGTTGATTACCTGAACGTAAAACACATTGTAGTTTGTGGCCATTATGGTTGTGGAGGCGTTATAGCTGCCATGAAAAATAATACCGACAAATATTTGGGCGATTGGCTTGCTGGCATCAAAGATTCCTATAAAAGGAATATAGCTGAGTTGGATGCTTTGACAGACGAAAAAGAAAAAATAAATCGCATGTGCGAGATAAATGTGGAGCGTCAAATCGAAAAACTGGCCTCCTCCTCCCTTATTCAAAAAGCATGGCGTAAGGGTAAAAAATTGCAATTACACGGTTGGATATTTGATCTGGAAACCGGGCTCATAAACCCGCTCACCGACGTAGTGGGCAACCCCAACACCTAAAAAACATTTACAGTGCGTATTCTTTTTGTGAATTTGAATAAAAACATTAGTTATAATCATTAAATTTGTTCAAAATTTGACTAGCATAATGCGCTGTACTTTTATTCTGTTCCTATTTTTCTGGATATTCATTTCGTCCGGTCTTAAGGCTCAATACCAGATAATGCTGGGCAACAACTACCCTCCCTATAATTTCGTTAACGAAAAAGGTGATCTGGTTGGTTTCAATATTGACATATTAAATGCCCTTAAAGATCTTTACCGTTCCGACATTCGTGTTACAGCGGGAGAGTGGAATGCCATAAACCAGGCACTTAAAAATGGTGATATTCAGGCTATCGCAGGAACCCACTATCCCGGAAGTCCTGAAAGTGATTATATTTACACCCGATCGACCCTTAACACCTCACATTGTTTTTTGTACAATGGTAATTATGTAAATAGATTTTCACTCGAAAGGTTCAGATCCTATAAAGAACCATTGGTGGCCTTATGGCAAAACGACGTGCTTATCCACTATGTGCAATCCATTAACCCAAGTGCCAAATTCCTTATTGTAAATGATTACGAGCAGCTCACCGTAGCACTCGACAATAAAGATGTGACCTGTATATTTGCGCAAAGAGTGCCAGTTATGTACTATGTCGATAAACTTGGCAAAAATTATATCCATGCATTGGATCACCAGATATTAGAACGCAATATGGGTTTTACGGTAGCAAAGGATTATCCAGAGCTTGCCGAAATGCTAAACAACGGATTAGAAGTTATATTGGCCAATGGCGAGTATCAACGGATTTATGATAAGTGGATTTATCAATACAGTAAAAGCGATAACAACTGGAAAAATTATTATAAACCTCTTTTATTTGCAGGCGTTATAATTTTTGTTTTACTACTCTTTCTTTTAATCGCCAACAGGGTTTTAAAATTTAGGATCCGAATTAAAACCAAAGATCTCCGGCACCAGCTTGATTTAAATTCCCAGATCATGCATGAGCTGGAAGAACAAAAGACTAAGGCAGAGGAAAGTGACAAAATGAAATCATCATTTTTAGCTAATATGAGCCATGAAATCCGAACCCCGATGAATGGCATTTTAGGTTTCTCACAATTATTGCGAACGGCGAATTATTCATCCATGGAACAAAAACAATTTATTGACATTATTGAGCAAAGTGGAAAACGTATGTTAGAAACCATCAACAATATCATAGACGTTTCAAAACTGCAATCAGGTGTTGAAAAACCGCGTTATTCAGAAGTAAATGTGAACGAAATATTGAACCAGTTACAACACTTTTTTACCCGCGAAGCCAATGCCAAAGGAATAGAGCTTATCCTAGAAGAAAAAGTATCCTCTCATTCCAAAAACTTTTTTACCGATGAGTACAAGCTGAATTCCATATTAACCAACCTGATAAAAAACGCCATAAAATTTACCGATAAGGGCTACATTAAAGTTAAATACGCCATTGACAACGATTGGGCTGAATTTTGGGTTATGGATACCGGCATCGGTATTGCTCGCGACAAGCAAGTGTCAGTTTTTAACCAGTTTGAACAAGCTGAATTCTCAAATTCTAGATCCTACGAAGGTTCAGGTTTAGGCCTATCTATTTCGAAAGGATATGTAGATCTTTTGAATGGCGAAATAAGCTTGGAATCGGAGCCGCTAGAAGGAACTACTTTTCATGTTCGTATTCCTAATGGCATGCAGTAAATTCTCAATTCGCATAGCGTATTGGATTATCACACTTATTATCACAAACTATTGCATACAATTAGTTATAACATTTTAAATTAAAAATATCTTTGCTATTCAATAATAACTAAAAAAAGTACCTATATGAAATCTAGTATCGAATTAACCAATCAATTTTCTGTAAAAGGCTTGGTGTCTTTTTACAAGAAATACGAACTGGATATTATTAGAATAACCAATAAATATGCTCAGCTGGATCTCTCATTATATGGCGCTCATGTTTTAAGCTATATCCCCAACAATGCAGATGATCTTCTTTGGATGAGCACCTTAAGTGACTTTGAAAACGGCAAAGCCATTAGAGGTGGAATCCCATTGTGTTTTCCTTGGTTTGGCCCACATAGTACCGAAGCTGCTTTACCGCAACATGGTTTTGCCCGATTATCTATATGGAATCTGGAAGAAGTGACTCAGCTAAATGACGATAGCACTTTGATAAAACTGTCGCTTCAATCTTCTGCTGAAACTAAAAAATACTGGCCTCATGATTTTCATGGAGAACTATCTGTAATTGTTGGAAATGAATTGCAAGTAAATTTTACGATCAAAAATGAGGATACTAAAACGTTTAAGTACACATCTGCCCTGCACTCTTATTTAAAAGTGAGCGACATTAATGAAGTGGCCATTGAAGGATTAAAGAATACCGATTATTATTCGGGATTTGGAGATATAGTTCAAAAGCAAAATAGCGAACTGTTAGCCATTACAAAAGAAGAAAACCGTAGATATATAAATACATCCGCTACTTGCGTTATCCAAGAGCATGGTAATAAGAAGTGTATTATTGTGGATAAAAAAGGAAGTCGGGTAACAGTTGTTTGGAACCCATGGCAAGAAACATGTAAGCAGATAAAAGATATAGATAACGATGGTTATAAATCGTTTGTTTGTGTTGAAGCTGCTAATTATTATGACGATTATATTGAGCTTAAGCCAGGAGCGCAGCATACCCTATCTACAACAATAAAACTTAAGTAATGTGCAATCGAGGAGACTCATCCAATAAGTATCTGATTTGCAAAAAAAATGTACTGCTAATTAAAAAAATATCCCTTGAACTCAAAGGTTCAAGGGATATTTTTGCTTTTTATCTAATCTACTTATCGGCCAACTGGTACATCTGTTTTCCTGCCATTAAAAAGGCTCCTGTGGCATAAACATGCCATTGGTCTTCTGTAAAAGGATAAGGATCTCCTGCCACTTGTTGAACAAAACCCAAACGACCTACTACGTTTACGTTTTTGCATAAGGCAGTCCACGCTTGCTCAATTCTGGGACGATACTTTATGTCCACTAATCCATTATTCAATCCCCATGCGAGAGCATAGGTAACTAAGGCGCTTCCGCTCGATTCGCCCATATCCAGGTATTTCGGATCATCCAAACTCACACGCCACAGACCATCTTCACCTTGAATAGAAAGCATTTTTGCGGCCATCTCTTGATATTGCTGTACAAATTTTGGGTGGTCTTTAAAATCCTGAGGCAACAAGGTTAGCACCTTTGCCAAACCTGCAATGACCCAGCCATTGCCACGTCCCCAAAAAATCTTTTTACCATTGTCACTGCGCTTATCAAAATAACGATCGTCTCTATAATACAACGAATCTTCTTTTGAGTACAGATAATCTGAGGTCTTCCACCACTGCTCACTCATATAATCCAGATATTTGGTTTCTCCGGACACCTTCCACATCTCCACAAAAGCCGGGGGAGCCATAAATAGCGCATCGCACCACGACCACCACTCATGAAAAAGAGGATTATCTTTAAAGCTTACAATTGTGTTCTTATGGTATCCTCTAGCCAAATGGATATCTAAGGCCCATTTTGACTTATCAATCATTTTAGGATCCTTTTCCATGCTGTAAAGCCAAGCCCAGGTATCCACAACCGTCAAACGGTCTGCATTATAAATTTCATCCATCGGTTGCCAATTGTTTGACTGCCCAATGTTCATCAATTCATCTTTATAACGATTATCGCCCGTAACCTCATAAAGCGCCCTGACGCCCGAAAAATAAACACCATAATGCCAATTAAGAATAGGCGCGCGTTTATCCGTTGTAGGATTAGCAAACTGCCAGTCCGCGGTTTGTCGCATCACATTCACGATATCGCCCTTAGCCAATGGATTATTTATCGAAGGCGACAGCTTATCCATTTTTATTGAAGTAAGGAAACGATCTTTAAACTCCCCTCCCATTTCTTTATACCTAGTTCCGTATGCAAAATGTGGGTATCTTGTGTTTTGCATCCACAACACCTGAACGGGATTTCCTTCTTTGGCACCTCTAACTGCAAATGGTCGCACATTGTCCTTTGTAGATCCATCCGTTATCTTCTGCACCTTCCAGGACTTGCCATAGTTGGACGTAACCCATTTTTCAATTTCAAAAACTTTATCCCTTTTTACAGATAAATAAAGCGTATTTGGATTTTCGTGATCGATGGACATACCACCCGAATAGTTCGGCTCGGGCTCTTCTGCACCCTCCATAGTTTTAGGAAACCAACCTCCCGAATTTATCAAATCAATGTTATTCCACCTATTGTTACGGAAGGAAGCGTAGGCGTATATGTGAGAACTATCGTTGGGGAATTTGGCATACGCAATTACAGGACTGCCATCTTCTTTTTGTGCTATCTCCCAGTTCCATGCTTTTGCCCCGCCCTGTTTGGCATTGTAAACCAAATCGGCTTCAGCAGGCAATATGGGTAAATTTTCTACCTTCTTAATTAGGGTGCCATCCGCCTTATAAAAAGCACCTTTCTGATAATACATATAGTAAATGTTATTTTCGGACTCATTACGAGGATGGCCATCTGTAACAGTTATATGTATTTTACTTATTCCGTCCGAATATATTTTGGTATAGGGGCGGCGGAACTTATAAATAGCCTCAGGCATGAAATATATTTTCCCTTCCGCCCAATTCTCACCATCGTCGTCCGAAGAAGAATAGGAAGGTTTTCCATCCGCACCTCTCCAAAAAATATAAATTCGCCCGTTCTCTTCCGAAAGCCTAACCGGGTTGGTATAAGTGTGATGCATATTTCTATGCCCATCTTCCGACTTGGCGTTAAGATATAATTCTTTAACCGGGTTCCAGTCGTTAATACTTTCGGGCTCGGTTGATTTTACCATATACAATGGTCTGGCTCCCAATATATGGGTGTTAAAGAAAACTGTTAAATATCCCTCATTATCAATCAGTATGGAGGGATTATCGTGATCGTCGATTTCCAGATTGTCGTAAATCACTTTTGTGGTTATCTTTTGGGTATCATGGTCGTAGTATGCCACATGTATATCGCCAAAATTATCTACCCAGCCCGAATAGGTACGTTTATGCTCACCTTCAAAATAAACCGCTCTAGGATCCGAGAACCAACACCATGCACCATTGAAGGTCATGGATTGATAGGCTTCGGAAGTAGGAGAATTCATCTTTTTATGTTCCTGTTTTGCAAATTTCTGAGCAGATACTGAGATGCAGAAAACAGAATATAACACTGTCCAAATTAAATAATGTTTCATATGTTTATAATTTATTTTTTTGCCACATAGCCTGCCCCGAACTTGATTCGGGGGAACTCGCCATTAATGCCTCCCCTCCCGCTATGGCGGGACAGGTTTTGTGAGAAACAACTCTCATAGCCTGCCCCGACCCTTCGGGGGCTCGTTTCATGTGATTATTTAGTATTAATACTTATTTATTAGATTATCGAATGTAAAGCTCATTTGGCTTAAAATATTTATCGTACTACTATTTTTCTTCGCATAGTATTGGTTCTAAATAAATATATTCCTGTTCCAAAACCGGATAAATCGACAACAGTCCCTTCTCCTTTGCACGCATTTGCTCCTGAACTACTAAATACATTCCATTTGCATTCTTTATTCAGATAAAACATTCCGTTAGAACTAGGATTGGGAAATATGAAAAAAGATTTCTCCTCTGTTTCATGGATACTAGTAGCCGCTTCTTTTCCAAATGAAAAATAATCGAGGTTAAAAATGTTTGCTTGACCTCCTGTAAACTTTAGATATATATCCCTCTTTCCTACAACCGCTATTAGATGGCAAGAAATGCTTGCACTGCCATTTTGAACATCGCCTGCCGAAACGGAGGCCACCCCAAGAAGCGATCCATCCAGGCTATCCAACCTAATTTCGATGTTTCCAGGGCTTTGAATATTGGTTATCCGTGCCTGAAAAGTCCTCGTATTGGTTTCAAAATTCATAGTTTCAAAGTTCATATTGGCAAATTTTAGCCAACTCCCGTTTTCTATACCCGTAATTTCAAACCCTCCTTCGGCTGCATCTTGTTTAGTTAAGGATTCCGTTTTTCCATAATACCATTCGGCTTCAATTTTTGGCCACGATGCCTCATACTGTCCCACGCCTGTTGCAAAATGTTGATCTAGGAAGTTCATATCCGTCTTAATATGCCCTTGATCGTTGAAATGACAATAGGTAATGATACACTCACGATATTTATATCCGGGTCGGATGTAGTAGGTCCAGATGTGGTAAAACTGGCCATGATACCAAAAAAAGCTACCGTGTGCAAACTGATCCAGATTATGTCCATTACCCATGGCACCAACACAACTGTAAGGTCCATAAACATTTTTTGAGGTGGCATAATCGCGTCCCCAACTAAGGTAATATGTACCATTATGCTTAAACAGATAATTTTTATCCATCCATTTAGGAGCATTCTCCCATTGCACACCATTAATAGTGATAGGTTTAGTGGTCTCGGCAAGTGATATCATATCTTCGTTTAATCTTGCAATACGATAACCGCCCCCTTCTTTATCGCCATAAACAATATATGGGGTATTATTTTCGTCGTCGTCGATAAAAGCGGTTGGATCATGCATTGGAGAAATCAAGGGTTTACCCAGTGCATCGGTATAATGACCACCAGGTGTATCAGATTTCATTACACCTATTCCTCTTTTTTTATCCGAAAAATAGAAAAAGTATTTTCCATTTCGTGTGGCGGCATCACCAGCCCAACAGTCAACGCTATTGTCGTCCATATAATTGTCCTTGG
>JAGXIO010000136.1 GCA_024635555.1 Saccharicrinis sp.
AGGAGTGCTGGTTCGGTTGCTTCGTTGGTTTCCATAAAACAGCTCATTTCCCATTTCAATATAGTTCACCTCAAAACCTTTGGCTTCGCTATCTCTAAGTCGAGCAACTGATTTTTTGTTGTCGTCATAATTCAGGTTATATCCCCACAACATATCATACCCTTTGCCTGTGGCTTGTTTTTTCTCATTATTAAGAGCAGTTAACCCAGGGAATCCAGTGGTGGAACCAGTACTCCCATTTATCATTTTTATAAATGTACTATCTGGAACACCCTTGTATGTTTTTGATACATAATCATCGTAAATACGATTTCCATCTACCTCATAATCATACCAATTAATAAATACACCAGATGGAAAACGCAGGGTAATGGGGTTAAATGCTTTTATCAAAGCTTTCTCATCACTGGAAGTAAAACCAGCAATATTTGCACCCAGCAGCTGATTATTGGCCGCCTCAGTTACTGTTGTAGTAACATCGAGCGTTGCGGTTACCTCCTCGGGTAGAGTAAACGGATAGGTTTGTGCATACGAAGATACACTAGCCATAATCAACAAGGAAATACTTAATGATCGTAACGCATGTATGCGTAACAAACAGCTAAATACAAACCATTTCTTGGTATTTGTTTTTTTCATACTCAAATTATTAATTTTTTTTGATTTTAACATTAATTCACATTCTAAAACCTTACTAAGGTTTTAGAATGTAATTTTAACCTTTAAATCACACTTAGGTTAACAATCATGTTGCATTTATTAGAACAAATGTAGCAGTTATACTAATTATATTTGGTAGGCCAATCGTAAAACACTAATCTCTCCTTGCATCACAAATCCAAAAATAATTAGCAACAAAAAATTAAAAGCCATTCCTTTTATTAAAATTAGAATTACAACTGAGTTTAAAAAAGAACCCACTAGCTCAATAAAAATGGATCAAAAATGGAATTGAAACAACGACTAATCCTTTGCTATAAGAGAAAAAAAGATAAAGGAAAGCCGGTAAGTAGATGAGTAGATCAATACTACTTTTATTTTAAATAAAAAAAATGCTTTTAGAACGGATACTCAAAATTTCGTAAAAAGAAGAAATTTGATAAATAAAACCCTGCTTTTACAGGATGCAGCGAGTTGAGTTTATAAAATTGATTACAGAATCAACTGTGTTCGTATTTCTTCGCTTTAATCAAGTAGAATTCGCTTCGATTTCACACCATATCATTGGGTTAGACCAACAAAGTAAGATGCTACAATTACACTAAAAAGGGGTATTAGTTGTTAATCAACTTAATGGTTTGTCCATTTAACCGTAACAAATACAATCCTTTGGGTTGCAACGATAAATCAATAGCTGTTCCATTTCCCGAAGCTACTACTTTACCAAACAAAGAATAAACTACCCATTGGTTTGGTGGGTCTAAATTAAACATGCCATTTTTACTAGGATTTGGATACACACGCTCTTCATTGGTATTTACCTCAACAACAGATGTAGGGTCTGTATTTACAAATTGAATTTTATCGAGATTAAAACCGCTTGAAGCTACGTTGATGCGCAAGGCATGCGACCCTTTGGTTAAAAAAACGTTTCCAATAGTTACGTCTTTATAGGTGGACCAAGAACCGCTATTATCCAATGAAAAACTATTCACAACCACTACCCCCTTATCTATAAATTCGGCACCCATAGCCCCTCCTCCACCTGGTTTCCCCGATGAATAAGCTACAATCATATCGTAACTCCCATCTTTCTCTACTTTAATAGTATACTCAAGCCATTCGTCAGTTGCCATATAAGCAACAACATAGCCTGTTCCACCAGTACCTATATCTACGGCATCGTCCCTATATTCACCAACCTGATTATTGTCGTCAGAATCGTGATAGGCCAATCCTTCACCTCCTATATCATAATCCTCGGCCTGGATGGTGCCCGGTACTGCGTTTAAGGCATAAGGGAGCTGAACTGTATTTGAGGATACACCTATTGCTAATCTGTCCAACTGAAATCCGCCTTGTACCATGTTCAATTTTAAAACATGGACTCCTTTTGTTAAAACAACATCTTTAACGGTAACTACTTCGAAAATAGCGGCATCGGCTGTTTTTGGCAGTGCTATGGCATCAAACAACAATGCGCCTTCTATCTCAGCGTTTATGGAAGCACCCTCAACATTATTTAAATAAACCAACTCTATATCGTAATTATCTGTTTTTGTAACGTTAATGGTGTATTTTATCCACTCACCTGTTTCTATATCCGTAACATGATACCCATTGGCATTGGCTGTAATATCTACCTCTTCGTCCAGCCTGTAGGCTCCACCAGTATTTTCTGTATCCAAGTCGTAATAACTAAAGCCTGCGCCATGCGTATCGAAGTCTTCGGCCTCAACAATACCGGGCACCTCTGCGGCAACACCGGAAAAAGGCGCCTCTTTTTGGCACAGGATTTTCATGGATGCTTCCCGTTTGTTGCCCACATTATCTTTTACCACCAACTTTAAGTCATACGCTCCTTCTTGTAAATTTTTCAGGAGCGCATCTGTTGAAACAACACTCCCCCAAATGTAGGGGGAGGCTGTGATGGAACGCACGAGAATTTCATTTATAAAAAGATCGACGCTAGCCACTGCGCCGTCGGCATTATTTGCTTGTGCTTTAACCACAAGGTCTGCGCCCGGGTAAACAAGTTTATTGGCCAGCGGTGTCTCAAAACTTACCGTTAAGTTAGCTGTTGCTACAACCGTCCAATCGCCTTCCGATAATTCAAACCAAATAAATTCTTCATTTTCTCCTTGATCCGATATGATAGAGACATCAGGCAAAAAACTTCCATTGCTCCAAATAACAGTTCCGTTTACTTTAATTTCGGAAGCGGCAAAGTTAGTTTTAGGAACCCCAACAACGGCTGCGGCACCCATTGGTGAAACTAAATTAACTTGATAAGTGTCGGCAGTAAGATCAATTCCCACATTGATATTTCCTTTGACTGTAGAAATTGTTTGATTCAATGACTTAAGATGCACCATATGTGGAAATATGCTATACTTACTCCATCCTGGTTCAATTGGTGCAATACCTGCTATATACTTTGATAAAATGGTATTGGGTGCATTCCATGCATGATTATCAGTCCCTTTTCCTAGTGTAAAATACTCGTTAAGGGTTGTTGTCTCCGGATTACTCACCTGAGGCTCATACCTGATTTTCATCCTATCTAAAGCTTCTGTGTGATAACCAGCCTTACACATGGCTTCTTCAATCATCCACTCGTAATGTGGACTACAAAAATGATTTGGAACCAATACATTGTCAATAATCGACTTGTATTTACTTTCGTCGGCAAGCCCGGTTATAATGGATAAGGCATTTACCCTGTCATCCTGATATTTGGTGGCATCACTCGAATAGAATTCACCGTTCCAATAGGCATTGTTAAAACCAATCTGTAATCTGTCGATACGATTATCATACCAGTCGATATCCGCTTGTGGTTTGTCGAGCACTTGTGCCATTTTTTTTGCACTCGTAAGCGCATAATGATATAATGCATTGAATATAGGCAACTTATCAATTGTATTTCCCGCATCCCAATCACAAAAATCCCAGCATCTTTCGTGCGTGCACGATTTCATTACAATCAGATTTTTTGCATTGTCGAAGCGCCACAAGTTTAGGTAATTTTTAACCAAACTATAGGCATCTTCGAGTGTTTCTTTATCTCCGGTATAAAGGTAATATTGCCAAATAGCCTGGGAAACAAACTGTAAGCTTTGGGTGGGCAATTCATTTACAACACCCGGTGCCTGACCTGCAATCACGTTGCCGTCGATACTAAAATTGACCGTTGTATTTATGGCTTTCTTTAAAAGCTGACGGCCATCTTCGTCCATAGTATAAAAAAGATAACTTGCCTGATCCGAGACATCACCAATCCACAAAGATCTTTCTCTACCCGGGCAATCCATAAAATTATCGCGCGCATTCACATAAAGGGTATTTCGACCCATCCACCATAAACGTTGATAAAAGGAATCGTCGCATTCAAAGTTTCCGACGAGGTTACCTACACCTGTCCATCTGTATTTAAGTGCATTTACCGTTACCCCGGCAGGTATTTGATATATCACCGCATGACCGTTCATCCAGGAAAAAGCTTCGAATTGCTGATCGCCCGCCTTTGAAGTGTATTTAGCGGTGATGTTATTTCCGGGATTACTTGTGGAAATATCAATCACTTTATTTGCAGCCGAATTTATATCGAGGTACGGTGTTATCTGCTTATTAAATGGCAGTATGGCTTCAATGGTTATGGTGGCACCTGTGTTATTGGTATAAGGTAATGTAATTGCCGACGAACCTTTTTTAAGAGATACATAATCAGCTAAACCATGATCCTTTAACGTAACATACGACTTTTCAAGTGTGCCCCATGGCGCCGTTGGTGGTATACCCTTTTCAACTGCAGTCCCCCACGAACTATCATCATAGCCTGAAGTGTACCAAGCCGACGGGCTCCAATCGCCCAAACTATTGTTGGCATTAAAATAGACGTTGTAAGGTACGATACGGTTATTACCTCCGCCACTGTTCAAATCGTAAGCCGGGTGCAATTTGGCTTTCCAGGTATCGTCGGAGATAAGGTCTACATCACCCAAATCGACCTGAAAAACCAACCCTCCTTTTTTACTGTCGATATGTGTACCTTTAAAGGTTTCCCGTCCCCAATACCAGGCTAGTATGGCAATGGTGTTGTTGCCCGTTTTTAAATACGGCTTAATATCCACCTCATCATACCAGGTTGCTCCAGGTTTGGGCCCTCTGGCTGCACCTCCTTCAAACTTTACCAGCTCGCCATTTATCCAAAGCCAGTATTTACTATCAACACCTATGCTGGCAATAGCTGTTTCGGGTACTGATGTTAACGTTACTTCCTTACGAAAAGCCATCCAAGCATTGGCAGGGCCGTCGGTTGATTGCCAAATCCATTTAGCACTCCAGTCGATGGCCGAAACTTGCCCAATACAGCAAAAAACCCCGAGAAAAAATAACACGCTTATTTTACTACGGATATTAAAAAGATAGCTTCTTACTGAATATAGACTGTTTGGATACTTTGAAAGATTGTTTTTAGTTTTGTTCATGTTTTTTTAATTTTTACGTTGGCATTTAATTATTATGCTTTGACTATTGATTGGTGACTAATTAGCCCTACTAAGTGCCTTTACTCTTTTAAAAGCTTAATAAACATAGTCCCAGCTTTACAAATGTATATTCCCTTTTTATAATCAGAGAGATTAATTTTGGTTCCTTCGCCGTCCTTTATTTTAACTCCATCGATGGTATATATTTTATATTCCATATGTTTTGAAAGATTAAATTGACCATCAGCGCTAGGATTAGGATATACGGTTACCTTAGGTTTATTCAACTCATTGATTGCCGTAGTTCCGGCTTTAGTAAATACTAGTTTGTCGATATTACATCCACTTATTTGAATATTTAATCGTAAAATATGTTCCCCTTCGGTTAATTGTATATCCTTTTTTGTAATTGTGCTATACGTATCCCAATTTGCAGTTAGTGGCAGGGTGAAATTGTTATAAAGAGTTTTGCCTTCGTCATGAAATTCAAGACCAATTTTTGCAGGAGTTGGCCTGCCTGCCGAATAGACTATACCTACATCATACAAACCTGTTTCTTCTACATTTATGGTATACTCAAGCCATTCACCATTTACAGTCCATCCTATATTATATGAACCAGGAATAAACTCGTCAACATCCACACCGTCATTTCGGTATGTTGCTTCTTGATTTATCGCATCAGAATCATGATAACTTAATCCCTCGCCACCTAAATCGTAATTTTCAGCTTCAATTATTCCGGGAATTTGTATGACACCAGCAAAGGGAGTTTGTTTTAAAACATCTTTAACCTCCACCGCAATAATTGATTTAGTGGTATTAGCTGAATCATCGGAAGCAACAAGTTTTAAGATGTATTCCCCCACCTGTAAATTTGCTAATAATGGATCTACTATTGTATCTAATCCCCACTCAAAAGGAGCCTCAGAAATGGACCTAACTAAACTATCATTCATAAACAGATCCACTTTCGTAATTTTATGTCCAACTTGAGCTTTTACAATGAGATCGGCTCCGATATCTAAACTTTCACCACTTATGGGTGCTTCAAAAAAAACATAAGTGGAATCATTATGTATATCACCATTAAAATCTATAATGTTCGCAGATAATGGAGGAAGAATAATCTCTCCTGAGCCGGATTTTACCAGCGTTAATGGATTGGCAGTTCTAGGTACAATCTTGTCTTCGCTTAAGCTATTAAATTGTAATGCGTTGTGCATAAACCCTTGAGATGTGTTTGATCCATCGATTTTAAGATCCAGAAATGCGGGTTTATTTGTTAAATTAATTGCGAAAACTGAAGTTTTACCATCTTTGATAACCGCTCTTGCACTTACGGCATCCATTGATCCGGAGGCTGTAGTTAACTGATCCACAGAGATTGAACCATTGTACATGCTGCTACCTAGGAAAACATCACGTAGCATTCCATGTATTATGGCATATCCGGTATATTCTACGGGAAACTTAACAGTTCGACCCGACACAAAAGTCACAAAATTATTTGCTGTACCATTTACACTAAAATGGTTTGCACGATGATAAATGTCGGGATGGTTAAACATGTAGAGGTAACAATCTGCCTCAGCCAAAGCAGCAGCAGCATGGCATTCATCGCCTGCTGACACAGCCCATTCAGTAAGCCAAACTGGTTTACCCGGTGCAAAACTACGTGCATAATCAACGCCTTTTATTAAATCCAACCGACCAGTTAATACGTGGCTGTATGCCGTATTGCTTTGCCCTGGCTCATCCGGATCGGCACCAACATATTTATGAACAGTAATAGCATCATAATAACTACCATCGCTTGCAACTACAGCATTATAAGCGGCATGTGTTGTTTTTGGTGATATTGGAACGGATAATTGAAGACTTGGTTTTACTGATTTTAAAGTATCAGACAATGACCTTGCAATGGCCAAATACTTCTCTGGGGTGCCTGTCCTAGTGCTTGCCTGTTGCTTCCAGAACATTTCATTTCCAATTTCAATATCTCTTACATTTAGGCCTTTTGAATCGCTGTCTTGTAAGCGGCGAACAATTTTTTCATTGCTATCGTAGTTCACACTATAAGTCCATAATACATCGAACCCTTCACCAGTTGCCTGTTTTTTTTCGTTGAAGAGTGTAACCAATGCCGGAAAACCTTCGGTATGATTGGCATTGATATAGTTGTCAATCAAATCGCCATAGACACCATTATTGTAACCGTCTTTTACTATTTGAAAACCATCTGTTTCCCAATCGTAAAAATTGCCGGGTGTGCCAACAGGAAAACGAACTCCGATTGGATCGATTTCTCTAATCAACCTCTCGTGCGCCGAATTGTTGAAATAGACATTGTACCCCAGTAACTGTTTGTTAAACAACACTGTTTCCTGAGTGTTAACATTAAACGATGCTTTGAGTGTATCGGGTAAATTTGTAAAAGGGTATTCTTGCGCATTACCTTGAAAAATGGAGAACGCACAGAGCAATAAAACGCTAAGTGGTTTCAAAAGAGTTAGGTAATTGGTTGTTGACTTGCAGGATATTATTATCCTCCTTGCTTTTAATTTTGAGTAAATTTTTGTTTCCATTTTTTGCATGGTTTAAGTTTTGATTTCAGCATAATATGTTTCTCACATATGTTTGCAATTTATGTACAAGTGTTATTCTCTAAAGTTCAATTCTTTTCGTCTTACTAAAGGTCCTTGAATTGTACCCAGTTCCCAATTTTTCGCCATTTCAATATCCTTAGCAACCTCATCGTTTAAATATCCTTGAATATCAACAACTCCTGCTCGTCCATATTTTACCGGCTGCACGTTTTGCTGGGTATAAATGGTTCCATATTTTTTCCAATGTTCTAGTGCTTTTTCTAAATGGACAATGCCTGAATCTTGTTGTGCTCTATTCCCAGTAGTATCATACAAAGCAATATAGGTGGCACCTCTTATTTTCTCGGCATAATAATTTCCTAAATGGGCAAAAGTTTCATAATCGCCTAGTGTTAAACGGAGTTCTTTATCGTCGGAATCAATTTTTCTTAATTCACTTACCAAATTCAGCGTGTTTACGGCGTATTCTTCCAACGAATTTGCCACCTGAAAAGGGGTTTTTCCATTCATCTCTTGTCCGCTTAAATGCAAGCCACGCCAAACCTTTATGTTGATATTTGGAGTACCCGGCATAGTGGTTTGCATAATAAAATCATGAATCGTATAAAACCGATCCCGTTGCTTACACGCTTCAGGAAACCAACGAATATCAATATCACCCCAAAAAAAGCGGGTTATTTCAGGGAATACTTTAGATGCTTCCTGCGAAGCTTTAAACATTTTGTCAGCTGGCACTTCCGGAAATCTTGCAGCCAGCACATGCTGAAAATGGTTATTCGAAAGCGTTGGGTCAAAACTTAATCGCCCCCAAAGCATGTATAAGTACCATTGTTTTTTCATTACCAACTGACGTGGAGTTTCGGGTTCGGCACTTAAAAATTCTCGTCCGAGGCAATATCCATCCGAACCCATATAATATCCGGCCAGCTTTTCTTCATGGGGCAAATTCAATACAAACTGACGCGCAAAATCAGGATCGCCCCAGCGAAAACTATATATGTCATCGTTGCGTAATTCAATCCACATTTTTAAACCTGGTGCAATGTATTCAAGGGCAGGTTTAATAAATACAGATTGGGTATCGGAATACATGTGGGCATACAAGTATTTGAAGCTAAAAGATAGATAGCCCGGATAATCTTTCCATTCATTCAAAATCTCTTTTTGGCTTGCCAAATGGAACCGATGAATGAGCTCAACATTAATGTCAGGATTAATCTCTTTTGCATCCCTGATGCCTTCACCATAGGTTTTCCACAACCATTTCTCATTGGTATATTCATCATTTGCACTAATTGATGCCTGATGAAATGGCAACATCATATTCTCGCCTGAAGTTATCCCAATGCCATCTAGCAAGGGATAGGTTAAAGCCAATTCGCGCACACTGGCTCTAAAATAAGCAATGGTAGTGTCGTTATTTTGGTTATCGTTTATACCATATTTGCCATAAGCCCCATGCGTGTGTATGTTCCACGTAAACCATTGAAACGAAATGCCCCGATCATGACCGTATTGCATCACATTTTGCCAAAACTTAATTTTTTCATCGATGGTCATCTCCACTACGACTTCGTAATTGTCGTCGGTTACTACAATGGGTGTTTTATCGCTGCGTTTCCCTTCGGGTGCATTTATTTCTCGATACACATCATCAAGAGCAACATCGGGGAATTCTGGAACTTTTACAAGAGATGGAAACGGGTGCAGATTCCATAAAGAAATTATATTGTAACGGTTACGCGCCAGATGATCCAGCATTTCTGTCCAAAAATCCATATTCCACATTTCTGGAATGTTTTGTTGGCTGGCATCATTGAATGAGCTATAAGTGGGCGTACGCATATCCATTGAAATATTAAACTTTATGCCTCGCTTCTCAATATATGGCTCCTTATCGTAATTCTTTAATTCATTAATTGTTTGAAGTTTAATGGCCTCTTCAATATCCATCAATCCATACATGGCTCCATTGGCATCGTTGGCTAAAACAGCTATCACCTTAATATTATCTTCTCTATTGATCCGAATACTATAAGATTGAGATTTTTTGGGTACTGGGACATTTGCGTTTAAAATCTCACAAATTCTTTCCTGCTCAGCTCTTTCAAACACAACAAGAATTGAAGTCTCTGATGGCTTTCCCATAAATGATGAAACCGGATGAACAAGGGCAGCAGTTCCTTTTTCAGAAAGCTCCTTTTTCAAATCTTCCAATGCAAACGCAAGCTGAGGAACTGTGTCATCCACATACAGATGATAGGTTCCGCGCTGTTTGCATGAAGATATGCAAGCAAATAATGAGAGAATCAAAGTAAGATTTAATATTCGTTTCATGCCATGCTGTTTATCTGATTCCACTATAAGGCCACCAAGGATTCTGATGGTACAATGACTCAATACTAATTTCGGTTTCGCCACTAATATATTTTGCCCTTGCCTTAACCCAGTGTTCTTCTTCAGGAAGCTTGGTGAGTTCTAAAGTAAATGGCTGGTTTGTTAAAGTAGTATGAACTTTATTATTGATGATGATTTCCACCTCCTTTATTTTAGACAAGTCGGTATTCCCTTCCACGCTCACATCCAATTTTCCTGCTTGTTTTGAAAAGTTGATAAGTAGCTTTGGCGTACCCGGACTGTTTGTTATTTTGGCCATCAAATCAAAGAAAGCGGTTTCTCTATCGGTAGTGATATGATAATTTGTAGGTACGCTCTGA
>JAGXIO010000137.1 GCA_024635555.1 Saccharicrinis sp.
ATATGCCTTGGGGTAGAAATAGAGCGAGTAGATCCTGGGATAGTTCTGTTTTCAATTTTGATATATTTATTTTGACTGTCTATATTTAACAGCAAAATAAACCAATTTTTCCCTCAGACCCAAATATTGTACGTGATCCCTTTTTGTGGACCAAATCAAATCGGCTTTCACCCTAATATAAGGCATAAAAAAACCGACAAAATTTCTTGAGTCGGTTAGTATGGAGCGAAAGACGGGGATCAAACCCGCGACCCTTAGCTTGGAAGGCTAATGCTCTATCAGCTGAGCTACTTTCGCATTAAAAAAATTATGGAGCCAATAGAGGGACTCGAACCCGCGACCGTCCCGTGTTACACAACGGGATGCTCTAGGCAACGAATCTATATCGACAATGCTTTTATTCTATTCCTGACGTTTAGGAAACTGATGAGCCAATAGAGGGACTCGAACCCACGACCGGCTGATTACAAATCAGCTGCTCTAGCCAACTGAGCTATATTGGCGGCTATGGTGGGGAGAGCAGGATTCGAACCTACGAAGTCATAAGACAGCAGAGTTACAGTCTGCCCCAGTTGGCCGCTTTGGTATCTCCCCAATAAAATAATTTCAAATCTCTTTTATATTTTCTCAGCATTCCGAGAACCAAAGAGCCAATAGAGGGACTCGAACCCACGACCGTCCCGTGTTACACAACGGGATGCTCTAGGCAACGAATCAATAATTTCATTTCTCTTTTATATGTTCTCAGCATTCCGAGAACCAAAGAGCCAATAGAGGGACTCGAACCCACGACCGGCTGATTACAAATCAGCTGCTCTAGCCAACTGAGCTATATTGGCGGGTGGGTAAGCTACCTGCATCGCACCGCTCAACCATCTACCCTTGCTGCCGTCAGGCCCTGGGGGGATTCGAAAGGAGCTGGTCGTACAGGACTTACCCATGCGTTAGCGGATGCAAAAATAGACAAAAACATATATCCCGCAATACAAATGACTAAAAAAATCAAACTATTTTTCGTGTGCAATATTAAAGGCTTTGTTATCAGTAGGTTGATTTTTATATTTCTCACCGTGTTATGCTAGCGTAGGTATTTTTTACTCTCTACACATCATTTTTTGCTTCTTTTATGATGAACAATATTCACCAAATCTTATCTTTGACAGAATTAGACACTTAATTCTTAATATAAACCTTAAAAACCTTTTAATTATGGAACAAGCAGCTTCAAAATCATCAACGGTATTTACCTATGGTCTTTATCTGGGTATTGCCTCTATTGTTTTTAGTTTAATTACTTTTTACGGTGGCATGATGGGAAATACCTATTTTAGTTATTTGGGATATCTCTTACTCGTTGTATTTATTTTCTTGGGTCTTAAGTTTTATAAAGAAAAGGAGAATGCTGGTGTTTTAAGATACGGACAAGGTGTTGGGCTGGGAGTGCTTATATCGTTGGTGGGAGGTGTTGTTTCTAGTATTTTTACCTATGTATATTTTGTTTTTATCGATCCGTCTAAACATACCGAGCTGTTGGCAGTTATTCAGGAAAAGCAATTGGAAGCAGGGGTTTCCGCGGCTCAGTTGGAGCAGGCGGAGGGTGTTATGAGTGCGATGATGAGCCCGGCTGCAATGGTAATATTTGGTATAATCGGCTCTCTGATTGGAGGACTTATTATTTCACTTATTTTATCGGCAATACTAAAAAAAGATCCGGAAATTACATACTAATATAAATTAGTCAGCTAGAAACAAATTGTTTTTATAATGAATTTATCAATCGTAGTGCCTCTTTTTAACGAGGAGGAATCGTTAGTTGAGTTATATAATTGGGTAAGGGGAGTGTTAACTCCCCTTAACATTTCGTTTGAGCTTATTTTTATCGACGATGGTAGCAATGATACCTCGTGGAAGGTAATTGAGCAATTGGGAGCTGAACATGAGCAGGTAAAAGGTATCAAGTTCAGACGTAATTATGGTAAGTCGGCGGCCCTTTACAGCGGTTTTGAGGCTGCGGTAGGCGAGGTGGTGATTACCATGGATGCCGACTTGCAAGATAATCCCGACGAATTGCCTGAGCTTTACCGTATGATTAAAGATGAAGGCTACGATTTGGTGAGTGGCTGGAAAAAGAAAAGGCACGACCCCATAGGCAAAACCATACCCAGTAAGTTCTTTAACTGGACGGCACGTTATATCTCGGGCATTCAGCTGCACGATTTTAATTGCGGCTTAAAGGCATATAGCAAACAAGTGGTAAAAAGTATTGAGGTATATGGCGAAATGCACCGATATATACCAATTTTGGCTAAACGAAATGGTTTTAGTAAGATAGGTGAAAAAGTAGTTGTGCATCGCGAAAGGCAATTTGGTGTTTCTAAATTTGGGATGGAGCGATTTTTAAAAGGCTTTCTCGATTTGCTTTCGGTAACCTTTATTTCCAAGTTCGGGAAAAGACCCATGCACCTCTTCGGTAGTATGGGTACCTTAATGTTTGTGGTGGGTTTTTTCTCAGCGCTATATCTTGGCTTGTACAAACTGTACGCTGTTTACAATCACATGCACGAAGCATTGGTAACATCGAGTCCGTATTTTTATATTTCGCTAGCGAGTATGATCATTGGTACCCAATTGTTTTTAGCAGGTTTTTTGGCCGAGTTGGTCTCACGCAGCAGCCCCGAGAGAAATAAATATCAAATAGAAAAAAAAGTAAATAATTAGCATGACGTTTTATAGTTCAATAGCAAAAGCCTACGACCAGATATTCCCTTTGAACAAGGCGCAGAGCCATTTCATGGAAGAATTGTTCCCTATTCTTTCGGGTAAGAAGATATTAGATTGTGGTTGCGGAACAGGTAGTTTGGCTATTGAGTTGGGACGTAAAAGTGCTAGGGTGGAAGCTTTTGACCTGGATGAGGCGATGATAGCAAAGGCTAAAGAGAAATGTGCGCAAGCCTTAAACGTGAAATTCGCCACCAACGACTTATTAAAATTTGGCGGTGACTATAAAATCAATCATTTCGACCTAGTATATTGTTTGGGAAATACCTTGCCTCATTTGCCAAGCTTAAAAGATGTGCAATCGTATTTTGATGCGGCATCGCAAGTTTTAAAAACCAATGGATGGGTCGTGGTGCAAATTATAAATTACGATAGGGTACTCAATGATAAGGTGGTTCGGCTGCCCACTATTGATACCAAGGATTATGTTTTTGAACGCAACTATGTTCATGAGCTAGATGGCACCATCCAATTTTCTACCGTATTAAACGATAAATCGAGCGGCGAATCCTTTACACAAGCGTTACCCTTGCTGCCAATCTTAAAAGAAGATATAAGTAAGATGTTGGCAAAGGATTTTACGGATGTACAACTTTATGGTTCATTTAAAAAAGATGCCTGGGAAAAGAATTCTTTTTATACTGTCGTGGTAGCTAAAAAAAGCACCGGATCACACCTGTAAACCGTGAGCGAAGAATTAAAATTGATTTGCCCGATGCTCAGATATTTTGCACAATAAAACTAATTATATTATTGGTCTCCCTCGGATGAAACCACACGATTTCTTTGTCGCGTTTAAACCAGGATAGTTGTTTTTTTGCGTATCGGCGCGTGTTCCTTTTAATTAACTCGATGGCCTTTTCTAAATCGTGCATGCCATCAAAATGGTCAAATAATTCTTTATAACCTACCGTATTTAACGAGTTGAGTTGTTTATGGGGATATAAGCTTCGAGCTTCTTCAATCAGCCCTTCTTCAATCATATGATCTACCCGCTTATTTATCCGCTCGTAAATTTCTTCACGTTCCATCTCCAATCCAATCTTCACCATGTTAAAAGGTCGCGCTTTAATGGTGTTGGTGCGTAATTTACTGTATGGTTCGCCTGTCATCAGGCATATTTCTACAGCATGAATCACTCTTTTATGGTTCATCAAGTCCACTTGATTGTAAAAAGTAGGATCCAACTGTTTCAACTGTCTTCGGATGGATTCTATACCTTCACTCAGGTATTGCTCATACAAGTTTTCGCGCAGCTCCTCATCAATGGTGGGTAGGTCGTCAATACCCTTGCATACCGCATCGATGTATAGCATGGAACCACCAGTCATAATCACTTGACTATGCGTATTAAACAGTTTCTCACTAAGAGCCAGCGCATCTTGCTCAAACTCCCATGCACTGTAATATTGGTGTATCGAATGAGTGCCTATATTATGATGTACTGCAAACGACAGCTCATGCGCCGATGGTGTTGCTGTTCCTATTTTGAGCTCCTTAAATATTTGTCGCGAATCGGCCGATATGATTTCTGTTTTAAAATGATTGGCAATGGCTATACTTGTGGTTGTTTTGCCAATTCCGGTGGGGCCAATAATTACTATCAGTGTTTTCTGCATCTATTCGTCTGGTATCAGTAGAGTCTTCTGGTTTTGTCCAATTTAATTATAGCCAACGCTTTAATAATCGTCCAAATCATCAGTATAAGATATCATCGGATCATTAAAATCGTCATCATCTAAACCATAATCATCATCGTCAAAGTCCAAATTTTCACTGTTTGATGGCTCACCCATTGTTTCTTCCAATAGCATACTCATATCCAATTGTTCCGGAGCAGCGCCATGCGACCTAGTGCATTGGGGAGTAGTACATTGCGTGTCTTCTATATTATATACTTCAATAAACAAATTGCGGTCGTTAAATAAATCGAAGGTGTAAATCATCCTTTGTTTTACATCTATAATCAATTGATTTAATGGAGTTCCAGACATAATAAGGGAGTTACTCCCTTCGTCCATAACCATATCTATTAAGGTAATTTCTTCGTTTTTCTGCCAGTCTTCATCGGTCATAAAAAATGAAGCCATCTGACTTGAGTCAAAATCTAACATTTGCTGAATAAAATGGTGTAGCTCAAGAAACGTTGCTTCACTGTTTATCTTGACCTCTCTAATAAAATTGTCGTCTTCTGCCGAAATAAATCGTAAGCTTATTGCCATGCTGTTTTTTTTGGTCGCCAAATTAATTTAAAATATCATATTCATCTGTACTATTTACAAACGTGTTATATTGCCAAATATTTATGCTGTTTTTGTTTTATAATAGCCTAAAAACATTTTGTATTGCGCAATGTTTACTAAAGGCTGTAGCATAAATAACCTTGCGAGGTGATTTGTTTAACAACAAGGCCAAATGGCTTTAAAAGGTTTAAACGGAAACATAAATAAAAGGTTATAAATAAAGGTGTAAGATTAACGTATTTATTAAAAATTAAGTATTGTATGAGATTTTTAGGTTTTATTGTTCTGATTATTGTAGTTGCGGGTTCCTTTGGCTGTGGGCAAAATGCAGCCAATAAAAAAACGTCAGATGCCAATGGGGCAAGTCCCGTCTCTTCCATTAAAAATAGGAATAGTAGTTATGATGCCGGCAAATTGGTGTACGACAGAAATTGCAAAGTATGTCACCAGGTTAACCGGATGGGTATGCCCAAGGTTTATCCACCTTTGAAAAATACCGAACGCACAAACGGTGATAAAGACTTTTTGATAGAGGTGGTACTCAATGGTTTGAGCGGCGAGGTGGTTGTTGAAGGGGTAAAATACAATGGGGTTATGGCATCTTATCGTAACCTTACCGACCAGCAGATTGCAGATGTGCTTAATTATATCCGTAGTGATGGCGAAGCGGCTGATGATTTGGTGACAGCTGATGAAGTGCAGCAAAAAAGGTAGAAATTTTTTTATATTCGCATACAAAAAAAAAATATGTCAAAAAATCAAGGATATACCACAAGTTCTTTACATACACGCTTTAGTAAAGAAGATCCGCACCATGCGCTACATATGCCTATTTATGAGGGTGTAGCTTATGAATTTGAATCGGCACAGGATATGGAAGAAGCGTTTACAGGTCGAAAATTTGCACACGCTTATAGTCGTACTTCAAATCCTACGGTAGAGTATTTTGAGCAGAAACTAAAAAATGTTACCGGCGCAAAAAGTGTGATAGCGCTTTCATCTGGCATGGCAGCCATTACCAACGCTTTACTTTCGCTTGTGGAGCCTGGTGGAAATATTGTTTCCTCCAATCAGCTTTTTGGACATACTTATGCCTTTTTAAAAAGTACTATCCAAAAATGGAATATCCAAGTGCGGTTTGTTGATATGCGAAATTTGGATGCCGTAGCTGCTGCCATCGATAATAAAACCGGCCTTCTATTTTTCGAAACCATCACCAATCCACAATTGGAGGTGTATGATATTGCTGCCTTAGCTGCCTTGGCGCATAGTAATAATGTGCCTGTGGTGGCGGATACAACCGTAACACCACCCAATGTTTTTAAATCGGCCAATTTTGGGGTTGATGTGGAAGTGGTATCCACTACCAAATTTATTTCGGGTGGGGCGGCGGCCGTTGGTGGAGCCATAATAGATAATGGAACCTTTGATTGGGCTAAGTCGGAAGCGCTGCGTGTGTGGGCTGTCAATTTCCCTGGAAACGCTTTGTTGGCCAGGATTCGTAAAGAAATATTTCGTCATCTCGGTGGCTGCATGACCGCTCATACAGCTCACTTTTTGATTTTAGGGCTCGATATTTTGGCCTTAAGAGTGGATAGATGCGTAGATAATTGCTTGGTGTTGGGCAGGTTTTTTGAAGAGCACAACAAAGTAACCAGGGTAAATTATCCAGGTTTAAAAACAAGTCCAGGATACGCTTTGAGCCAAAAGCAGTTTTCGGGCAAGCCAGGTGCCGTAATGTCTATCGATTTATTTTCGCAAAAAAGTTGCTACGATTTTATGGATGCCCTTAAAATGGTGCGCAGAGCAACCAACCTAAACGATAACAAAACGCTTATCATCCATCCCTGGTCTACCATTTATGCCGAGTTTTCGGATGCTGAAAAAGAAGATATGGAACTTCGCGATACGATGTTGCGGCTATCAGTGGGAATTGAGGATGCACACGATTTAATGGAGGATTTTGAACAGGCCTTGCGCTTCGTAGGAGTAAATGGTTGATAAAGTGATAAATTATGAAGGGGAAAGGTTATTCTGCCATCCAAAGAAAAGTTTTTATTCTACTGTTGTTGGTATTTGTTTTGAGCACCACATCGCATGGGCAAACGGATATCGTATTAGATAGCTTAGTAATTGGGCAAGATACGGGCTTTGTGCAGAAGGTGGCCATTTTAGCAGAATCAGCGCTTGATCTCCTAACCTTTGAGGAAGAGAATTATACTTTTTTTTTGCTACCCGTAGCTGCTTATGAGGAGCGAACAAAGTTGCAATTAGGTGTAATGCCCATATGGCGTTTTTACCTTGGAAAGGATAAAAGTGTTGAGCAAAGTGAGCATAATTATTTTCGACCCTCCAATATTTCGCTTAATTTCATTTTTTCTACCAACGGAATGTACGGATTAGATATTAGTTCTGATTTCTACTTTAGAAACAATTGGTATTTACAAAATAAATGGAAGTATCAGAGGATTTTTGCCAAGTATTACCCTGTTGGCAACAATGCCATTAAAGATTCGTATTCGGAAGTAGAAATCAAAAAAATCGAATTCTTAGGGAAGGCAATGAAAGGATTTAGCAAAGAGATTTTTGTAGGGTTAAACTACGATCTGGGTATTTATGATGTAGCTAATGAAGATGTGAAAAATGGAGATATTGGCATTTTAAATTCATATATCCCGGGATATGATGGGCAACGTGTGATTGGTATGGGCCCAACCGCAACCTTCGATAATCGCAATAATATTGTATATCCTAGCGCCGGGAGTTTTGTGAATGTGGCCTATCTTTGGTATCCTGATAAATTAAGCAATTTTACATTTTCTTCCTTAACCTTCGATGCTCGTCATTTTATTAAGCTTGGTGCTCGGGAGCAGGTGCTGGCAACACAGTTGTACTTAAAATCGGCCACCGGAAATATTCCATTTTATCGTTTGCCGGTGCTCGGCGGTTCAAACCTCTTCAGAGGCATATCTCAGCCTTATAAATATATGGATAACAACAGTATGTACCTACAAGCAGCTTACCGCTCCCATCTATGGTGGCGTTTGGGTTACGAGTTATTTACTGGCACCGGTAAGGTTTTTCATCAATGGGATTCTTCTATTTTAAATAATCTTCACCTTATGGGCGGACTGGGCTTAAGATTTAAACTTCTGGAAAAGGAAGGACTTAGTGTACGTTTGGATTATGGTATGACTTCCACCGGCGATAACGGCGTGTATTTTACCCTTGGCGAGGCGTTTTAGGCTATTTATATATCATAGTAAAAAAATAGCTGAATATTTTTGTATCGTGAGCCTTTTCTCTTATTTTTCATGAACTTTATATGCATTGTTTTAGTTTAATACATACATCTTAGGTATGTATTGGCATAATGAATTCCAGCTATGAATCGAGCCCACTAAGAGTCGGGACGACTTGTCTCGTAGCATTGCGGAACGAGTTGTCATAAATAGGGCATCTGACAATTAAAAATTTAATTCTAAGCACATGAAATTTTCGAAAAAAACAGAGTATGGATTGCGATTTCTGCTGGCTTTGGCCGAACTCAGTGAGAATAAATTTATGGGAATCTATCAGATTTCTTTACGTCACGGTATCCCAATGAAATTTTTAGAGGCCATAGCCGTACAACTTAAAAAAGCTGGTCTTTTGGAGGTTAAAAAAGGTGCAGGCGGAGGGTATAAATTAAAGCTTAGACCTAACGAGATTTCTTTGAAGATGGTTTTTGAATGTTTGGAAGACGCCTATAAAAAAAGTCTCGATGTGTCGGGTGATATATCTAATAACCAAAAGGCAGTAGCAGTTATTCTAAACAATACGATTGACGAAGTTAAGGAAGTGCTTGCGCAAAAAAGTTTGGCCGATGTACAAAAGAAATTTAAGGATTTGAATGAAAGCTTTATGTACTACATCTAAAACTATTAAAATAATAGGATTAAAATATGCGAATTGTAAACCTAGCTTAGCTTTTTAAAATCAGCACATTGTATCTGAATTTAAAATATACATATGGTAATAGCATATTAATATAGTATGTAAATCAACAAGATTGCTATTGTAACTTATCTGTTCATGTTCTAAGTTTGTAATCAGATATTATTAATTATTAAGGACAACTATAAACAATATAATTATGAGTAAAATTGCCAATAGTATTATCGATTTGATAGGAAATACACCTTTGGTGCAAATAAACCGTCTTAATGACGGAGGGGCGCAGGTGGTAGCCAAACTCGAATTTTTCAATCCGGCCAGCTCGGTAAAAGATCGTATTGCTCATGCGATGATAGACGATGCCGAACGTAACGGCAAGCTGGATAAAGACACCGTTATTGTAGAGCCTACCAGCGGAAATACTGGAGTAGGTTTGGCTTTTGTGGCAGCTGTTAAGGGCTATCGCCTTATTTTAACTATGCCAGAGAGTATGAGCATTGAGCGCCGTAAGCTTCTCAAAAAGTTTGGTGCCGAATTGGTTCTAACTCCTGCCGCTCAAGGTATGAAGGGTGCTATTGCAAAGGCAGACGAAATAGCGGCGGAGCATAAAAAATCATTTGTACCACAGCAGTTCAATAATCCGGCAAACCCTTCTATTCACCGTTGCACTACAGCACATGAAATTTGGAATGATACCGATGGTAATATCGATGTTTTTGTGGCTGGCGTAGGCACAGGCGGAACAATAACTGGAGTGGGAGAGGAGTTGAAGAAGAAAAACCCAAACCTAAAAGTAATTGCGGTTGAACCTATGGATTCGCCTGTCATATCTGGCGGTCAACCGGGGCCACATAAAATTCAGGGTATTGGCGCCGGTTTTATTCCAGCTAATTTAAATATCGACATTATCGACGATATTATTAAGGTGAGTAATGAGGATGCAGTACACACCTGCCACAGGGCTGCAAAGGAAGAAGGTATTTTGTGTGGTTATTCATCGGGTGCTGCGCTTTGGGCTGCTATTGAAGTTTCAAAACGCCCTGAGTTTAAAGGCAAACGTATTGTTGTTCTTTTACCTGATACAGGAGAGAGGTACCTTAGTACCTTTGAGATATAAAAAAAAAGGTGCGATTTATCGCACCTTTTTTTTGCTTGTTTTTAGCTTTACCATATAAAACTCAATGAGTCCTGCGATTCATTGAGTTTTATTTTTATCCATATTCTTACTTATATTCTTGCCAGCTCTTTATCTTAATATCCTCCACTCCCAATTTACAAAATGCATTAATAAAAGCACTTGCCAATCGGGCATTAGTTATTAATGGAATATTAAAGTCAATGGCGCTTCGTCGTATCTTATAACCATTGCGTAGCTCGCTTGTGCTCAGGTTTTTTGGGATATTCACAACCAGGTCAATCTGCTTATTGCGAATCATCTCCAGCGAATTAGGATGTTGATCTGGCTCACTAGGCCAGTAAATAAGGGTTGTATCCACATCGTTTTCCGTAAAAAACTTATGCGTTCCACCGGTGGCAAAAAGCTTAAATCCATTTTTCTTTAGTAAGCGTGCACTTTCTAACAGTTCGAGTTTTGAGCGCAGGGGACCCGATGAAATCAAGATATTCTTTTTAGGAATGGTATAACCTACCGATAACATGGCGTTGAGGATGGCCTCATCAAACGTATCTCCGATACAACCAACTTCGCCTGTTGACGACATATCAACACCCAATACCGGGTCGGCCTTGGCCAAACGGGCAAAGGAGAATTGGGGTGCTTTGATACCCACACAATCTAGGTCGAACAAGTTCTTGCTGGGCTTTTCTACTTCCATGCCCAACATCACCCTGGTGGCAATATCAATCAGGTTTACCTTAAGTATCTTGCTCACAAAAGGAAAACTCCGCGAAGCCCTTAGGTTACACTCTATTACTTTTAGCTCGTTATTTTTACCCAGTATTTGCATGTTAAAAGGACCCGATATATCCAGTGCCTTAGCAATTTCGCGGGCTATTTTTTTAACTCGACGCAGCGTTTCGATGTATATTTTTTGCGGAGGGAAAACGATGGTAGCATCTCCTGAGTGAACCCCGGCAAACTCCACGTGCTCTGAAATGGCATAAGCTACCAGCTCACCATTCTTGGCTACTGCGTCCACCTCTATTTCCTTGGCTTCTTCAATAAACTCCGAAACTACCACAGGATATTCTTTAGAAACATTGGCTGCCAATTCTAAAAAGTGCTCCAACTCGTCCTTGTTGCTCACCACGTTCATGGCGGCGCCGGATAGTACGTAACTTGGCCTTACAAGCACAGGGAAACCGACTTCATCCACAAAAGTAAAAATATCCTCCACCGTGGTAAGCTCGTTCCAGCGTGGCTGATCAATACCCAAGCTGTCCAACATCGACGAAAACTTCTGACGATTCTCTGCATTATCGATATTCTCGGGTGATGTTCCCAAAATAGGTACGTTTTGCCCATGTAACTTCATGGCTAGGTTATTTGGAATCTGACCTCCAACTGAAACAATAACTCCCTTGGGTGCTTCCAGTTCGATGATATCTAGCACACGTTCAAACGAAAGCTCATCGAAGTAGAGCCTGTCGCACATATCATAATCGGTACTCACCGTTTCGGGATTGTAGTTAATCATTACCGAACGGTACTTTTGCTCGCGGATGGTGTTGAGGGCATTTACACTACACCAATCAAATTCTACAGAGCTGCCAATGCGATAGGCACCACTGCCCAATACAATCACCGAATTTCCGTCTTTCTCATACTCTATATCGTGTTCTGTACCACTGTAGGTTAAATATAGATAATTGATTTTTGCCGGAAACTCGCCGGCCAAGGTGTCAATTTGTTTAACTACCGGTAAAATATTGCGCTTTTTGCGTTCCGTTCTAACCTTTAGCAGGTCGTTTCCAATTACTTCGCTGGTGCTTTTGAAAATACAACGTGCTATCTGAAAATCAGAGAAACCCATTCTTTTAGCGTCACGAAGTAAAACGTCGGTTAAACTCTCCAGTTTTGAGTAGGTTTTTAATTCCTTTTCTAAATTGGTAATATTTTTTAGCTTTTCCAGAAACCAGTGGTCTATTTTGCTTAATTGGTGTATTTCGTCAACGCTCATGCCCATGTTAAAAGCTTCCGCAATGGCATATATACGTTGATCGGTAGGTTCGGCTAGTTCAGTTCTTACATCTACACCTTTGAAGGGTTGGTTGGCAACAAAACCGTGCATCCCTTGCCCTATCATCCGCAGTCCTTTTTGTATGGCCTCCTCAAAAGTTCGTCCGATGGACATAATCTCGCCAACCGACTTCATGCTGCTGCCTATCTGCTTGCTTACACCATTAAACTTATTAAGGTCCCAACGGGGTATTTTACAGACTACATAATCCAGTGCGGGTTCAAAAAAGGTGGATGTTACCTTGGTCACAGAGTTCTGAAGTTCATGCAATCCATATCCCAAACCTAATTTTGCAGCCACAAAGGCCAACGGATATCCGGTGGCTTTGGAAGCCAAAGCACTGGAACGCGATAAACGGGCGTTAACCTCAATTACACGGTAATCTTCCGATTCAGGATCTAATGCGTACTGAACGTTACATTCTCCAACTACGCCAATATGTCGGATAATTTTTATGGCCAGTTCTCGAAGTTTATGATATTCGGCGTTCGATAGGGTTTGTGAGGGTGCTACCACAATACTTTCTCCGGTGTGAATACCCAGCGGATCAAAGTTTTCCATATTACAAACCGTGATGCAGTTGTTATACTTGTCGCGTACCACTTCGTACTCCACTTCTTTCCATCCCTTTAGCGATTCCTCAACAAGTATCTGATCCGAATAGGAGAATGCATTTTCGGCACGTTCTTTTAGTTCCTCTTTACTATTGCAAAATCCACTTCCCATACCACCAAGTGTGTATGCAGCGCGAACAATAATGGGGAAACCTATCTTGTCTGATGCATCAAGGGCAGCCTGAACAGACGTTACAGCAAGACTAACCGGTGTTTTTACATCAATCTCCTTTAGCTTGTTGGCGAAAATTTCGCGGTCTTCGGTATTAATAATCGACTGTACAGGCGTTCCTAATACCTGAATATTGTACTTCTCAAAAATGCCCGCTAAATAAAGCTTGGTGCCACAGTTTAACGCTGTTTGTCCTCCAAAAGCCAATAAAATACCTTGCGGTTTTTCTTTTTTAATTACCTCCTCCACAAAAAAGGGAGTAACAGGTAAAAAATAAATTTTGTCGGCAAGTTTATCCGATGTTTGAACGGTGGCAATGTTTGGGTTCACCAAAACCGTTTCTATACCCTCTTCCTTTAATGCTATAAGGGCTTGAGAACCTGAATAGTCAAACTCTCCTGCTTCGCCTATTTTTAGCGCACCCGAACCTAGTACTATTACTTTTTTAATGTCTTTGATCATTTGTAAATGGCTATTATAAAATGGATATAATGGTATTCGAGTGCAAAAATAGAAATTTTTTGCAAAAATCATTTGAATATTTTCAAAATCTGTATATTTTTGCACTGCAATTGAATAAATATACAATGAAAAGTAAAGCGCAAAGATTAGTGGCAATTCAAAATATAATAAGCACACAAAAGATAAGCTCTCAGGAAGAGTTATTGCATCTTATGGAAAAGCTTGAGTTTGTAACTACTCAGGCCACTTTATCGCGCGATTTGAAATTTTTAAAAGTGGGCAAGATACCACATCCTGATAAAGGCTATGTGTATGAACTGCCTTCGGGAGCGCAAAGGCAGTTCAATGAGGTACAGGACGATTTTCCGATTGGAAGCGTTGAATCCATTAATTACAGCGGCAATCTGGTGGTTATTAAAACCCGACCTGGCTTTGCCAATGGGGTGGCCTCTGTTATTGATAGTCACGACCCATACGAAATATTGGGTACCATTGCCGGCGACGACACAATTTTGTTGATTATAAGGGAAGGTGTTTCGAGAGGACATATATTTGAAACATTATCGATGTTTATTCCAGGGCTTAAAAGTAAAGTCTAACTGTTGATTAAGAAGTAAGAAAGTAAATGAAAGACGAATTTTATATTGATATAGCGAAAGAATCCCATTTAAAATATGTGGATGAGATACTCGAGACTATTGCAGACGCTGCAAGGGTAAGGGGTACGGGTATTGCCAAGCGCAGTCCGGGCTATATTATTCAGAAGATAAACGAAGGCAAGGCCATTATAGCTTTGCAAGGAGATACTTTTGCCGGTTTTTGCTACATAGAAACCTGGGGGCATGATAAGTTTGTGGCCAACTCAGGTTTAATTGTGGTTGAAGCATTTAGAGGCAAGGGTTTGGCCAAGGCCATTAAAACAAAAGCCTTTGACTTGTCGCGAAAAAGATACCCCGACTCTAAACTGTTTGGTTTGACAACAGGACTTGCCGTGATGAAAATCAATTCGGAGCTGGGATATGTACCTGTTACCTTTTCGGAACTTACCGACGACGAGATGTTTTGGAAAGGCTGTCAGAGCTGTGTGAATTATGATATTCTTACCCGTACAAACCGTAAGCATTGCCTTTGTACCGGTATGTTGTACGATCCGCAGCGCGTAAAAAAGAAAGATGAAGAAGAGCCAAAGAGTTTGAGCGTATATAAAAGATGGTTGAGGTTTAAACAGTCTGTATTCCTTAATGGGGATAAAAAAAAGAACAGCAACCCAAAAAATGAGACCGATTCAAAAAAGGAGGCTGACCAGAAAAGTGAGAACGGCAAGTCATCCTACTTTAAAAAGTTGAATTTGAAATTTTTCTCATTTTAATAGCAACTATTTCTAAATTATTTAGGTTGAAATTAATTGGGCTCACAATTATTGAAGAAGCAAATTGAAAAAGAATATTAAAAAAGTAAATGTAGAGGCGAGAAAAGATTATCAACTCGTCAAATAAAATAAAAGATAAAATGGAAAAAATAGTATTAGCTTTTAGCGGTGGTTTAGACACATCGTTTTGTGTTAAATATTTAAAGCACGAAAAAAATCTTGATGTATATTCGGCTATTGCCAACACAGGAGGATTCGGAAATGAGGAATTAGTAACCATTGAAGAAGGTGCATACAAATTGGGCGTAACAAAACATGTTACCTTAGATGTAACCGATGTTTATTACCGCAATTGCATCCGATATATGATTTTTGGTAACATCTTAAAAAATAATACCTATCCATTATCGGTAAGTTCCGAGCGAATTTTTCAGGCATACGCCATTGTGGATTATGCGCGTAAAATTGGTGCAAAATATATTGCCCACGGAAGCACAGGAGCTGGTAACGACCAAGTGCGTTTTGACCTTACTTTTAAGATTATAGCCCCCGAAATTGAAATAATCACTCCCATCCGCGATTTGACTTTATCGCGTCAGCAGGAAATAGAGTATCTGATTAAACATGGCGTAGAAAAGGATTGGAAAAAGATGGAATACTCCATCAACAAAGGACTTTGGGGAACCAGTGTTGGAGGCAAAGAAACGCTTACCTCCAATAAATCCTTACCCGAAACGGCCTATCCAAGCCAATTGAAGAGTCAGGAGCCAGCAGAATTGACCATTGAGTTTATCAAAGGGGAAATTGCCTCGGTAAACGGCGAAACCTTTGCCACGCCCGTTGATGCCATCCGAAAAATAGAGGCCATCGGTTCGGCTTATGCCATTGGACGCGATACCCATGTGGGCGATACCATTATTGGTATAAAAGGAAGAGTTGGCTTTGAGGCTGCCGCTCCCATGCTTATTATCAAAGCGCATCATCTGCTCGAAAAGCATACCCTTACCAAATGGCAAATGTACTGGAAGGAGCAATTGAGTAACTGGTATGGTATGCTGTTGCACGAAGCCCAATATGTGGAGCCAGTGATGAGGGATATTGAAAAGTTTCTCGACAACTCCCAGCAGAATGTTACGGGCAAAGTTATCCTTAAACTTTACCCATACCGCTTTGAAACGGTGGGCATTGAATCAGATAACGACCTAATGAACTCCGGCTTTGGTGATTATGGTGAGGTAAACAAAGGATGGAGCGGCGATGATGTAAAAGGATTCACGGCCATATTGGGTAACCAACTCAAAATTTTTAACAGTGTACACAAAGGCCAGTTGGATATCGAATAAAGAAAGCTGGTTAAGGTTAGATGTGATGATATACTAACTTTGTAATCCATGTGAATAAAAAATTCAAATGAAGATGGCGAAAACACATATTGAAAAGTCATTCAGAATTGGAATGGTGATTTTATTATTGATTACTATAGCATTTTTAAGTATCCTTCTTAAAGTTGGGAAAAACATTCCTCTTGGAGAATTGCTTATTGGATTTCCAATATTGATAGCAGGAATACTCGGTATTATTGGTTTTATACAGGGGATTAAAGGACGAAAAGAGAATTCATCATTGAAGAAAGTACTTGCCATACTTATTAATTCTGGAGTTGTTATTTTATTGATTATCCTATTGATTGCTAATATTATAGATGTTTTAGAAGCTTTTAAGTAACCGCAAAAATCACATAAATTATTAGCCATTTAACACTGTATTCGCATTATTTTCTATTATCTAATTATCTAATGTCTCTTATCTAAATAAAAAAATGATTAAAGTAGGAATAGTAGGAGGTGCAGGTTATACTGCCGGGGAGTTATTGCGTATTTTACTCACGCATCCCGATGTGGAAATAACTTGCGTACAGAGTACCAGTAATGCGGGTAATCCAGTAGCTTCAGTGCATACCGATTTGTTGGGCGATACCGATTTAACCTTTTCGGCAGAGTTGAACACAGAGGTTGTGGATGTGATATTTTTGTGCATGGGACATGGTAAGTCGAAAGAGTTTTTAAACGCCAACGCAATACCTGCACACATCAAGATAATAGACCTCAGTCACGATTATAGATTAAATGCAGAAGGAAACGATTTTGTTTATGGTCTTCCTGAGCTTAATTTGGAAGCTATTAAAACAGCCGATAAAATAGCCAACCCAGGTTGCTTTGCTACCGCTATTCAGCTGGCTTTGTTGCCATTGGCTGCTGCAGGTAAATTAAACGAGGTACATGTAAACGCGGTGACCGGAAGTACCGGTGCCGGACAACAACCCACATCAACCTCACATTTTAGTTGGCGTAACAACAATGTTTCCATTTATAAAGCTTTCTCGCATCAGCATTTGGGCGAGATAAAGCAATCGCTTATGCAGTTGCAACATGGTTTTGACCTGCCGGTAAATTTTATACCTGTACGTGGTAATTTTGCCCGTGGAATTCTGGCCACCGCCTATACCAATTGCACGTTAAGCGAGGAGGAAGCTGTGCGTTTGTATAAACAGTATTATCAGAATCATCCCTTTGTAACGGTTTCGGATATTAATCCGCACCTGAAACAGGTTGTAAATACCAACAAAGCTATTTTGTATATCGAAAAGCACGATGATAAACTTTTGATAGTTAGCATGATTGATAATTTGATAAAAGGGGCATCAGGGCAAGCCGTAGAAAATATGAACCTGATGTTCGGACTTGATCGAAGGTCAGGTCTGAGGCTTAAATCAGTAGCCTTTTAATTTGGACGTCTAATAATCTATTATCTCTTAGTCTTTTGTCTAATTTTGAAAATATGAAACTATTTGATGTATATCCTCTTTTTAACATTGAGCCCATAAAGGCGCAAGGTTGTTACGTATGGGATAAAGACGGGAATAAATACCTCGATTTGTACGGAGGTCATGCTGTAATAAGCATTGGGCACACGCATTCTCATTATGTAGAGCGCATTACCCAGCAGTTGAATGAAATTGGTTTCTATTCCAACTCGGTTCAAAACCAAATGCAAAAAGATTTAGCGCAAAAATTGGGCGAATTATCTGGATTGGATGATTACGACCTTTTTCTGTGTAATTCAGGTGCCGAAGCCAACGAGAACGCGCTAAAGCTGGCATCTTTTGCCACCGGCAAAAAGAAAGTGATAGCCTTTAAAAAGGGGTTTCACGGTCGTACCTCGGCAGCAGTGGCCATTACCGATAATGCCAAAATAATTGCTCCCATCAACAGTAATCACGAAGTGGTAATCATTGAGCTTAACGACTTGGAAGCAGTTGAAAACGAACTGAAGAAAAAGGATGTGTGTGCTGTAATCATTGAAGGAATTCAGGGTATTGGTGGTATCATCGTGCCTGATGCATCGTTTTTAGAAGGGCTCCGGATGCTTTGTGATAAGTATCAGGCAGTATTTATTTTGGATGAAATTCAGTCTGGTTATGGTCGTTCAGGGAAGTTTTTTGCCTTTCAGCACAGCAAGGTAAAGCCTCATTTGGTAACAATGGCCAAAGGGATGGGTAACGGCTTCCCGATTGGTGGAGTGCTCATTTCCAATGAGTTTGAGCCTTGGTTTGGTATGTTGGGTACTACCTTTGGAGGCAACTACTTGGCATGTGCTGCGGCATTGGCCGTTTTAGAGGTGATGGAACAAGAGCATTTAATCGAAAATGCCGCAAAGGTGGGTAATCACATCATAAATAAAGCAAGGCAGATACTTCCCAGCTGCCAAGTACGTGGCTTGGGATTGATGATTGGCTTGGATTTTGGTATGGATATATCAGGTTTAAGAAAAAAACTTCTGTACGAAGATAAAATCTTTACCGGTGTATCAGGTTCCAATATCATTCGAATTTTGCCCCCGCTCACCCTCAGAATAGATCAAGGTGATTTTTTTCTGGATAAATTAGCGGAATCAATATGAATGTAGGCCTGATACAATTGTAACACACAATTAAAAAAAAGGCCATGATTAATTTTTTTTGGAACGAGGAATGGAGAGATATTAATTTTGAAGAAGGAGCACTTAAAAAGAAGTATGCCATCTCCAATTATGGGAGAATAATTAGTTATACCGATGCTATTGCGCAAGGGCAAATAATTAAAGGAGGTGCACTGAGGGGTTATCCTACTTTCCCGGTTCGTCCTTTTGGTAAGTCAAAAACTTTTTATGTGCATAAACTGGTAGCGGAGTATTTTAAACCAAAGCAAAGCAAAGATGCCGATTTTGTTATTCATTTAGATTACAATAAAAATAACAACTACGTTGAGAATTTAAAATGGAGCACCAAAGACGAGGTGTTTAAACATCAACAAGGAAACCCTATAGTTTTAGAAGCTAGGGAAAAACAAAAAGGACGTAAAATGCTGCAAGGCCATAAGCTGTCATCAACTGAGGTTATGCGCATAAAACATAAAATATTTGACCCTAAACGCAAATCACGGTTGAAAATCATTGCCAGGCAATTTGGCATCAGCGAAATGCAGTTGTATCGTATTAAATCGGGCGAAAACTGGGGGCATGTTAAAGTAAGTATAAACGGTGTAGAGTATTGATGCATCGAATGGCGTTTAATTCGTTGTTCTGTAGCAGCTCTGGAATAATGAATTAAGTGAGATTATGAAAGATAAAAAAATTGCCATCGTTGGTGGCGGAAACTTGGGACAAGCCATAGCAAAAGGCATTTTAAACTCTAAGATTATTGCCGCATCAAACCTTACCGTTACACGTCGGAGGGTACAACTTCTTCAACATATTAAAGAATTGGGCATTAACATCACTTCCGATAATAAGCACGCAACTGCTGATGCCGATATTCTTTTTATCGCCGTAAAACCTTATCAATTAAAACAAATAGTTGAAGAGATAAATCCTGTTGTTAAAGCAGGAACTATCATTATTTCGTTGGCCACGGGGGTCGATTCGCCCACCATACAAAGCTATTTTGGAAAAACATTGCCCATATTTAGGGCGATGCCTAACACGGCTATTGCCATCGGCGAATCCATGACCTGTATTTCGGCTTATCAGGCCAATGAGGAAGAGGAAAAAAATGTACTGCTACTCTTTGAACAACTTGGTCAAGCACTTATAATTCCCGAAGAGCTCATGTCTTCGGCCACGGTACTGGCTGCTTGCGGTATTGCCTATGCACTCCGGTTTATCCGTGCAGCTACACAAGGTGGGGTAGAAATAGGTTTCGGCTCCGATTTGGCCTTAAAAATTGCGGCGCAAACCGTGAAGGGGGCCGCTGAATTATTGATAAAATCCGGCACGCACCCCGAAGAAGAAATCGATAAGGTAACCACCCCGCGCGGTATAACCATTTCGGGCCTTAACGAGATGGAACATCAAGGTTTCAGCTCCGCATTGATAAAGGGATTACTTACTTCGTATAACAAAATTGAAAATGGAAAGTAGGAATAGCTAATAGCTAATAGCTTGTAGCCAATAGCCATCCGCCAATAATCAATTTATCCTTTAATCTAAAAGTCTCTTATCTCTAAGTCTAAAAGTCTAAAAAAACGGTGTTTAAATCCATTATCATAAAAATTGGTTCCAACGTCCTTACACAAAAGGATGGAACCCTGCATTTACAAAGAGTTTCGCATTTGGTAGATCAAATTGCAGAACTGCATACCAAAAATAAGAAAATCATTCTGGTATCCTCTGGTGCGGTTGCTGCCGGAAGATCCATGGTTCGTTTAAGCAAAAAAACGGATACGGTTTCGTCGCGGCAGGTTCTTTCTTCCGTGGGGCAAGTTAAATTGATAGACACCTATTCCAACCTTTTTCAGAACCATGGTCTTTTATGCGGACAAGTATTGGTAACGAAGCAAGATTTTAGATCGCGTGAGCATTATTTAAATATGAAAAACTGTCTTACCGCCTTGTGGGATAACGGAATTATACCTGTAATTAACGAAAACGATGCCGTATCGGTTACTGCTTTGATGTTTACCGATAATGACGAGTTGGCGGGACTGCTGGCTACCATGATGAGCAGTGATGCTTTGTTTATTTTGAGCAATGTAAACGGTATTTACAATGGCAATCCCAAGGTTGAGGGTACGGAGGTAATCAGGAATATAGGCAGTTCCAATACCGATTTGTTCAAATACATTTCTGCCACTAAATCTGATTTTGGACGAGGAGGCATGTTAACCAAATGCCGTATTGCCCAAAAAACCGCCGCATCCGGAATCTCGGTGCATATTGCCAATGGAACACAGAACAATATTTTGCTTGATTTAAACCGCAATCCGAATGAGGTAGAACATACCCGTTTTATTCCCGGTGAAAAAAATCCCGCGGTTAAAAAATGGATGGCTTATTCCGAATCTTTCGCCCATGCCGAGGTGCATATCAACAAAGGTGCTTTTGATGCCTTGCATTCGACTAAAGCTACCAGCTTGCTTTTAGCGGGTGTAGTAAAAATGAATGGGGACTTTAAAAAAGGAGATTTGTTAAAAATCATATCCGAAGGCGAAAAAATTATTGGTATTGGAAAGGCTAAATACGACCGTTCAAAAGCCGATGAGCATTTAAACGATAAAAAATATCAACCCCTCATACATTATGATTATTTGTATTTATTTCCCGATATTTAGGCTCTTATAGGATAACTAACGCCACAAGTTAACGGTGTTTTTTATCAATATTTTCATTTATGAGCAGATGTTTTATGCTGGTTCGACCGGCCTCGTGTAAAATATTATTTGGCTCAAAGCGATACCTTAGCAAGAAAGGAAGAGCCCTGCGGCTAGAGCAGAGGAAAGATGTTTAATATGAGGTAAGGAGATTGAATTAGTAGATTTATTAACCATTTGAATATAAAATACATTACAATATGCAATGTTTACATCAATTCGAAAAAGTGAAGGAAGCAGCGCGCGGTTTGTCAAAAATTAAGAAATCCGATATTGCGGCGCTCTTAAACAGACTGGCAGATAGGGCTGAGGAAAATGTTCCACAGCTTTTGGCCGCCAACCAAAAGGACTTGGATGCAATGGATAAAGACGATCCAAAATACGACCGCCTCAAGCTAACTAGCGACCGCATTCAAGGTATTGCATCCGATATTCGAAATGTAGCTCGCTTGCCTTTTCCAATAGGCGAAATTTTAGAGGAGAAAGTATTGGATAACGGGATGACCTTGCAGAAAATCCGGGTGCCACTCGGTGTTGTTGGTGTGATTTACGAAGCACGACCAAATGTTACTTTCGATGTGTTTGCACTTTGCATGCAGAGTGGTAATGCGTGTGTGCTAAAAGGTGGGAGCGATGCACAATATTCCAATAAAGCCATTGCCGATTTGATACATCAGACATTAAAAGAGGAAGGTTTGAGCTCGGAGCTTTTACAGTTGTTACCTCCCGACCGTTCCGCAGCTACCGAATTAATGAATGCGGTGGGTTATGTAGATATATTAATTCCCCGCGGATCGCAAAACCTTATCGATAGCGTGCGTCGCAATGCCAATATTCCCGTTATTGAAACTGGTGCAGGCATTGTTCATACTTATGTAGATGTTTCGGCAGATGTAAAAAAGGCAGCTGCGATAGTAGTGAACGCAAAAACCAGGAGATGCAGCGTTTGTAACGCACTGGATTGTTTGGTGCTACATGCAAGTCAACTCCCCAACCTTCCTCAAATAGTGGAAGGTATGAAGAAGTTTGAGGTGGAGATTTTTGCAGATGAAAGAGCTTTTGCCAGCCTGCACGGAAATTATCCCGATGAGCTGTTGCAAAAAGTAAACGAAGATTCGTACGGAACAGAATTCTTGTCGCTGAAGATGAGTATCAAAACAGTGGACAATTTGGATGAGGCACTCAACCATATTTATACCTACAGCTCAAAACACAGCGAGGCCATCATTGCAGAAGATACTGAGGTGATTGCCCGTTTTTTGAATGAGGTGGATGCTGCTGCGGTTTATTCTAATGCCTCTACCGCATTTACCGATGGTGCACAATTTGGACTGGGAGCCGAAATAGGGATCAGCACACAAAAACTCCATGCCCGCGGTCCCATGGCATTGCGCGAATTAACGAGCTATAAATGGCTTGTACGCGGCAACGGAAATATACGTCCGGCTTAGGGCTGGGAACGGTTCTTTATTTACATCATGTCAATAAAGAACCGTTCCTTGTTTTTTGCAAATCTATTTTATCTTGATACTCATTACTTGACACTCACTACTTGATACTAAAATTAGAATGAAACGATATTTAAAAGTTGACGACATAGGGGATTTAAAACAAGCTCTAAAAGAAGCGTTTGAAATAAAAAAAAATCCCTATGCATTTCAGGAATTAGGAAAAAATAAGACCATCATATTGGTGTTTTTTAACTCTAGCTTACGAACCCGTTTGAGCACCCAAAAAGCTGCCATGAACATGGGCATGAACGTGATGGTACTAGATATAAACAAAGACGGCTGGAAGCTGGAAAGCGAAATGGGCGTAGTGATGGATGGCGACAAGCCAGAACATATCAAAGAGGCTGTTCCGGTGATAGGCCAGTATTGCGATATCATTGGCGTGCGATCCTTTGCTACCTTCGAAAGCAAGGAGGACGACTACAACGAAAAAGTAATTAATCAGTTTATTCAGTATTCGGGCGTTCCTGTTATCAGTCTGGAATCGGCTACTCGCCACCCCTTGCAAGCTTTTGCCGACCTGATAACCATCGAAGAGCATAAACAAAAGGAACGTCCAAAGGTCGTACTTACCTGGGCACCACATCCTCGGGCATTGCCCCAGGCTGTAGCCAACTCCTTTGCCGAATGGATGAAAAAAGCCGATGTGGAATTTGTAATAACACATCCGCGAGGTTATGAACTGGCCGATGAATTTTCTCAGGGTGCCAATATTGAATACGATCAGCGTAAAGCTTTTAAGGATGCCGATTTTATCTACGCCAAAAACTGGTCCTCGTTCAAGGACTATGGCCAGGTAATTAGCCAAGACAGGGATTGGACTGTTGATGAGGAAAAAATGGCTTTGACCAACAATGCCAAATTTATGCACTGTTTGCCGGTTCGTCGTAACATGATCGTTACCGACGGTGTTATCGAAAGCAAAAACTCCATCGTTGTTCCGCAGGCCGCAAACCGTGTAGTGTCGGCACAAACAGTGATTAAAAGGATGTTGGAGAGTTTGTAATATTAAGTTAATTCGATTTAAACCACAAAGGCACTAAGGCTACGTAGGAACACAAAGAAAATTTACTTTGTATTGTAAATCAAGCCCCAACGGGGCGTATTGTAAAAGCCTAGGGTAAGCGCAGCGCAACCCTAGGTATAAAGTATTATCAAATCGTCGCATCACAATGATTAAACAATGGATATTCAAATTTTGCGACGAAATAAATATCGAAACGAATTATTTAGATTCTTGAAAAACATTACATAATTGTGGAAACTTTAGTTTTTCGAGAAGGTAGTTTTATTCCTAATTTAGATTGCTAAGTGCCTAATTAAAAACATCATGCAACAACTAACTATAGTAAAAGTAGGCGGAAAGGTAGTGGAAACGCCAGAATCCCTGCAGAAATTACTCGCAGATTTTGTGGCTTTGCCGGGGCTAAAAATACTGGTACATGGCGGCGGACGCTCTGCTACTAAAGTGGCCGAACAACTGGGCATCGAAACAAAAATGGTGGAAGGGCGCAGGATTACCGACCTGGAAACACTAAAGGTGGTGACCATGGTATATGCCGGGCTGGTCAATAAAAACATTGTGGCCTCATTGCAAGCCAAGGGAGCAAATGCCATAGGGCTTACCGGTGCCGACCTGAATTTGATTAGGGCAGTAAAGCGACCCGTAAAAGATATCGATTATGGTTATGTGGGCGATGTGGAATCCGTTCAGGTGGGAGAGTTGATGGAGCTTCTTAACAAAAATGTAGTGCCTGTAGTTGCACCCTTAACGCACGACGGCTTAGGCAATATGCTCAATACCAATGCTGATACCATGGCTTCGGCCTTGGCAGTGGCTTTTGCAAAGCACTATCAAGTTAATCTGGTTTACTGTTTTGAGAAAAAAGGTGTTTTAAGCGACCCGGAAAATGAGGATGCGGTAATTGAAAAATTGAGTCATAAGCTTTTTAAAGAATATCAACAAAGCGGGGTAATTGCCGAAGGAATGATACCGAAGTTGGATAATGGCTTTAAAGCTCTCGATAGCGGCGTTGCAAAAGTAGTTATTACCAATACCGAAGGATTAAAGTCCGGTTTTGATTCAGGGACTCTTTTAATTCTTTAAGGTGATTATTTGAAAAAAGTATCAAGATTTGAAGGCAAAGTATTAAGCAAAGCTTACGGATAGTATGTTGCCCAACATAAGGCGGCTTGCTTTTGCCAGTAAGACAGAAGGAAAAGGTCGTATTGTAAATCTACCCTGGAGGGGTAAAAATATGAATAACCCCGGGTGAAACCCGGGGTTAAAAACGTCATGATAATCCGGTGCAGCACAAGGTTTATTAGATTTGCACGGTAGGTTTGCACCGGTCTGGACTGCTGGTGAATGGAATATTTTAAAAAACTACTATCCACTTATTTATTATAAGCGACTATAATTATGAGAGATAGATATTAGATTGGATATGTGTAAATAGTATTTCATTAAATCGAGCATAATTTAATAATAAATCATGAAAAACATCCAAACATACACCGCCCAAGCTATAGAACTTTTAAAACAACTTATTTCCATTGAGTCCCTAAGCCGTAACGAAGACAAGGCCGCCGATTTGATGGAAAGCTTTTTAAAGGGCAAAGGACTTTCGGTAAATAGAAAAGGAAACAACGTATGGGTTTGGGCAAAAGCAAACGACAGCCATAAACCCAGTATCTTGCTCAACTCGCACATCGATACGGTAAAACCTTCGTCAAAATGGACTTACCCGCCTTATACACCCACCGTCGAAGGAGATTTTTTATATGGATTGGGGAGTAACGATGCAGGCGGCCCTTTGGTTTCCTTGCTAGCCACTTTTTTATTGTTGGCAGAGGAAGACCAACCTTACAACCTTGTTTATGCAGCTACGGCGGAGGAAGAAATTTCCGGGGTCAACGGTATCGCTCTGATTTTATCCGAGTTGGGGCCAATAGATTTAGGAATAGTGGGTGAGCCAACCGACATGCAAATGGCTGTTGGCGAAAAGGGATTGTTGGTTTTGGACTGCGAAGCCAAAGGTAAGGCAGGTCATGCCGCCCGTAACGAGGGGACGAATGCTATTTACGAAGCCCTGCAGGATATAGAATGGTTTCGGAATTATCAGTTTCCCGAAATATCCGATTTGTTTGGCCCGGTAAAGATGACCGTGACCCAAATAGAAGCCGGTAGCCAGCATAACGTGGTCCCCGATACCTGCAAATTTGTGGTGGATGTGCGTGTTAACGAAAAGTACAGTAACCTGCAAATTGTGGATATCATTCGAAGTAAAGTAAAGAGCCAGGTAACTCCCCGGAGCACCCGGTTAAACAGTTCCGCTATCGCCATGCAGCATCCGATAGTTAAAAAGGGTTTGCAGATGGGGCGCACCTGTTATGGCTCACCAACCACATCCGATCAAGCTTTGATGAACTTTACAACCTTAAAGATGGGCCCAGGGCACTCCGGACGTTCACATACGGCTGATGAATATATTAAACTGGGGGAGATAAAAGAGGGAGTGAAAATTTATTACGAACTTTTGAAGGACTTAAAACTGTGACTAATGTCATAAAATCATTAGCTTAGCTTGAATTTGTAAGTTAATTAATATATTTTTGTTGCATCCATAATAAATATCGGCAACAAAATTAGGAATTCGTAATTGCCTTCAGCGCTGTATTTACAATTAATCAACCAGGTAAATCAACATCTTGATATGGCAACCGTTGTGTTTTAATTAGAAAAGGGATTGTTCATGAAACTTTGGGATAAAGGAATACAGGTAAACAAAAAGGTAGAAAGCTTTACGGTGGGTAAGGATCGGGAAATGGATTTATATCTGGCTCCCTTTGATGTGTTAGGAACCATGGCCCACATCACCATGTTGGAAAGTGTTGGTCTGTTGCACAAAGAAGAACTGCAACAATTGCTGTCGGAATTAAAAAACATTTATTCCGACACGGTGAGCGGCAATTTTAAAATCGAAGACGGGGTGGAAGATGTGCACTCTCAGGTAGAGATGATGCTCACAGACCGTTTGGGTGATATAGGTAAAAAAGTACACAGCGGGCGATCGCGTAACGATCAGGTTTTGTTGGACTTAAAATTGTTTATCCGCAATAAGATTGAACATGTAGTAGAGGCCGTTAAAGAGTTTTTTGAAGCCCTACAAGCCCAAAGCGAAAATTATAAAGATGTTCTGATTCCCGGGTATACGCACCTGCAAGTGGCCATGCCATCCTCTTTTGGATTATGGTTTGGCGCCTATGCCGAAAGCCTTACCGACGACATGTACATGCTTAAGGCAGCATGGAAAATAAGCAATCAAAACCCGTTGGGTGCAGCCGCAGGCTATGGAAGTAGCTTTCCTTTGAATCGTCAGCTAACCACTGATTTGCTGGGATTCGATAACATGAACTACAATGTGGTTTATGCACAAATGGGGCGTGGAAAAACAGAAAAAAATGTGACCATGGCCTTGAGTTCCGTGGCCTATACGGTGGGTAAATTTGCCACTGATGCTTGTTTGTATATGAGTCAGAATTTTAGTTTTCTGACTTTGCCTGGAGAACTAACAACAGGTTCGAGTATCATGCCCCATAAAAAAAATCCCGATGTATTTGAGCTCATCCGAGCCAAGTGCAATCAGATACAATCGCTGCCACAAAGCATCGGGATGATTACGGGTAATCTCCCGTCGGGTTATTTTAGGGATTTGCAATTAATCAAAGAAACCTTTTTACCGGCCTTTGATGAGCTGATTAGCTGTTTGGATCTGGCTACTTTTGCCGTAAACAACATCACTATTAAAAAAGATGTTCTTAGCAATGAGATGTACAAATATGCCTTTAGCGTTGAGGAGGTTAATAAGTTGGTGTTGCAAGGGGTGCCGTTTAGAGACGCTTATAAGCAAGTTGGTGCTATGATTGAGGATGGTACTTTTGAACCTGAACTTACCGTAGCTCACACGCACGAGGGAAGCATTGGGAACTTGTGCAACACGCAAATAAAACAAAAAATGGAAACGCTGGTTGATTCTTTCAACTTTAAAGCGGTTAACCAAGCAATTGAATTGTTAAGTAAATAATAAAAAGAAAAATGGCATTACTGGAAAACCTGGCTAAGATGGCCGTGCAATCATGCGAAATAGAAAAGGATCTTTTTACGCAGATGGGCGTTAAACGCGGATTGCGAAATGAAGATTTTTCGGGTGTATTGGTTGGCCTTACCCATATCGGAAACGTGGTTGGTTACGATAAAAAGGATGGTGTACTGATACCGCGCGAAGGGGAGCTTTATTATCGTGGCGTTGAGTTAAAGGATCTTACCCAGGGCTTTCTTTCCACAGGTCGTCATGGGTTTGAGGAAACTGCCTATCTATTGCTTACCGGCAAACTGCCTAGTGAAACCGAACTGACTGAATTTACAGAATATCTCGCCCGCAAAAGCGAACTGCCTTCCTTCTTCTCAAAAAGCATGATATTATCCCTGAGAGGCCGCGATGTTATGAACATGCTGGCACGATCGGTTCTCGGACTTTATGCCGCCGACGACCGTGCTGAGGACTACAGCGAGGTAAACCTGATGAAGCAGGCCATAAGTCTCATAGCAAAGTTTCCTGTAATTGTGGCTTATGCCTATTACGGCATGCGTCACTCGTATCAACACAAATCCTTAATTATACGCCATCCGCAAAAGCATTTAAGTCTGGCCGAAAATTTCTTGTACATGCTCAAAGGCCAAGAATATACCAAGCTTGAAGCCGATTTGCTGGATTTATGTCTTGTTATTCATGCCGAACACGGTGGAGGTAATAACTCAAGCTTTACTACAAGGGTGGTTAGCTCTGCCCAAACTGATACCTATTCGGCCATAGCAGCGGCCCTGGGTTCGCTAAAAGGTAGACTCCATGGTGGAGCCAACCTCAAGGTGATGGATATGATGCAAAACATCAAAGAAAACGTAAAGGTTTGGACCGACAAAAAAGAAGTGTCGGATTATCTGTTGAAATTATTAAACAAGGAAGCCTTTGATGGCGCCGGAAAAATATATGGTATCGGCCATGCTATTTACACCCTATCGGACCCACGAGCTGTAATTTTAAAGGAGAAGGCACGTGAGCTGGCCGAAGAAAAGGATAAGATGGACGAGTTTGATCTGTATGCACTGATAGAAGAGCTTGCTCCTGAAGTTTTCTATCGTTTCAAAGGAGCCCATGCCAAGGTGATCTGTGCCAACGTCGATTTTTATTCGGGATTTGTATATGATTGCATCAAAATTCCCAAAGAAATATATACCCCAATTTTTGCCGTTGCCCGTATAGCCGGATGGGCCGCACACCGTATTGAGGAAGTTACCTTTTCAAGTCGTCGCATTATTCGCCCTGCTTATAGGTGCGTGATCGACAGTTCCCCGTATGTGCCTCTGAAAGATAGGTAAGGGTGGGAGCACTTTAGTAATATACGATTTGAGATATGCGATCCCGTTCATTCTTCACGCGACAGGTTATGTGATTTACGATTGAATTAAATCTGCTATCACCAATGTGCTATTGCTAATTTGTTATCGCCAATCTGCTATCGCATATTGTTTTAATAGAAAGAAATATACCAAATGAGATTGTTTGAAATTATAAGTGCCATACTAATTCCACCCGTAGGAGTGGCATTCGCCTTTGGAATTGGGAAAAGATTTTGGATAAACTTCTTATTGACCATGCTGGGGTATATTCCGGGAATTATTCATGCGCTCTACTTGCTCAGTAAACCCAGATAAATTGTACGTTGTCATCACCTATTTATTTTTAGTTTGACAGCGATAGCAAAATAAAGCCGATATTTTTGCGTTTTCATTACTAACTATTTTAAGCTATTTTTACGGCTCATTACCAAAAAGTAATATGAAGCAATCGGTTCAATATATTTTATTTATACTATACTTGGCATCTTTGCTGTTTACAGGATGCTCAGGTGGCAAAAAAGCATCATCGGCACAAAAAGCCTTTGAAATTGGAGAATACACACGGGCAGCCGAATTGTACAAGCGGGCTTATTCGGGCGAAAAAAACAAATACAACAAAGGTGAATACGCTTATTTTATGGGCGAATCTTATCGAAAAACCAATAAGGCTAGCAAAGCAGCTTCGGCCTATTCAAAGGCGGTAAGATACGATTATCCGGTACGAGAGGCTCAATATTATTTAGCCGAAAGTTACCGCGAAACAGGTAATATAGACAAGGCTATACCCGAGTATGAGGCTTATCTATTAGAGGTGCCAGCTGATGTGAGGGCACAAAAAGGTCTGGCATCAAGTATGATGATGCTTAACGAACCCAAAGACAATAGGTATATTGTGGAGAAAATAAAGCGGTTAAATAGCAAATACAGTGATTTTTCGCCCACTTATGCCGGAGAATCCTACGATTACCTTATATTTTCATCCATGCGTACCGAGGCCAAAAATCGGAAAAAGAACAAGATAACAGGTCAGGGTACATCCTCCATTTATTATTCTAAAATTGATAGCAAAGGGGAGTGGAGCGATCCGGAAGCTTTTGAGGAGCCTATTAATAACAATGCTTTTGATGATGGGGCACCCAATGTGAGTGCCGATGGTAAAATACTATACTTTACCCGTTGTCGTTACGATAAGGAAAAACCCATGGGCGCCGAAGTATTTGTATGCTCGCGCAGTGGTGGCCAATGGGTGGAGCCTGCCCCCATAGTCATTGGCACGGACAGCCTGATGGTAGCGCATCCTGCGATATATCCCGATGGAGAAACATTGCTTTTTGTGAGCGATCGCGAAGGTGGTTTTGGTGGTTTAGATATTTGGAAGACGCAAAAAAGTTCGGATGGTGCTTGGGGTGAGCCTGTAAATGCCGGCTCGGCCATCAATACCAACGGGGATGAAATGTTTCCCTATGTGCGAGAGGACGGTACGCTGTATTTTAGCTCGGATACGCACATTGGTTTTGGGGGTTTAGACATTTTTAAAGCTGAACCCAATGAGGAAAAAGAATGGATAGTAAGCAATATGGGAACGCCCATAAACAGTACTTCTGATGATTTTGGCATTGTTTTTAAAGGCAAGCAGGAGGAGGGTATGCTCTCGTCTTCACGGGCTAGCTCAAAAGGAGTGGATGATTTGTACAGTTTTATTTTGCCTAAGCTAAATTTTAGCCTTAACGGCATTATAAAAAACGTGAACAGTGAAATTGTGCAAGATGCCTATCTCCGTTTGATAGGCAGCGATGGAACCACCATGAAAATTAATACCCCTACCGACGGAACCTTTAAGGTAAAACTAAAGCCCGATACCGATTATGTGTTTTTAGTGGCTGCTGAGGGCTATCTAAACCAAAAGGTTAAATTTTCTACCTCGGGACAAACTGACAACAAGGATTATGCCTTCGACATAACCATGGAGAAACCAATAATCAAGGTGGAAAGCCCCCTCCAACTCCCCCAAAATGGGGGAGGGTTTTGAAAGCACTCTTTGAGTGCTTCGGGTATGACGGTATTTTACTCACGGGGTGACTATGTACATGCTGTAGATAGTCACCCCGTGAGTAAGCACTATTAAAAGGGGAGAGCTATTTTACAGCGGAGGATTTTAACTTATATTTTTTATCGGCTAAGTTGGGGTGTTTGGGAGCTATGAAATTTGAGTTTATATTTCATTTTTTAAGCACAATTTGTTTTTAGGGAGCATTAAAACCTTCCTTCAAAAGCTTTGATCTCATTCACAAATGCTTGTCCGTATCGCTCCCATTTGGTATTACCTACGCCCGAAATTTCTTTCATTTCACGCTCATTGGTAGGGCGTTGCTGCACCATTTCGGTAAGTGTGGCGTCCGAAAATAAAATATACGGAGGAACGCCTTGTGCAACCGCCATCGTACGTCTAAGTTGACGCAAGCGCTCGAACAAACCTGTTTCCTGACGGAACGTAGTGGAGGCAAGCCGTTTTTTAGGTGCGGGCTTCTTGGCTCTTTTTATCTTTTCGTCTAAGCGATGGAGCATTACACGCTCGCTGTCAAAAAGTACTTTCTGACTCAAGGGTGTCAATGCCAAAATACTGCCCAACTGATATTCTACTTTTATATATCCTAAACTCACCAACTGGTTCACTATTCGTTGCCAATCGTCAATCGAAACGTCGGCTCCGGCACCAAAGGTTTTAATAGCATTAAATTTTCCGGCCATCACCTCGGGGGTTTTGTTGCCTGTCATTATCTGCGGTAATAATTCGCCGGGTAATTTCCCTTGTAAACGAGCCACTGCCGACAGAGCTTTTTGCGCTAATACGGTTCCGTCGAACAAAGCAGGTTGACCCTTGCAATTATCACATGCGCCACAATCATTCTGTGTCCACTCACCAAAATAATTAAGCAGCAATTTACGTCTGCAATGGTTCGACTGGGCAAAATGCATCATTCTATCGAGCCGGGCATTTAAAATTACTTTACGTTCCGATTGGTCGTTAAAGCCCAGCAACACATTATAATCCTGCACGCCATAAAAGAGTAGGGCATGGGCTGGCATTCCGTCTCTTCCGCTTCGGCCTATCTCCTGATAATAACCCTCAATATTTTTTGGCAAGTTATGATGTATCACCCAGCGCACATTTGACTTGTCGATGCCCATACCAAAAGCTATGGTGGCACATATCACTTTTATCCTATCGTTGATAAAATCGTTTTGTACACGGTTTCGAATCAGAGGATCCATGCCGGCATGATAATAGCCCGACGCCACTCCGTTGCTCCGCAAAAAGCGCGACAAATCTTCGGTGTTCTTTTTGCTCAGGCAATACAAAATACCCGATTCCTCACCTCTTTGCTGAATAAAACTAAGGATAGCTTCCTTTCGCTTATAGGCTGGCTGTACTTCGATAAAAATATTGGGTCGGCTAAATGAATCCTTAAAAATAATGGGCTTATCCAGCTTTAGCTGAACTACAATGTCATCTTGAGTGAGCGGGTCGGCAGTAGCGGTGAGTGCCATGATGGGCACACCCATAAATTGCTTTTTCAGGTAGCCCAGCTTTTTGTAATCGGGTCTAAAATCGTGACCCCACGACGAGATGCAATGTGCTTCGTCAATTGCAATTAGGCTTACCGTACATTGTTGCAGTATATAATAAAAGCTTTCCGAATTCATTTTTTCGGGCGAAACATACAACAACTTCACTTCGCCATCCACCGTCCGTTTTATTATTTCCGCCTGTTGTGTGTCTGTCAGTGAACTGTTCAGAAATTCCGCTTCAACTCCATTTAGTTTTAAAGCTTCCACCTGATCTTTCATCAATGCTATCAGCGGCGACACCACTACAGTAACTCCAGGCAATACCAAGGCAGGTATCTGAAAACATATAGACTTTCCCCCACCTGTGGGCATAAGCACCAAACAGTCCTTTTTTTGTAATACCGCTTCAATCACCTTTTGCTGCGTAGGGCGAAAATGGGGGTAACCAAAAACATCTTTTAGTATCTCTTTTGCTTTATTTATGGACATAACGCAAAAGTATTGAATTTTTGGAAGCTTTCGTTAAAAAATGCAGTCCGCTCCATACTGTTGATAGTAAAGTGTGAGGATAAAGAACAGTAGATTTTAATGAATGTGATTTTATTGCAGGATCTATTGTCAGAGTAGGTATCAGTCCATTACAAACTTAACTCCCACTGTAATAATATTTGAACTAAAAGTAGTATTCCTGTCATATTGATAGAATTTTAAATCGATACTTTTTAGCCCAAATTTCCAAATATGTGTTTTTGTAAAGATATCTGTGTATGCAACGCCAAAACCAAACTGATTTGACGAGTATTCAGAAAGGTCGTAATCGGAGGTGTAGAACTTATCCGTCGATAAAGCACTCTCGTAGGGATTGAAATAATCGGCCGCAGTTTGGTTATAGAATCTATAAGAAGGGTATAGGGTAAACTTATCCGTAATTTTAATGGGCACTTCAATGCTGGCTGTATGCGAAGTAATCCCCCAGTCATCAAAATAGTACCGATAAAAAGTTCTCAAAACAATAGTTTCATTTAAGTACCCGTTTAATCTACCCCCAATGGCAACTTTAAATCTACTATCGGGTAATTGCTCCACGCCATCGGCAAGTTGAAAGTTGTCGATAAAAGAATCCTCCAAATCCTTAAAATATACCCTTTGAAAAGGCGTAGATAATAAACCTTGTTGTTTAACAACGTCCAACAGTAAAGAGCCTTGTATGTTTTTATGCAAAATCTGAGAAAAACCAAAGCCCAAAGAGTATGAGTTACGGCCCTCACTGTTAAATTCACTAAAATTAGGATTGTAATTGGTATTACCGGTAATGGTATTTCTTCTAAATAAGCTATTGTTTAATCCATTCCCTCCTTTGGCAAAGGGTCTTAATTCATAAGGATAAATAGCCTTCCATGTATCGATATACACATTAAGATGAGCACTTATTTCGGTATTTTGTTCATGGAACAACTTCGTGTACGAGCCTCCAACTCCGGTCGAAACATAATCAAACTCTGTAGATACAGAAACTTTGGCCGACCATATATTATTGCGGTCGTCGGAACTATGACTATAGCCTCCTGTAAAATTTGTCCACACATCGCTACTTGAAGCACCAGAAGAGGCCTGAAAAGGGTCTGCTTGTCCATGGTCAAAAGGGTTTATATTACTTGATGAAGCAGATGTGTATGCCGATATTCCAGCATCGATGCTTAAAACATCATCATCGTTCAAAGGAATAGAAATTACAATTGTTCCTGTAATATCGTCTAACTTCTCGCTACCAATGCCACCGCTAACAGCTGCATTGTCGCCATCCTGACCATAGTAGCTCGTTAGAAAATCGACTTCGGTGGTTTCGAGTACACGCTTTTTATAAATAGAAGCACTGTCCGGTATTTGTTGTGCAAAACTTGCAAATGAAGCAAGTAAGAGGCTTGTTGAGAAAAAATATTTTAAAATACACATAAATTTCAGATAAGTAGATGTTAATTGCAGCCGCAGCCTCCTCCGGTTTTTCCTCCGTTCGCACCCACGGCAGCCTCTCGATACGAATGCATCGTGGATAGATTTCGGTCGCATTTCTTTTCGGAAAGTGCCATGTCGGGGTCGTTGATGTTTACTTTTTCATACTCTTTTACCACAGCGCAGCTGCTAAAAAAGTAAGCCAAGAGACACAATGTTACTATTTTTCTCATCATAACTTATCAATCTTTATATGGTCTGATTTGCTAATGTTGCCGTCATCATCTATAATTATACATTCTATTTTAGGCAATTGATTGATGCGGTGCAAGCCTGCCTCTTTACCCATTACAAATACAGAAGTGGCGAGTGCATCTGCAAGTTCCGCTTTTGGAGCAAATACTGTAACGCTAATAATACCAGTCGAGGGATACCCTGTGCGCGGATCTATAATATGCGTATATCTTTTTCCATTAAAATTTACATACTTTTCGTAATTTCCGGAGGTTACCACTGCGCCGTTGCCTATGGGCAACAAGGCAAATACCTTATTTTTATTTAGGGGATTGGTAATAGCAACTTTCCATTCGCTACCATTGGGTTGCTTGCCCCAAACGGCCATATCTCCCGAGGCATTGATGATGCCGGATGCAACTCCTTTAGAGATAAGTAAATTCTTTGCCATATCTGCCGCATACCCTTTACCAATAGCACCAAAGCCAATTTTCATTCCCTCAATTCTCAGAAATACTGTATTGTTGAGTTTATCCAACACGATATTTTCATAGCCTACTTTGGTTACGGAATTAGAAATTTGTTCTTTGGATGGCATTTGGGTCATACTTCCGTCGAATTTCCAAATCCTGTCCATTGAAGCATAGCTGATATCAAAAGCGCCATCGGTCAATTTTGAAATTACTATGGCTCTCTCTATCAGGTTAAAAAGTTCGACTTCAACTTTTGTTGGTTTTATTCCTGCATTTTCATTAATCTGTGAAGTTTGAGAGTTTGTATCCCACGAAGAAATTAATTTTTCTATACGAGTAATCTCTGCAATAGCAATATTAATATTTTTAATCGCTTCGAGTGAATCCTTGGCTACCACAGTAATATCAAAACGACTGCCCATTAGTTTGAGCGTGCGTTTGTAGGGCTGTTGGGCCCTACATGCCATCGGAAAAAACAGGATAATTATAATGAAGAATTGTTTCATTTTTTAAAATTCGAAAAACCTTGATAAAGAGTATGATTTGTAATCGTGCTCCAATGGACTCTATTATTTGTTCCCTGCCTGCCGGTTTCAGCTTATTTAATAAATTTATTTAACTCTTCAATATAGGCTTTTGGCGTGGTCTTTTTGTAACTTGTTTTTCCCAATACCTTTCCCTTATTATCTAAAACAACAACCAACGGGAACACACCATTGTTATTATAGGTTTCGGCTAATTCTGCATTTGCTTTGGTCTGAGATTCTGACAAAGCGTTTTTCTTTTTTCGTGGGAAATCGGCTTGTAACATTACATAATTGCTTTTTGCATATTCTTTAAATGTGTCTGTACTCCATATCTCCCGGTCTAATTTAATACAAGGTGCACACCAATCCGAGCCCTGAAATACCAACACTATCGGTCTGTTTTCGTGGCTTGCAATTTTTTTTGCCACTGTAAAATCTGTTTGCCAATCTTGTGCAATTGCCGCAGTTAAATTCAGGAGTGCAATGAGTAATACGATTAATCTATTTTTCATGTCATTTTTATAGGAAACAACATTTCTATTTGTAAATAGTTCAGGTTAAATCATATCTACAAAAACGAAAAAATCCAGTCCGATTTGTCTATCCCAATAAAAACGCTAAAAACAAAAAATCAAAACCTTGATAAGTGAGCTAATTTTCTTATTTTTGCGAAGACAAAGATTTTTTTCATATTTATTTGTGTCACAAGCTATATAACGGGAAAAAATAACTAATTTTTCCCCCGTAAAACAGCAAGCTTTGGCTCAACTATCAATATCGTATAATAGACCATAAATGATTAGCTCAAAAAAAATTAAATCAGCACTTATTTCGGTTTTCCATAAAGAAGGATTAGACGAAATCATCAAGACATTAAACCAACTCGACGTTCAGTTATATAGCACAGGGGGAACTCAAGCATTTATCGAAGATTTAGGTGTTAAAGTTACTGCAGTTGAAGATATTACCGGATACCCGTCCATTTTGGGAGGCCGCGTAAAAACGCTCCATCCCAAGGTATTTGGCGGTATTTTAGCACGCCGCGAAAATGAATCGGACAAGCAACAATTGCAAGAGTTTGCTATCCCTGAGTTCGATTTAGTAATCGTTGACTTATATCCCTTTGAAGCTACTGTTGCATCCGGCGCTCAGGAGCAAGATATTATTGAGAAAATAGATATTGGCGGTATCTCCCTGATACGTGCAGCAGCTAAGAATTTTAAGGATGTAGTTATTGTTCCTTCACAGGCACAGTATGACGTTTTATACAAAATACTTACGGATAACAAAGGGGCTACCACCCTTGCTGAAAGAAAAGCATTTGCCAAAGCAGCTTTTGCCGTTTCATCTCGCTATGATAGTGCTATTTTCAACTATTTCGACAATGATGAGGGTAATGCTTTACGCTTCAGTCAGGATAATATCAAAACTTTGCGCTACGGCGAAAATCCGCATCAGCAAGGTAAGTTTTACGGAAATTTGGATGAAGTTTTCGAGCAGATACATGGCAAGGAGATTTCGTACAATAACCTGCTGGATATTGATGCAGCCATTAACCTGATTGGCGACTTTGACGAAACTACGTTTGCCATTTTAAAGCACAATAACGCTTGCGGCTTGGCTTCGCGAGAAGATTTAACGGAAGCATGGAAAGACGCACTTGCTGCGGATCCAGTTTCGGCTTTTGGTGGTATCTTGATTGCAAACAAGGAAATAGATTTGGCTACTGCCGAGGAAATCAATAAAATTTTTTTTGAAGTAATCATTGCCTCTTCTTACAGTAAAGATGCTTTAGAGATTTTGAAATCAAAGAAAAATCGGATTATCCTAGTTCTAAAAGGATGTGAAATGCCCAAGCTATTAAACCGTACTTTGTTAAATGGCATTTTATCGCAACAAAAGGATTTAAAAACCGAATCTTCCGACGATTTAAAAATAGTTACAACATTGCAGCCCAATACCGATGAGGTAGAAGATTTATTGTTTGCCAACAAACTTGTAAAACACACCAAATCCAACGCTATTGTGTTAGCCAAAAATAAACAATTGGTTGCCAGTGGCGTCGGACAAACATCACGTGTAGACGCATTAAACCAAGCTATTGCCAAAGCCAAAACTTTCAATTTTAATTTAGAAGGCGCAGTAATGGCGAGCGACGCATTTTTCCCTTTCCCCGATTGTGTTGAAATTGCCCATATTCAGGGCGTTTCGGCAGTCATCCAGCCAGGTGGATCAATAAAAGATCAAGATTCGGTTGATTATTGTAACCAAAACGGGATGAAAATGGTATTAACAGGTATTAGACATTTTAAACATTAAAAATTATAAATCCCATGGGATTATTTTCTTTTCTATCTCAGGAAATTGCCATCGACCTTGGAACAGCTAATACCATTATCATACACAATGATAAAGTGGTGGTGGATGAGCCCTCAATTGTGGCTCTTGATCGGCGCACCGATAAGCTAATAGCTATTGGTGAAAGGGCACGTCAAATGCATGGTAAAACCCATGATAATATTTATACAATACGCCCTTTACGCGATGGTGTAATTGCCGACTTTAATGCTGCCGAGCAGATGATAAGGGGTATGATTAAAATGATTAATACCAAGCAACGCTGGTTTACTCCTTCGCTTACCATGGTTATTTGTATTCCTTCAGGAAGCACCGAGGTGGAGATACGTGCGGTACGTGACTCGGCCGAACATGCCGGGGGGCGAGAGGTTTATATGATTTATGAGCCAATGGCCGCAGCTTTGGGTATAGGTCTGGATGTAGAAGCCCCACAGGGAAGTATGGTGGTAGATATAGGTGGTGGAACTACCGAAATTGCAGTTATATCTTTGGGCGGAATTGTGACCAATAAATCGATACGTATTGCCGGCGATGATTTAACTGCGGACATTGTAGAATATATGCGACGTCAGCACAATATTAAAGTGGGAGAACGTACTGCGGAGCAAATAAAAATACATGTAGGTTCGGCATTGCCCGAGTTGGAAAATCCACCAACTGATTATATTGTTCAAGGACCTAATCAAATGACGGCATTGCCCATTGAGGTGCCTGTTTCATATCAGGAGATTTCACACTGTCTGGAAAAATCTATCTCAAAAATAGAAACAGCTATTTTAAGTGCACTCGAACAAACCCCACCAGAGTTGTATGCCGACATAGTTAATGGCGGCATATATTTAGCCGGAGGAGGTGCATTACTTAGAGGGTTAGACAAGCGCTTGACCGACAAAATAAACATACCTTTCCATATAGCCGAAGCACCTTTACATGCCGTGGCACGTGGAACAGGAATAGCCTTGAAGAATCGACATAAATTTTCTTTTCTGAAGAGATAATAACGAATGCAGAAATTATGAAGTGTAATAAAACCTGGTTTCTGATAGCGTAACCGGGTTTTATATTTTTAATTCATCCTCGGCCTAATAAATACCGATACTTGAAAAAAAGAGACTTTCTTCCCTAAAAACTGAAGTAGAAACAACAACGGCTTATTCTCGTAAAAATAGGATAACACAACAATGGAATGAGAAATTTTTTAAGGTTTATAATACAACACCACTTTACGTTCCTGTTTATTATATTGGAGTTGATTGCCTTTATTTTAGTCGTTAGCTACAATCAGGATCAGCGTAACATTTATTTGAGTTCCTCTTCAAAATTAGCTGGGGGACTGTTTCAGTCATTCAGCAATGTTGAGCAATATTTTTCTTTAAAGGAAGTAAACAGAGAACTATCCAACGATAATGCTTTTTTACGCAGCCAAATACCCACTACTTTCAAAAATTCCAAAGATTATTTTTTGTTGACAGGCGATAGTGCAAATCCTCATCAATATAAGTATCGTTCGTGTAAGGTTATTAGCAACACGGTAGGTAAACATTTTAACTACATTACCTTAAATAAGGGAGCACTGGATGGTATCAAGCCGGATATGGGGGTTTTGTCGGGACGCGGAGTGGTTGGTATTGTTATTAATTGCAGCGATAATTTTTGCACAGTGTTGTCTATTCTGAATCCTCGCTTAAAGATATCGGCTAAGCTTAAAGAGTCCGATTTTTTTGGTTCTGTTAGCTGGGACACTGAATCTACTTTATATGCTATTTTAGATGAGATACCTGAGCATGCCAATGTAAACATAGGCGACCAAGTAATTACGAGCGGATTTTCGGCTACTTTTCCGGAGGGTATTTTGATAGGTACTGTGGAAGAGGTTGCGCATCCCGAGGGAGATAGTTTTTATAAAATTAAAGTAAAACTGAGTGTTGATTTCTCCAGATTAAGTTATGTGGAGGTTGTGGAAAATATTTATCAGGAACAGCAAAAACAAATAGAGGAGGATACAAAGCAATGATTAGTGTAATTCCAAGATACTTATTCAATTTTGTGTTCTTCGTGCTGCTGCAAGTACTTATTCTGAACAAAATTGAATTCTCGGGCTATTTGAACCCGTATTTGTATGTTTTATTTATGCTTACCTTGCCTTTTGAAACACCGGGATGGTTACTGCTTTTATTGGCAGCGGTATTAGGTTTAAGTGTAGATATGTTTTTGAACACCATGGGAATGCACATGGCCGCCAGTATTTTATTGGCCTTTATTCGTCCATTTGTATTGGCGCGTATAGCACCTCGCGACAATTACGAAACGGGAACGCTGCCGCTGCCCTCCTATTACGGATTTCCGTGGTTTTTAAAATATGCCGCCATACTGGTTTTTATACACCATTTTTTTTATTTTTTCATTGAATCGTTTTCGATAATTAATTTTATGGGTATACTCTTAAAAACAATAGGTAGTACTGTTTTTACAATGGTTGTAATGATGGTTACGTTGTTGTTTACTTATCAAAAGAAACGAAGGATTTAAAGGAGTTGTGAAGTGGAAAATATCAATAGAAGAACCCTTGTTATTGGCCTTATCGTTTTAACGATTGGGATAATCTTTATTATAAAGCTTTTTATCCTTCAGGTTTACGATCCATCGTATAAATTTTCGGCAGTGAGCAATACGCGCCGCGAAATTATCAGTTTCCCGGCGCGCGGATTGGTTTACGATAGAAATGGAAAACTCATCGTATCGAACCAAGCTGATTACGATTTAATGGTGGTGCCACGGGAGCTAAAACCCATGGATTCGGTAACATTTTGCAATTCCTTGGAAATTTCTATCGAGGAATTGCGCAACCTGTTTGATGACATGAATGGGCGTCTACACAATAAAAAAATATCCCGAATTAAACCCTCCATATTTTACAAACAGCTATCCGTAAAGCAGTATGGTTATCTGCAGGAAAAATTATATAAGTTTGATGGTTTTTTTGTACAGCGTCGTACTTTACGTAAATACGAGTATCCCTATGCGGCTCATATATTGGGCTATATTGGGGAGGTTGGACCACAGGATATAGAGCGCGACGACTATTATATCAGAGGTGATTATAACGGAATCAATGGGGTGGAATCGACCTATGAAGAATTTTTGCGAGGTGAAAAGGGTTTTAAGTATGTATTGGTAGATGTTCATGGACGTCAGAAAGGATCTTTCAAAGATGGAGAATACGACATCCCGGCTGTTGCTGGTAAAGATATAAAGCTGACCATTGACATTGAATTGCAAAAATATGGTGAGGAGCTGATGCAAAATAAAATTGGTTCCATCGTGGCTATAGATCCCCAAACCGGGGAGATACTGACCATGATTTCGAGCCCTACTTACGATCCTTCGCTTATGGTGGGTAAAAAAAGAGCAGGCAATTTTTCTGATTTAAGTACAGATTCTTTAAAACCATTATTCAATCGCCCTATTATGGCGTGGTACCCACCCGGCTCTACCTTTAAAACTATCAATGCGCTTATTGGCCTGCAAGAAGGTGTAATCACGCCTGATAGTAGATTCGAATGCCACATGGGTTATTCTGTGGGCAGGTTTCACTTGGGCTGCCATAACCATCCCAGCCCGCTTGATTTGCGTCATTCCATTTCTAACTCTTGCAATGCCTATTACTGTCACGTATTTCGTAATATTATTGATAATAAAAAATACGCTTCGGTACAGGAGGGTTTTGACGCGTGGAAAGGCTACCTCGTTAAGTTTGGTTTCGGACATAGACTGGGTACTGATTTTTCCAATGAGATACGGGGTTTTGTGCCTAACAGTGCTACCTATGATAAGATTTATAACAAAAGCTGGTCGTCGCTGACTGTGGTGTCATTAGCCATAGGGCAGGGAGAACTTTTGACTACGCCGGTTCAGATGGCCAATATGGCTGCAACCCTTGCTAATAAGGGATTTTTTTACACTCCACATATTATTAAAGAAATAGAAAACGACACCATCCCATCGCGTTTTAAAGAGATTCATCAAACAGGAATTGATACCGCACACTATAGGCCGGTGCGCGACGGTATGGAAATGGCCATATGGGGTGGTCCAGGAAGTACAGCAGGCGCTGCTCGTGTACCCGGCATCACCATTTGTGGCAAAACCGGCACGGCACAAAATCCCCATGGCGAAGACCATTCTGTATTTATCGCTTTTGCACCCAAAGACAATCCTAAGATAGCCATTGCCGTATATGTCGAAAATGGTGGTTTTGGAGCTAGGTGGGCCGCACCCATATCGAGTTTGATGGTGGAAAAGTATTTAAAGGGGGAGATCGACCCATCCCGAAGCTGGCTCGAAACAAGAATGATGGAAGGAGACTTGATTTATGGTACAAAATAAATACAGTAAAAAAGTAGATTGGCTTACCGTATCCATTTATCTGATAATGGTAATTTTTGGCTGGTTTAATATTTACGCCGCCAATTATGATCCCGAAAATCCAATTTTTTTTGACCCCGGAAAAGAATATGCCAAACAGTTAATTTGGATAGGCCTTTCTGTAATCATCATTTGGGTTTTAATTATGACAGACAGTAAATTTTACGTTGCCTTCTCTTATTTTTTATATGGGTTGTCCGTATTTCTGCTCTTTTCTGTTATATTTTTTGGCAAAGAAATTAATGGTGCCAAGTCATGGTTCGAATTAGGTCCTTTGAGGTTTCAGCCGGTGGAGTTAGGAAAAATAGCCACGGCACTTGTTATGTCGCGTATTATGAGCAGGCATGATTTTTCGTTTAACAAACCAGCTAAGGTTGCCAAAATTATTGGCCTCTGGGCATTGCCCGTGATGTGTATTTTTTTACAAAATGATACAGGCTCGGCCTTGGTGTTTTTTGTGTTTATCTTGCCATTTTACCGCGAAGGACTTACAGGTAATATTTTGATATTTGGAATCCTAACTGCTGTTGTGGCCATACTTACCTTGGTGTATCCCAACACACTTATAATTTGGTTAATTTTGGTGGCTACTCTTTTGTTTTTACTAATAAAAATTGACAAAAAAGTAACCGGTATTGGTGCTGCTGTTTTACTTGGAGGCTTCACGCTGGCATTAACCATATATTCCATTCTTGGTCAAGCCCTGCGATGGGAGATATTTACCGTTATAGGCATGGCAGGTTTATCCATATATTTATTGATTAAAGGTTTTGTAAAAAACTTAAAGCCTGTTATACCGGCTCTAATCTTCATGTGGAGTTTGGTAGCGGTAACCTTTACGGTAGATTACTTTGTGGACGATGTGCTTTCGGAATACCAAAGGAACAGAGTTTATGTGTTGTTGGGTTTTAAAGACGATCCCTTAGGTGCCGGCTATAATGTAAACCAATCGAAAATTGCCATCGGATCTGGAGGATTAACTGGCAAGGGCTACTTGGAGGGAACGCAAACTAAATTTGATTTTGTACCCGAACAAAGTACCGACTTTATATTTTGTACCGTAGGCGAGGAGTGGGGCTATTTGGGTACTTTTGCGGTTGTTTTTCTGTATGTGTTCCTTATATTTAGGCTCATCTACCTTGCCGAAAAGCAACATTCGCCTTTTAGCCGTATTTATGGATATTGTGTAGCTTCCATCTTTTTTTACCATATGGCTATCAATATTGGTATGACAATAGGTTTGGCCCCAGTGATAGGAATTCCACTACCGTTTTTCAGTTATGGTGGCTCATCGCTATGGGGATTTACAACCTTGTTGTTTATCTTCCTAAAGCTCGATACCGACCGTAATGAACTGATTAGGTAATGTGTGTAACCTAGATAAAGTGGCAGTATTTTAAAATAGCAATTTTGTAATAACTCAACTCTTATCGCTTATTTCATTTACATTTATTATAATATCTTTGTGCGTTTTAAGTGTATTATTGAGAGACAAGATAGGATTGAAAATTAAATTAGGTTGAGCTGAGGTGAATTTTATAAAGCGGACTTTAGCAATAACCTGATTAAAATGTATAGGGATTAGTAAGCCGAGAATGAATTTTTATAGAGTACTTAACGTTTAAACCGATCATATTGTCATTCATAAAAAAACACTCCAAAGCATTAAAATTGTTGGCCAAGATAGCTTTATCGGCAACCGCTTTATATTACGTCTTTTCAAAAATTGATTTAAAACAAACCTTTGAAGCAATTAGAGGCATCAACGTTTGGTTCTTGTTTGTTGCTATTCTTGTTTATGCCATTTCCCAAGTAATTTCTGCGTTTAGGTTAAACACCTTTTACAAATATGTTCCGGTTAAGATAAGTACCATCACCAATATTAAATTGTATTGGCTGGGTATGTTTTATAATCTGTTTTTACCGGGTGGAGTAGGAGGCGATGGCTATAAAGTGTTTTTAATTCGTCGTTACCACAACGCTTCGGTAAAGAGGCTGATAGGAACGGTTTTGGCTGATAGACTCAGCGGTTTATCCATAATATTGGTATACTTATGTGCGCTGGTATATTTTATAGATTACGATTTATCTAAAACCGCTATGCCGGAGGATGGTATTCAATTAGTACACGATATTTTAGTTTGGATTAATCCGTTTCTAAATTATTTTATCATTTTTATCCCATTTATTGCCGTCGGATACTATTTGTATTTGAGGGTTTTTAGCCGCCATTTAGTGGGTGCTGCATGGCGCGTGTTACTCCTTTCGCTAATTATACAGGGTCTGCAGATGGTCTCTGCAATCATTATCCTAAAATCTATGGGTACCGAATTGGTAGGGCAACAAAATGATTATCTCTTCCTGTTTTTATTGTCCAGCATTATGTCGGCCATTCCTATATCGTTAGGTGGACTTGGATTAAGGGAGGTAACTTTTATGTTCGGCTCGCAATATCTAGGTTTGAACCAAGATCATGCTATTGCCTTAAGTATTCTATTTTATAGCATTTCCTTATTGGTTTCGTTATTTGGAGGATACTACGCCTACAAACCAAGTGCTATATTTAAAGGTGAGGTTGCTATTAGTCGTTAGCTATTGGCTTATGGTTATTGGCTTATGGTTATTGGTTTATGGCTATTGGCTTATAGCGGATGGCTGTAGGCGATTAGTATTATGGTGCATAATTAGGGTTGATTGAAAGGTGGGGGATACCGAGGCGCATAGGTTTGGTTTATAATATAGGGCTTAATACTGCTCTCTTTCGTTGGGAAAGTCTACTGATTTTACATCCTGAATATAATTACCTACCGCTCCACTTATCTCTGCAAATAAGTTATGGTATCTACGCAAAAAACGGGGCGAAAACTCATGCGTTATTCCTAACATATCATGCAGCACCAATACTTGTCCATCCACGCCGCTACCGGCACCAATACCAATGATGGGAATGGTAAGTTCATCGGCCACTCTTTTGGCCAGGTCAGCGGGTATTTTTTCTAATACAATGGCAAAACATCCGGTTTCTTGCAGCAAATGCGCATCTTCAATTAACTTTTTAGCTTCTTCATCTTGCTTAGCTCTAACCGTGTAAGTGCCAAATTTATGAATAGACTGCGGTGTAAGGCCAAGATGTCCCATCACCGGTATTCCGGCCGAAAGAATTCTGGAAACACTCTCTACTACCTCGATACCTCCTTCTAATTTAACGGCATCTGCTGCGGTTTCTTTCATTATTCTGATCGCTGATGACAACGCTTCCTTTGAATTACCCTGATAAGTACCAAAAGGCATATCAACTACTACAAGTGCTCTTTGAACGCCACGCACAACAGATGCGCCGTGGTATATCATTTGATCCAAAGTAATGGGTAAGGTAGTTTCCCAACCGGCCATTACATTCGATGCCGAATCACCAACTAATATAACATCCACTCCAGCCTGATCAACAATCTTAGCCAACGAATAATCATAGGACGTTAGCATGGCTATTTTTTCCTTGTTGTGCTTCATTTCACTCAATACATGCGTGGTCACCTTTCGTTGACGATTCATTGCTACCGACATAATCTATCGTTTTTGTGTTAAACTGCGCCAAAGTTAATAAATTGTTAGGTGCAGCCTGTTACAAAATGTTAAACCTTTTAAGGTGTATCTAATATTTTATATTTTTGTGCGTTTGACTTTGAGTTACAAGTTCAGCGTTTTTAAGTTAAAAGTTCTTTTTATGTTTACAAGGCAAAATATTTGAAATTACAGTTAAAAGTTGGCCTTAAATATGTAACACCGCAAGGATTAAAAACAAGTACTTAAATAATAGTAAAATAATAAACAAGCAATACGTAATTTATGAAACATTTATCATTAACCATCGCATTATTCATAGGCGTTGTAGGTTCTATTTTCGCTCAGCCATTGACTTTTGAACAACAAAGCATAGGTATATCAATTGGTATTCCGTCCATGTATGACTATGGCTACACAACTCAATCGCCTGCTGTTACGGCTCATTACGAATACGGATTGAGCGACAAAATAGGGATTGGCTATATTGGCTTTGGTGGATTACTTTCCATAGCTGGAGGCAAATATAACTCAACTATCGGAAACCCTGCTGTAACCAACGATTTCAGTCAAACAATAATCGGCCCCAGAGCTGCCTACCACTTTGATATGGTTGACTTAACAGGTAATAAGGAATGGAACAAACTGGATGTGTATGGAGGAGCCTTTATAGGGCTTAAGTTCGAAAGAGCAAAATATACGGATTTGGACAACAAAACCTTTAAAGACAATAGCACCAAGCTGGCTACGGATCTGTTTGCTGGTATCCGTTATGCTTTTACACCTAATATTGGTGCTTTTAGCGAGTTAGGTTTTGGTGTAAGCTACGTGAGTATTGGCGTAAGCTTTCGGTTTTAAAAGCACCCCTATTTGTTATAAATTAGATTAAAGCCAGCTTTTTTAGTTGGCTTTTTTGCTGAGTATGCCTTTCTTAATCTATCAGTATTTTACTGTTAATTTTTCTTTTTTCACCTCTACTCTTCTAAAAATTAGGCATAAAAAAACTTCCGTCAGATTATTGACGGAAGTTTAAAAATACGGTTTGGAATTAAATACGCTTCTTTTCCAATCGGACTGATTAGAAAACGTTAACTTGGTTATTAGACGCATAGATAAGTTTACCTTGGTTAATCATTGTAGTTACATAATTCAAACCTCTGGTCTGAGAAATTTTCAAATTCTTAAAAATTTCACCAATATGAACCGGCTGTTGTTCGCTAACAAATGATATAATTTTGTCTTCCAAGTTGTTTTTAGTTTTTCGGCTCTCTTTAAACATAATACACAAAAATTTAATGGTTAGTTTATTTATTTATTAATTCACTTAAATAATAACAAGATTAATTCCGAAATATAGGAAGCTTGATTTACTTCGGGTCTATTAACACTTATTAACATTTAAGGAATAGTTCAAATATAGCAATAATTACACAGACATCCCAATAAAAACAACAAATAATTATGGCTTTCTTAGGATTTTGACGAGTAGCATTAATACATTGTTTAACTATAAATAAAGATTGAGGATGGCATCCGCAAATACGCAATCTGTGGAATTAGCATTCAAAAGTGTGGAACTCCATTGCCAAAGTGTAGAATATTTGCCATGCCGTACTATGATAACTAACTTCATATCAGTCTTTATTCGGTCGTTTTTTGGTGCTTACAGCCCAATATTGATCCTCTCATAACTGAATGCCCTTTTACTTTTCCGCTTTGTACACCAATTACCGGACACCACTTTTCGCTGTAAGCTTTACGCTTCTTTTCAGCTTACTGCTTGCTGTTGACTGGATATACTCCGCTATCAAATTTGTTTTTTGCCGGATATCTTCCGTTATCGCATTTACCGAAACAGTGGCTCCGGATATGGAATCCACATCCTTCCCCACTATCAGTTCTGTTTTGTTGTTATAGTCCATAAACTGTTTTAACCACCCTCTAGCCATTACTTCGTGACCGTGGGTAGCCGCATAGTTAAATATTTTAACCAACTCCACTTTTGCATGCCCATCAAAAAGAATAAAGTAATCAAAATACTCTGATGTTCCGGATGTTTCGTTATTAATGGAGCAGCCTCCAGTCCTGCAACTATTCACTCTCCCAACATAAACGTATTTTGTTTGTGCTCCCACCATAGTAAAAAACCGCCCTTCTACCGGAATATTAGCATTGATATCTATCTGGATAAGTTCATCGATATCTGAACTCCAGCATTTCTCTATTTCCTTTTTTAAGGCTTTAGCGGTGTAATCCACTTGGGTTTGAGCACTGCTGATGCCAACAATAAGCCACGATATAAGGACGATTAAAATACTACTATGTTTATTCACCATCATCTTTTGATTAAACTTGTCTAAAAATTAATTTAAGGTTAATTGCCGGCCAACAGCACCTTAAAACATCAACCCAAAGCCTGCATTAAAAGTGGCTTTCGCCTTATCGTCGGCCTCTGTTTTCACAAACTGCACATCCGTTTTAAATGCTACATTGGGATCCATTTTCCAAGTTAAACCCGCGGTGATTACACTAGCAGCATAGGCTTTGTTTCTTACTATTCCCTGTTCAACGGAGTTTTGCGTATCGTATCTCTCGATCCTTACAAACGGGATTAGCTCGGTTTTAACCTGCTCAAGCGTATTAAAAACGTTGTAGGCCACCTCGGCATAATAACCGATCATAGATTTTCCCATATCGTTGTTCTTTCCCTTGGAGGCAGTAAATTCGTTATACTCCTTGGTATTGCCCAAACTATTATAATAAAACTGACCTCTGATTTGAAGTCCACTTGTTGAGTAACGAAGGTCAGCACCTATCATGGCCATATTGACAATTGAAGAGTCGGCCAGCGCCAAGGCATTATTGTCGTCTTTGTTTATGCCATCGTACAAGGTGCTTTGTGACTTACCAAAATATCCCGACAAGCCCAGATTAAGTCCCCTGACACCAAAATACTCGATTTTTGCGGCAAAGTTGGGCGAGCTGATATAAGATTCTGCTCCCTTTTGCCGACCTTTACGCAAACCATCCTTGCCTCGAAATTTACCCGTTCCGTCAAAGCCGTTAAAACCATTCATTACATAAGCCTGATAACGCATTTTGGCCGGAACAAAAACCCCAGTAAAACCTAAACCAATCTCGCGCCATGTAGAGGGTGCAATCAAATTGTCGATATGTGGGCGTTCTACCCCATTAAAAGTATTAGGCTCGTGGTATTCGTTAACAATACCCATAGGAGTTAATATTAAACCAGCTCTTAGGTTAAATGCGTTGTTTATTTTGTATTGCATAAAAGCCTGCTCCACATAAACCTCGCTCACATGCTCATATTCAATCTCGCTAATAAATTGTGTCCGTTCGTTAAATTGGTAACCCAACAGCATTACAACCCTGTGGACGTCTAATGTTCCGTTGCTTCTTACTTCGGAACTTATGGGCTGGTTGTAGTGTACCTCGGCATAACCGCCTATTTTTAGGTTGCCTTCGGTTTGTAGCAATCTTTCGGCTGCATTAAAATATAAATTTTTATTCTCGGTTGACTGCGCTCTCATCAAAATAGAACACGCTGCAAAAGCAAGGATTAAAAATAATGTCTTCATTAATTATTGGTTTAAATTGTTATTAAGAGCAAGGTGACTATTATTGCACCTCAACATTACAAAGGTATTTCATTGCCTTATTGCTCGAAATAACCATTTATAGGTAAAAATTGATAGGGTGTTTTAATAATAATAAAGTAAAATTTAACGCAATAACAGAAAAACACAACAATAACACGCACATTGATTGCATGTTATATGTTTTCAACAAAAAACAATGGAATAAAAGATAAACTAAATAGTAATTAATAATAGGGATAGAATAGAAATCACAAACTCGTAAAAAATGAGAAATGGGTTATAATAGAATAGCTTAATATTTCCATTTGTTTGCCAATGCCACCAATGTCAACATTATAGGTACTTCAACCAATACGCCAACAACGGTTACCAATGCCGCAGGAGATTGCAAGCCAAAAAGTGCGATTGCAACAGCAACGGCTAGTTCAAAAAAGTTACTGGCTCCAATCATTGCTGAAGGCGAACAAATAGCATGAGGCAATTTTAACTTTCTTCCCACAAACCATGTGAGGAAAAATATAAAATAGGTTTGAATGATTAGCGGAACTGCTACCAATAAAATAATTAGTGGGTTGTCTGTAATTGTATTTCCTTGAAAGGCAAATAACAACACCAATGTTAGTAATAATGCGATAATAGATACAGGCTTAAATTTTGCTAGGAATGTACTTTTAAACCATTCTTCACCTTTTCTATTAATAACAACTTTATTAGTTATATAACCCGCGAGAAGCGGTACTACAACAAATATTGCAACACTAGATATAAGGGTGTCATAAGGTACTTGTATGTTTGTAATGCCTAATAACAGACCTACAATTGGGACAAAAGCCACTAAAATTATCAAGTCGTTTACCGATACCTGGATCAGCGTGTAATTTGGATCTCCATTGGTTAAATAACTCCACACAAACACCATGGCAGTGCAGGGGGCGGCGCCCAGTAAAATAGCGCCTGCAATGTATTCGCCAGCCAATTCGGGGCTTATAAATGCAGAATAAATCTTTGTGAAAAATATCCAGGCAAAAAATGCCATGGTAAAAGGTTTTATCAGCCAATTGATCACAAGGGTTAGGATTAGACCTTTGGGGCGCTTTCCAACGTTTTTAATGCTCGAAAAGTCAATTTGAAGCATCATCGGGTAAATCATTAACCAAACCAAAACGGCAACAGGTATATTTACGTTAAATATTTCCATTTTGCTCAAAACAGAAACGCTTTCGCCGGCAATATTACCAATAAAAATACCTGCTCCAATGCACAGCGCAACCCAAAGTGTGAGATATTTTTCGAAAAATCCGATTTGCTTTTTTGCGTCCATGATTATAATTGCGGTTTGATTCGTTCGACATAGAATTTATAAAAACCCTCTTTAATTTCATCCCGAACACGTATAAACTCACTCCAAATAAATTCATCGGTTCCAGTAGCGTGTGATGGGTCGTCAAAGCCAATGTGTAAACGATGTTTTACTTTTCCCATAAAAGCAGGACAAGCTTCGTTTGCCCCACCACAAACAGTAATTACATAGTCCCATTCATCACGAAGAAATTTTTCAACTGAATCAGAGGTATGTGTGCTAATGTCTAAACCAATTTCAGACATGGCCTTAACAGCCTTTGCATTTAATTTGCCAGAAGCTTCTGTTCCTGCTGAACAAACGGTTAAGTTGGCATCAAAAGATTGTAAAAATCCATGTGCCATCTGGCTGCGGCAACTATTGCCAGTGCATAAAATTAAAACTTTCATATTATTCACATTTATAAGTTTGCGTATTCAAATTTTCAAGAAACAGTTCAAGGGCTTGTTTCAATTCATTCACTTTTTTGGGATTCAGGCAATACTTGGTTGTAACACCTTCAATGTGTCCCTGAATTAATCCAATAGCTTTTAATTCTTTAATGTGCTGGTTTACTGTTGTCCTTCCCAAAGGTAATTCGTCGGAAATATCGCCCGTAATGCACGATTTTGATTCTGCTAGAAATTGAAGTATTTGTAATCGTGCAGGGTGCGCCAAAGCCTTAAAATAACTGGCGTTGACTGTAAATTCTTTTTCAAACAATTCGGATTTAGATTGTACCATTTCATCTTCTTTGACGCAAACATACGTCAAATATTTTTTATGACGTACCTATACGTCAAAATGTAACCAAATTGTAATATTTTAGATTCTTAAAACCATTTGAGTTCCATTTTGTAATCGCCATAATTAGAAGGATAAATGCAAGGATTATTTTTTAAAGCACGAGATTGAATAAATACCCAAGAAGAATAATGAACAAGGTGATGGTACCAAAGAAAATACTTATCAGCTTCCACTTCATAACTTTCTTTAATAAAGTTGCCTCCGGCAATGACAATCCTACTATAGCCATCATAAAAGCAATGGCTGTTCCAAGCGGTACTCCTTTAGCTACAAATACCTGGATGATAGGAACTACACCAGCAGCATTCGCATACATGGGAACAGCGAGGATTACAGCTAGTGGAATGGCATACCATTTATCGGCTGATAAAAACTCTGTAAAGAAATATTCAGGAACGTAGCCATGCATGGCAGCTCCAATGGCAATTCCAATAATCACATACAAAAGCACTTTCCGAACAATATCCCATCCGTCTTTAATAATCGTTGGAAGACGGTCTATGAATGATGTTTTTTCACCATTCCATTCTTCATTTTCTTGTATAGCATTATCCTGTATTTGGCGTACCCAATCACTTAGATATTTATCCAGTTTAAGTTTTCCCAGGAAAAACCCACCCATCATACCCATTAAAATTCCCGATCCGGCATAGATGACAGTAGCCTTTATACCAAATAAACCTAAAAACATGGCTACTGCTACCTCGTTCACCAAGGGAGAGGTTATCAGATAAGCAAAGGTTACTCCCAACGGAATGCCTCCTTTTACAAAACCAATAAACAAAGGGATTGATGAGCAGGAACAAAATGGAGTGACGGCACCAAAAAATGAGGCAAAGAGATATTCCAGCCCATATATTTTTTTTGTTGTCAGATAAATCCGCAAACGATCCACAGGGAAATAAGCATTTACAACTCCCATCAAACTGCTGATGAGGAATAGTAGAATTAAGATTTTAATAGTATCGTAAAAGAAAAAGTTGATTGCTTCCCCTAAGTGCGATTCGGGCTTGAGTTTTATTAAATCATAAGTAAATGAATCAACCAACAAAGGTAAATAGTGATACAGCGCTATCAAAAGTGGCAAAACCGTTAAAATTAACAGCACTAGTTTTGTTTGATTTTTCTTTTTCTGATTTAATTTATTCTGACTTTCAAGAGCAAAAAAAGCACCTTCAGTTTTATCTCCACTTTTTTTGAAAAAGTTAAATCTACTCATTATTTATTTATTTGATTGTTCGTAAATAAGCGAACAGTATTGGTAAATTTTTTTTAGAAATAAATTGTGAATATATAATATACCCCAACAACAATAAACGATAGAGCAACCACACGCCTAAACCATAGCTCAAAGGTTTTTAGTTTATTGTAAACATGGCCAAGAGAACCGATGCTAAAAGCAATGAACCACGCAAAAATTATAACGGGAATACCTGTGGCAATAGCAAAAATAAATGGTAGAAATAATCCACTTGCATTGCTAACAGTTAAGGGCATCAGCATGCCAAAATATAGCACACCACTGTACGGGCAAAATGCTAATGCAAATACAATCCCCAAAAACAGAACACCCCAAAATCCACTATTTGACTTATTTTCCATTTTCTCGGTTAAGAAACTAATACCGGGTATCTTTAGTTTTAAGACGCCAAGCATAAACAAACCGATTATAATCAAAAGCGGCCCCAATAATTTTTCGCCCCACTCCTGAAAGAACCCCGCAAATTCGAATTGACTTGCCCCAAAAAAGAAAAGTAAACCAATGGCAGTATATGAAATTGCCCTACCCAAGGTATAAACCAAACCATTCACAAAAACCTTGCGCTGACTTTTAATATCTTTACTAATATAGCCTATGGCTGTAATATTAGTTGCCAATGGGCAGGGACTTATGGCAGTCATAAGTCCCAGAATAAATGCCGTGAATATTGGAAACTGCGATGTTTCCAGAAAGTTTTGTAATACTTCCATTGTTACATCATTGAATCAACAGTCGATTTAAGTTTTGCCTTAAATTTATCGGGATTAGTTCGTGCATTCATAAAAGCATCGTTGGTTAAATTAACAACCTTATCGTCTTTAATAATAAGTAGCGTTTGACCACTAATTTTATATTTTTCAATCATTGGGTTGTCTTTGTTTTCATCTCTGTTTATGGATTCAAAAGTTACTTTTTCGCCATAATATTCCTTAATTGCCTCCTTCGAAACGGCTTCCACAGCCTCACAAGTTGCGCAACGTCGGGATGCATGAAAATAATAGGCTTTTATTTCGCCTGTTTTTTGACTTACAACGTCGGTTCCTTTTTCGGTACTTGAATTATCTGTAGCCGCGCTACTGCAACATTGTGCCGATACAGCAACTACCCCCATAAAAAGGATTAAAATTAAAGTGCTAATATTTTTTTTCATTTTGATTTTTTTAGATTGATTATTTACTTAGTAATTTTGCTATTTCATCTACCGAGGGTACTCTTCCTTTAACCACTATTTCGCCGTTCACAACCAAAGCAGGCGTGGTCATTACGCCAAAATTCATAATTTCAACAATGTCTTCCACCTTTGTTATGGTCGCATTTACTCCGGTTTTCTCAACCGCTTCTTTGGTCGCTTTTTCAAGTGACTTGCATTTTGAACATCCTGTGCCCAATACTTTGATTTCCATGCCTGCAAGTTTTAAATTGTTTAAATCCATGTTGTTGATATTTGGCGTTCGTCATTCGCAAAACAACGAACATTAGTAGTATTTTTTTTAGATATTTAAAAACTGTTTAAAGAGTTGTTGTGCTTCTTTCCAGTTTTCCTTATTTATACAATATTTTATACGGGGTGATTCAATTTCGCCCTGAATCAAACCTGCATCTTTTAATTCTTTCAGATGCTGTGATAACGTTGATTTTGCAATGGGCAAATCATCGCTCAAATCGCCACTATAACAACAACTTTGATTCGAAAGCAATTCTAAAACATACATCCTTACCGGATGGCCCATGGCCTTAGCGTAACGAGCTGCCCGCTTTTGTTTGTCCGTAGTAACTAATTTAGCACTCATGTTGTTCGTAATTTTACGAACAAAGGTAATTGCTTTTTTTTAACTGCAAAATAATGATGGTGTTTTTGTGATGAGAGATGTAAAATTAAAACGAGGGCTTCGCTTAAAGCGAAACCCTCGTTAAAAAATGGATATAAGTCGATTGTTAATACACCCCAGGCTTCCGCATGCCGCCATAGCTTTAGCGGAGGAGCAAAGCCTGGGTCTAGTTAAGGTTATTCTAAACAGAAAACCTTACACATATTTTATCTAACTATCTCTTATCTAAATATCTATTGTCTAATTTTCTAACAGTCTATTATAAGCTCCAATAAATCATATCTTTTATCTTATCTCTAAAACATCCTTTTATATCAATAAAAATGGCATTTTCGGTTGTAATACTTTTAAAATAAGCTTCATCTAGCCCTACATATTCCTTGTGGTTTACGGCCAAAATAACGGCTGCATATTTTTCAGTTATTTCAGGTAGCAATCGGTATCCGTATTCTTCAAAAAGCTCCTCAGAATCAGCATAGGGATCCATCACGTCCACGTGGGCACTGTACGAAACCAGTTCTTTGTGCACATCGGCCACCTTGGAGTTACGTATATCACTTACGTTTTCCTTAAAGGTAGCACCCATAATCAATATTTTGGCGCCGTTAACTTTATGTCCGTTCCTTATTAATTTTTTAATAGCTGTTTGGGCTACGTAAGGACCCATGGAATCGTTGATAACTCTACCTCCATCGATTATTTTTGAGTGATAACCTAGGGCATTGGCCTTGTAGGTAAGGTAATAGGGGTCAACACCTATACAGTGCCCACCTACCAATCCGGGGAAGAACTTAAGGAAATTCCATTTTGTTCCGGCAGCTTCCAGTACTTCGTAGGTATTAATATCCATCCTGTCAAAAATCAAGGATAGCTCATTCATTAAAGCTATGTTGACATCGCGCTGGGTATTTTCAATAATCTTGGCCGCTTCGGCTACTTTAATGGAGCTGGCTTTGTATATGCCAGCTTTTATAATTGTTTCATATACACCGGCAATAATCTTTAGCGACTCGGCATCACTGCCCGAAACAATTTTAAGAATTTTAGTTAAGGTATGCTCCTTGTCGCCTGGGTTTATTCTTTCGGGCGAGTAACCTACTTTAAAGTCTACGCCAAATTTAAGTCCCGATTCCTGTTCCAGGATTGGCACGCAATCGTCTTCTGTACAACCCGGATAAACCGTGGATTCAAACACGACGATATCTCCTTTTTTCAAGGCTCTACCCACTGTTTTAGTGGCGCTGAGCAGAGGTGTTAAATTGGGGAGATTATGCTCATTGATGGGCGTAGGTACCGCCACTACATGAAAGGTAGCTTCTTTTAGGTCGGCCACATTACAAGTAAACTTAATGTCGCAACCGTCAAAGGCCGTCTTGTCTAGCTCTTTGCTTGGGTCGATAGATTCCTTCATCAGGTCAACCCTGTCCTGCTTTATATCAAAGCCAATCACTTTCATTTTACGGGCAAATTCAAGCGCTATAGGCAAGCCCACATAGCCTAAGCCAATTACGGATAATTTTGTTTCCTTCTTTAATAGTTTATCTAACATAGTGTGATGATTTTGCGAATTTTGCCCTAAATTGGAATTAATATTTTATGTATGCTAACATTTTTTGAAGACTGTACTTTTTCTTTTGACTTATCAATCAATCAAGAGGACGGACAAAATCATTTTAATTCAATCCCTTTTGAGATAGCTCAGTTTAAAACCCAAAATTTAAACCTAAAACAAGCATCATGTCGTCATTAAAATACGGTGCTGGGGTATAAAGTTGCGTATCCGGACCATTCAGATTATAACTTTCTAATTCAGTATAAATATAGGCATCGTTAATAATCTGATATTGAGCTTTTAGTTTAATAGCACTTTTTTTATACCTCACATTTTGCATAAATGCATATCCGGTGCGGCCATCGCCCCACAAATTTTCTATCGCCCCGGTTTCTTCCAATATTTTCTGATGATCTTCTCCTTTTCTAAAATAGGTATAGGACAGGTCTATATCCAAACCTCTAATTGGTTTATATCGTACCGAGAGATACAGTTCGTCGGCATTATCCTTTAAATAATGCCCCAGTGTATAATTATTACTCTCGTAAGTCAAAGACTCAATAAAATGGGTGTAGGCAAAGGGTTTGGTATGGGTATATTCGGCAGTAACACTTAGGTTTGACAACACATCTGTTACCCTAGCTCCTATTTTAATACTGATAAAATTGGATTGCTTTTCGGTATTAAACATGTTAGTAGTGGATATCTCATCGATAAAAACTCCTGTATATAAATGTGTTTTTTTTATTTGCCGGCTACTTAGGTCAAAAAACATTTGGGTATTGTGGCCTGCACTATTTCTGGATCCATTATAACTATGATCTACCGATTTATAAAACAAAAACGGGATGAGATAAGCCGCGTTTATATTGCCATCGCTATAAATAATACTATTTCCGAACGACAGATAGAGTTTTTTCCAGGGTTGTATTGTTATAAGGTTGCTGGCTATGTATTTGTTGGCAAAAACCCGGCGTGTATCGTTATATAAATTGTACGATGCCGAACTATCCTCCACCTCGGAGGCCAACCAACCATGAAAATAGTTAAACTCCAACCATTTTACGGGCTTTAAATTAAATTTGATATGGGCAAAACTGGGCGTGTTGCCCGAAAAGATGTGAGCTCCATTGTAATTATTTCCCCAGGTAAAATGGTCTTTAACCAGCCCAATGCTACCTGTGCGCCAACTGTACACAATACCGCCACGCGTTTCGCTGTAATCCTTTTTATTTGCTCCCAATTTATAAACTGCACCTCTATGTTGAGTGAGGTACTGGGGATCGGCCAGACCAGTGCTCTCATAATTATCGCGGAGGCTACCATATAATGCCAGATTATTACCCATTGTAGCATAAAACTCTGCCCCGTTCCATCTGTGTTGTTCAAAGCCATTTGAATTTAAGTAAGCCCTCCCTCCCAAAATAATGTTGGTCGAAAATTTAAAGGTTGTATCGCTATGATAAAATACATCAAAGCGCTTTTTAAAATTCTTGTCGTTATGCAGCTCTTTATTAAAATCTTTGAGGTAAAATGCAACTTCTTGTTTTTGACGAGAGTTAAGCTCCATGCTTTTTTCGGCTTGAGCTAGGAACTCTGCTATTTGCATACGGCTATAAGGCTTAACGCTACTATTTAAGTTGATGACACCATTATTGGCCAGTTCGTCAATAAAATCATAAACCACCTCATTGTCGATATGATAAGGCACCTGTTGGGCTGATATTGAGCCGAATGAAAAAATAGCAAATAAAAAGAGGTAAAGGAGAGGAAACAGTCGCAGTTTTATCATCATGAAGGGTATTGCATTAAGACTTTTATGAGCATATTGCCAACTAGTTTTAATTGGCTTCCAAGTAGTCTTCAATTTCTTTTTTCAATTTGGGTAAATGTTTTGAAATTATTCCCCAAATTACAACGTCATCAACCTTATCGTAACCGTGAATAACCCAATTTCTTGTATCAACAATAAGTCGTGCATTTTCAATTGGAAGATTTGAATCAAGTTTTAATGCTCGATTCATTGCTTCACCAATTATTTCTAATTCTCTCTCAATACCACGTCGAAGCAACTTATTATTTTGATAATCAAAAAAATTTCTCTCCTCTCCCAAATAATCATTGATTGAGTCAAGTGAAGTTTTAACGTCAAAAAGATACTTTTTTATTTTACGCTTCATAGATTAATTCTTTCGATTCATTGACACTTTCAATGAAATATGGATTTGACAAAGTATTCTCAGTTACAATGTCTATTTCTCTATCAAAAAGCTCTCTTAATCTGTAATGAAGAGTAAAGAAATTATCAGCGTACTCTTCATGCGTTAAGTTTTCAGCGAAGGAAATAAGAAAATCTATGTCGCTGTCATCTCTAAATTTTCCTGTAACAGCTGAACCAAAAACATATAATCTTTTGACATCCAGCAATTGACATATACGCTTTAAATCCTCTTTCTTATTTGCCAAAAATGATTGCATCGTCTTTTTATTTCAAATGTAAGAAATTCCCTTAATATTTAGTTCTTTCTATGCTTGTTTGCAACGTTCCTATATACCTCTAGAAGTCGTTCTGAAATACAATCTACGTCCATATGTATCACCTTATCCCGGCCATTGGTTCTCTTCCCAAATTGCAAAGCTGTGTCCAACGCAGCGGCTATTTCTTCAGGGTCGGCAGGCACAATAAAACATCCATCCACACCTCTGGTAATATCGGCCACATCGCCTACATCTGTGGAAACAATGGGTAAAGAACAGGCCATAGCTTCCTTGACTACGTTGGGCGAGCCCTCCCATTTTGAGGTTACCAAAAGCACATCGGCTGCATAATAGTAAAAAGGCACCTTGTCTATTTCTACATTATTCACAATGGTAAGCTCCACATCTTCCGCATCTATGTACGAAAAGGCTTCGCGAGCCAGTGCAAAGTTTTTTTCTTTACGCTGCGGATCAGAAACCCATAGCACATGTGCCGAGGCGTTAAAGCCGGCTTGATGACGGGCTATTTCCCTATCGATAGGTTTAAAACGGCTGAAATTGATGCCATTGGGAATAATTTGGGATGATCTAATACGAAGGTTATTGTACATCTTTTGCGACTTAACAATAGTATAATCCCAAAATAACCGGGCAATGGAAGACGTAATCCATGAGGTCATCTTCTCTAAGCGGTAATCGGAACCCATGAGGGAGACCACCAGTGGCTTTGGGCTAGCCAAGGCACAAGTAATACCTGAGTATCCAAACTGGGCATGTACAATATCGTAATTGCCCGATTTTATAAATTTACGAAGTGCAGGTATGTGCTTTAAATACGGCCAAAAACCAAGCCCAGAAATATCATAGTATTCAACAGAACAACCTGTTCTCACAATTGATTCACCCTGGGTTTTCACTAAATGGGTACGAGCCTGAATGTCCTGACTACTATATACAAAAAGAATTTTTATCTTATCCAAATCCACGGTTCAATGTTTATACAATCGTAAAAATAACAATATTAGTTATAAAACAAGAGTATGATGCATACAATTGCAAATAAAACCAAAGCACGAAACCTTTAACCCCTTCTCTTCGTACCAAAAGTTTTAATTATTCAAACTTATTTATAACAAATTAATTATTGGAGCATGAAAAAACTTTTACTTATCATAGGCATAGGTCTTTTTTTTGGCAGCAGCTATGCACAGGACATGGCAGATAAAAAGGAGGATGTATTTAAGGGCATTAAAAAGGTAATGATAGATGCCGATTTTTGCACCTTAAAAATGATAGGACACGATAGCAACGATGTTGTTTTTAACGGCATCCTCGAATCAAATGAAAACAACGAAGCATATCATTTCGAGATACTTCAACAACAGGATACCTTGCGCATTAATGTGATAAAACCTGAGAATTGGATCTCGCATTGGGGCGAGCTTACACTGATGCTGCCCATAGGCCTAAACGTAGAAGTGACTACCCAATCGGGGAAGGTTGAAGCGAAAGGGTTAAAAGAGGTAAATTTAAATATTGTATCGAAATCGGGACATGTATATTTAACGGATTTACAAGGAAACACATCAGTAGATACTCCCGTGGGAAATCTAACGGTAAACAATTTTACGGGAGAACTAAAAAGCAGAACAAAAACAGGAACTGTTCACGTTAAAATGTTAACAGGAAATGCCGATATAGGTTGTAACAAAGGACTAATCAGCATATCGGATGTGAAAGGCAAATTATTTGTGGATGGCGGAGAAGGAAATCTGGAAGTGGAAAAAGCAGAGGGCGACATTACGCTAAAATCAACCAGCGGAAGCACCAAAATCTCTATTGCCAGTGGAAACATCATTTGCAAATCGTTTAACGGGGACATGAAGTTATTCAACACAACAGGTGTTTACGAAATACAAACATCAACCGGAAACATTGTGGGCACAAGGGTAGGGCTGAACGCCTCATCGACCTTTACTACAACCGAAGGTAATATCAAAATGCAATTGGACACAAAAGACAACCTAATGTTTGAGTTAAATTCAGACAATGCTTATTTAAGAGCCATGGAAAAATCCAAGAAAAAATCGCTTAAAATAGGAAAAGGCGAAATTGTAATTACCGGAACCAGCACAACCGGAAGTCAGGCGTATTATTAAACTACAAAAGCTATCCCGTGGAAATACGGGATAGCTTTTGTAGTTTAAATTTTTTGTTATTTCTGTCAGGTTAAAAAAGCTTCTTCGCAATATCCTTATCTAAAGCCTGTTTGTGCAACATAATGGCCACCGTGTTCATACGCAGATACTGTTCCGATAAATATACATATCCCCCGTAGGGATTATTTTTTACCCCCCAGCTGTTTTTTGTTTTAAAATAAACAGTTCCGTTTTCATCTTTGGCCATCCCAACAATGTGCATCAGATGGTCGTCGGTGGCTTGCCACGAAAAAAAGGCTTTTTGGCGATCGGCTTGTGTTACCATTTTCTCCTGACGTGGCGTAAAACCCAACGAGGCATCTAAAGGAATAAAGGCCACTCCTTCTTTATGCGAAAAAAAATCCTCCGAAACATCGCCATCCCAAACAATGGAATAGCCGTTCTGCAAAGCATGTTTCATGGTTTCTACCAGTTCATCTAAAGGTAAATTGTAATACGTGTCGTGCGACCAGTTATCGGGAATTTCCAAATCAAAGGTCTTGTAAAAAGGATGGTGGGTGTAAGAGGTAAGCTCAATATAATTGTTTTTATCAATCCCTAAACCCTGTGCATACTCGACCGGCGAATAGTTTCTGTTATTAAAGCGCACCTGACTTGGAACCAATCCCATATAATTGGTAAGCACGGAGCCTATGTTTTCAAACCACACTTGGGAAGGTAAAGCTCCTTTTTGTGCGATATATGCGTCTAAAAGCGACTTTAGGGCTATCTCCATCTCGCTATGGTCGTGCCTTTGCGATGTATCCAAGATACCATAGAAATAAGATTCGGGCACAAAACCATGCTCTTGCACCACATCCATCACATCGTGCGCCTGTCCACCCTGACTAAAGTTACCCTTACCATGCACCAATACAAACTGCTTGGCTTTGCGCTCGTAAACATGCTTAACGATGCACATTTCTGAGAGATCCAACTCCGGACCTCCCATGCGCAATATTTCCGATTCGATAAACGATACCGTACTATATGCCCAGCAAGTACCCGTTTTATCCTGACTTTTTACAGCGGTAGCTTTTACTTGGGTTTCCGAACCAAACACAAAATTCTCCTGTGCCGCTAATGCAAACGACGAAAGGCAAACAAATGCCAGCAATATATATTTTATTGACTTCATGGTAATTAATAGTTTAAATTACGACATGCAAAATAACGAAATTTTATTGAAGGAATGAAAAATGAAAAAAACCTCATTTAGTTACCTTTTTGGTAACTTATTAGTATCTTTGTCGGAAAGCTATTAATGTGAGAATATTTGCAAAACGAACATTACGAGAGTTTTGGTTAAAGCACGTCGACTGTGAACTTCAATTAAAATCGTGGTATCGCGAAACGGAGAAAGCTCATTGGACATCTGTAAACGAATTGAAAAAGGAATATCCGGGAGCGAGTATTCTGAAAAACAATCGCATTGTTTTTGATATAAAAGGCAACCATTACAGGTTAATAGTGAAATTCAATTTTGAATTTCAGTTAGCTTGGATAAGATTCATTGGCACTCATAATGAATATGACAATATTAATGCAAACGAAATTTAGTTATGAACATACTACCCATAAGAAACGAAACAGACTATCAAAATGCTCTTGAAAGATTCGAAGTAATTTTTGATGCAGAAAGAGGAACCGAAGAGGGAGATGAACTAGAAATTCTTGCCATCTTGATTGATAATTATGAGAATGAGCACTTTCCTATTGAAATGCCTGATCCAATATCTGCCATCAAATTTAGAATGGAACAAATGGGAATGAAACAAAAGGATTTAGTCGAAATGGTTGGATATAAAAGTCGGGTGAGTGAAATTATGAGTAAAAAACGAAAACTCACATTAGATATGATCCGAAAACTCAATACACATCTAAATATCCCTACCGAAGTTTTAATTCAAGAATACTAATGAACTTGACTATTCCATTATCTTTGAAAAAAGTAAATATTGATTATGGGCTTAGTATCTTTTGCAATGTTTTAAAGCAAACCGACATCCACCTTTTACTCCCAAGCACCCTGCTCTATGCGCCACGCTCCTTTCTCAAAACTTAAACTGCAATTGCATCCTCATGTCGGTGCGGGCATTGCCGTCTATGGTCTCCAATCCCGAGCTCAATTCATCTCTGTCGGAATAGCTTGTTCTCCCGGCCTTGAACCATAACTTCATGTTGCTCATCACTTCGTAGCTAAACATAAAATACGCTCTCGACCCCTCTCCCTGAAATGCAGGTGTATAGAAATTGTAAAGCAAATCGTTTTCGTAGGCATACAAGCGGGTGTCGTAATCCTCGGTGTCGAAAATTAGATAGCGCAACCAACAAGCCAACCTCCCGTTGGATGTTGCGTATTTAATGCCTGCAAAGGCCAGCACACCATCCGTGTTATCCCGGTTCTCCTCTTTATAAAACGATTTTTCCACCCGCATCTGCAAAGCCCAGTTTTGGTTTGCCTCAACATCGGTATGTAACCTAACTTTTTTAGTATTGATTGATACAATGGGATAATCGGGTGCATTACCCCGGTTCTGATTTTTGAACTTGTCTTTTTCGCGGTAACGCACATAAACCTTAAAATTCGGGCTGAAATTATAATCGGCTCTAAACGAAATATCATATCCATACGCAGGCTTGTCGATACTATATTTTAACCAATCGGTTTTAAACACATCTACATAGCCTGTAATATTTACTTTGGATATGGGGAAAATACTCATGCCCAAATAAAAGCCCTGCTCACCGGCAGGAAACGAATTTTCGGACAAGGTATTTACCCAGGGCGAAAAATAATAGGACGAAAAATAACGGTGCAATAATGCCAGTGAAACATTGTTGGCCGGCTTAAATTGCAATCCGTTTATAACGGCAGGATTTCCATTTTTGTCCATGGCCAACTCACCAAATAACAGCATCTTACCCACACCATAATTATAGGCCAGCCAAAAATTTGCGTTTTCTGATTTTTCGTAGGCGGTATATTGGTATAATGCTTTCATAGCTATTGAATCCGCATTGTATTTTTGAACATACCCACCTACCGAAACCGACAGATTTTTAAAACGGTAATTCAAATTGGCTCCATAGCTTGATTGCCCCAAAGTGTTTTTTTTATCTCTCTCGCTTTGGGTGCGATGGTATCCGGTTGTGGGCATGGAGTTAACGACAAGAAGGGTTGAATCCGCATTGTACTCTAAATCAGCATCGCTATTTTTAACCGAGGCAAACAGCGACAGCTCCGCATTACCGAAGCTCAAGGTTGTTGCAATACCTCTAAAAAAAGCATTTTCGTTTGCAGAAGAATACTTTTTAAAACCCTCTCCCCGTTTTCGTATGCTCAACGGTTCGGATGTTTTGCCCATGCTGGTGCCAGTCCATAATGCTAGTCCCTGACCAAAATTGGCGTGGTAATCACCCACAATCACTGTCTTTATCAACTTATCGCTTTGGTACATCAAGTAGCCCGATGTGAAATCTATGGGTAATAGAATCTCGCCAGGATCCTTGTCTAGCACAAGACCACCATAAAAGTTTCTTCCATATTGCAGCTGAAATTTAGAGTACAAATGATGCCTATTACCCATATAGCGAGTGGCAGAAGTGTCGGACTGATAGCCTTTTGCCTTTTCCAGGTTAAACTGATCGCGCAGCAGCACTTGTCCGTCTAGTCTATTCTTATAAACGGATTCTGCCTCTATGGGTTCTATCTTTACAAACATCATCAGCCTGTCAATATCCGTTGGCGAAAGTCCGCCCACAGCCTGCAACTGATACTTGGAATCCAGAGGCCCCATTATCTGCACATAATCCACAATAGCCCTAATTTGTATATCTGTCAGAAAAATCAATTTTCCCAAATCCTCTATTTTGGCTCGATTTAAATTTATGGGTCGCTCATATAATTGGAGCAGCTCGTCAAAAATTTGCGATTGCATGTTTAAATCTACCTCATTCTCACTCAACGATTCCATCAAATCGTTAATTACCTTTTCTGGATTATCTGCCACTTGCGCATGAAGGGACATAAAAACCAAAAGGAAAAATAGTATGAGGCGGATATTTTTCATTGCTTTGGTTTAAATTGATACGCTATGCCAAAACACGAGGACATCCCAAGCACTTCGTGATGGGCGATACCAGCATCCAACAAAAATCCCATCACGTCAAAACCCAAACCCAAGGTGTAGTTTACCGGTTTTCCCAGCACGCCGGTTCGTATCCAAACCTTTTGATTAATGCTGTACTCCAAGCCCATTTTATAAAGCATCTCATACCCATTCTGCTTTTCAACCTCGCACGATATATCAAAATCAGGCGAAGCCCTCCAATTGAAACCAAGAACAAATAGGGAGGGTATTTCGGAGGTGGACTCCATTACGGTAATACTGGATTGCTCGGGATTGGAGATGTAAAAACCCAGTTTGACGGCCTCCATCGGCTCATAAATTACCCCAAGACCCGCAAACAATTGACTGCCAGACCCCGACTGTGACAAGTGGGTATTTTGAAAGTTGAGCTGAAAAGAAGCATGTAAGTTTGGCGCTAAAGAACGTGCATAGGCCACTCCAAATTTAGTTTCCTGATAAAGCGAATAACCATATTGATTTACATAGGCTGAAATTACGCCAAACCTAAAAGGGAGCATACCAAGGGCACTTTTGGAGCTTAATTCGTTAACTAAATAAGGAAGATGATAGGCTACTGAAGCACTTGCGCTTGAGACTTGCGATGTGCCAGCAGGATTCAGGATAGGACTCCAGACGTCTGCACTAGTTACGCCTGTGGCGCCGCGGCCTAATGAGGCGGGTGAATTTACAAAAGTTGATTGTCCGGAAACACCGAAGGGTATATATAAACCAATTAACCAGAGCAATATACGCATGATACAGGTATAAATAAGATAACTTGGAATTTTCATTCAAAAGTTAACTTATTTATAATACCCCAACAAATTTTTAGCCAAAAAAATGATTTAATTCGTCTTAAAATCGTATTTAATACCACTCAACTCTTTGTTGGCTTTTTCGATTTTATCCTTTAGTTTATCCTTAAAATCGGCTAATCTATTGGCCAATTCTCTATCTGCCAGCGACAGCATTTGCGCCGCCAATATGCCGGCGTTTTGCGCGCCATCAATACCTACTGTAGCTACAGGTATTCCTGGAGGCATTTGCACAATAGCCAAAAGCGCATCCAAACCGTCCAACGAAGCCTTGATAGGCACTCCAATAATGGGCAGCTTAGTCATAGAGGCTATTACACCGGGCAAGTGAGCGGCCATGCCCGCGGCAGCTATAATAACTTTAATGCCACCTTCCTCGGCACCCTTGGCAAATTTCTCTACCGCCTCAGGTGTCCGGTGTGCCGACAAAGCATGCATTTCAAACGGAATTTTTAAATCGTTAAGCACTTGTGCTGCCTTTTCCATAACGGGCAAGTCGGATGTGCTGCCCATAATAATACTAACTGTTGCTTGCATAGTGATTTATTAATGTGTAAAATAATTGATAACTCATTTTTTGAGCAAAACTGGAGGTTAAAAAAAATAGATTCCTCCCTTCGGTCGGAATGACAAGGCGTTTGGTGAAATGTGGTGGATGAGAGTTTGGATGGCGGTTTCTCCGCCATCCAAACTCTCATCTGCGACCCATGCACCTGTCATTCAGAGCGCAACGCAGTGAAGCGAAGAATCTAAACAAAAACATCCATTTTACCAGACAAGCGAAGTCTGAAAAATGTTTAAACCAGTTCCAAAAATAGTAAGTTATAGAATAAAATTGCCCGCACACCAGATTTTTTTGTATTTTTGCGCATTAAATACAAAAAATTTCTATTTAATGAAGCGTATAAAGCTATTAGACAGAGAGTTTAAGCTTTCGATACCGTTTAGCGAGATTGACGGTGCTATTGCAAAAATCGCCGATAAGATGAACAAAGAACTGCACGACCAAAATCCTTTATTGGTTTGCGTTTTAAACGGTTCGTTCATGTTTGCCGCCGATCTAATGAAAAAATTAGATTTCCCATGCCAGATAAGCTTCGTTAAGTTATCGTCGTACCGTGGAACAGAAACCACGGGAAACGTGAAGGAAATCATCGGGTTAACCGAAAAGATTGAAGGACGTACAATAGTTATTTTAGAGGATATTATTGACACCGGTATAACTATTGCAAAAATATTAGAGGATTTATCGGAATTTAAACCAAAAGCCCTAAAGGTTGCCACCATGCTTTTTAAACCCGAAGCATGTAAAGGCGATTTTAAGGTGGATTACGTGGGGATAGAGATTCCAAATGATTTTATAGTAGGATACGGGTTAGATTATGACGGTTACGGACGAAACTTGCCCGACATTTATACCGTTGTTGAATAAATAAATTTTTAGCTAAGATGTTGAATGTAGTAATTTTTGGCCCTCCGGGGTCGGGTAAAGGTACCCAGAGCGAGAACATTATTGAGAAGTATAAATTAGCTCATATTTCGACCGGAGATTTGTTAAGAGCCGAAATAAGCGGGCATACCCAGTTGGGTACCATTGCCAAAAGTTATATCGACAAAGGAGATTTAGTTCCCGACGAAATAATTATTGGCATGATAGATAATAAAATTGAATCTCTAGCTCATACCAACGGCGTTATTTTTGACGGTTTTCCCAGAACTGAAGCACAGGCCACAGCCCTCGATGAACTTTTGCACGAACACAAAGATAAGGTGTCGGTAATGGTTAACCTTGAAGTGCCTAAGGATGAATTGGTAGAGCGTTTACTAAAAAGAGGCGAAATATCCGGACGTTCCGACGATAACCTCGAAACGATTGAAAAAAGAATTTCGGTATATGAAACGCAGACCAAACCGGTTATTGATTTTTACAAAAATAAAGGAGTTTACAAACCTATAAAAGGTGTAGGCTCTGTACAAAATATTTTCATGGCTATTTCCGAGGCTATCGATTCGGCCAAATAAGTATCTTTACAAAAAAAATTAAAGCCACGGAGGGATTACCTTGCCGTGGCTTGTTCATTTAAAATATCACCTTATGGCAAGCAGCAATTTTGTTGATTACGTTAAAATTTTTTGTCGGTCGGGAAAAGGCGGCGCCGGTTCGCAACATATGCGTCGCGAAAAAGCTGAACCTAAAGGCGGACCCGATGGCGGCGATGGCGGAAGGGGCGGCCATGTAATTATTAAAGGCAGCAAAAACCATTGGACTTTGTTGCACCTAAAGTTTAAGCGTCATGTTTTTTCAGGGCATGGTTCGGATGGCGGTGGCCAGGGAAGTTCAGGTTCTCAAGGCGAAGACAAAACCATTTATGTGCCCTTGGGAACCCTTGCCAAAGATGCAGAAACAGGTAAAGTTTTATGCGAGATAACCGACGAGAACCAAGTATTTGTCCTAGTAAAAGGTGGATTGGGCGGCAGAGGCAACATGCACTTTAAAACTGCCATCAAACAAAACCCACGTTATGCACAACCAGGACAGGAGCTCACTGAACTTGCCGTTATTCTGGAATTAAAAATATTGGCTGATGTGGGATTGGTAGGATTCCCTAATGCAGGCAAATCAACATTGTTGTCCGTTGTTTCGGCAGCTAAGCCCGAGATAGCCGATTATCCGTTTACCACCTTGGTGCCCAATTTGGGTATCGTTAACTATCGCGACAGTAAATCTTTTGTAATGGCCGATATACCCGGTATTATTGAAGGTGCCAGCGAGGGCAAGGGATTAGGCATACGTTTTTTGAGGCACATAGAGCGTAACTCAATCCTACTGTTTTTAGTTCCTGCTGATAGCGACAACATAAAAAAAGATTACGAAATACTTCTCAACGAGCTTAAAAACTATAGCCCTGAACTTTTGGACAAGCAGCGCCTCTTGGCTATTTCGAAATGCGATATGTTAGACCAAGAACTCATCGAGGAAATAAAAAACGACCTTCCTGAAATACCCTATACTTTTATTTCCTCGGTGGCAAACCAAGGAATTACCGAATTAAAAGATATGATATGGAAAGCACTGGAGGAATCCAACAAAGATATGATAAGCTAATTGAGCAGTACACACAATTAGCTGTCACGTTTCAAGCACAGATAAAATCGGTATCCCGAAAGATTGTTCTCTCGGGTTGGATTCGCTTAGTGGTATTTCTACTTCTTTTTGTGGCACCTGTTTATATATACGATTTTTCGCAAATTGCCTCAATAGGGCTTTTTGTTGGCTTTGCTATTTTCTTTGGTTTGTTGATAAAACGTTTCAACAAATTTAAAAGACTTAAAGCAGAGTTTGAATTGATGCGAAACTTGAATCTCAGCGAGGTAAAAGCACAGCAAGGCGACTGGAGCTCCTTTGGATCCGGCCAAGAGTTTATCGACCCATCACATGATTACTCGCACGATTTGGATATGTTTGGGCCAGGCTCATTTTTTCAGTATATCAACCGCACATCCACTTCGGAAGGCAAGGAAACGCTTAAAAACAAAATAACCTCGCCGTATATTGCAAGTGAGGATATTATAACAGAGCAAAAAGCCATAAAAGAACTGAGCACCAAGTTAAATTTCCGCCAGTATTTTTATGCCAAAGGAAAAATATTGGAAGAAACGCCTGCGGATATTCAGAGAATTAAGGCATTTAAAAACTACGAATACTTTATAAAATGCAAAGGACGTTTATTCAAATTCATGGTTATTGCACTTCCTTGGATGTTCTTTATTTCATTGGCACTCACTTTTTTCGGTTTACCGTCTGCAGTGCCCGCCTTGCTATTTTTAGTTAATCTGGCTTTTGTTGGGGCTCATTTAAAAGCCCTCAACCGGATCAATCAACGGTTTACCTCGCTCACTGACCTGTTGCAAAAATATGCCGTGTTGACGGATTTGATTGCTCACGAAAAATTTTCGTCACCCAAGTTGTTGCAACTTCAAAACTCACTTTCGGAAAATGATGAGAAGGCATCGGCGATAATTGATAAGCTGAGTAGGTATATGTCGCAATTTGATCAGAGAAACGGTATGATCGCAGGAGTTTTACTCAACGGCATTGTGCTTTGGGATTTTAAATATGTGGGCAAAATTGAAAAGTGGCTCAGTACTTATGACCAAAAAATAGAACAATGGCTTTATGCGGTGCATCAGATAGATGCATTAAACAGCATGGCAGGCTACGCTTATAACCATCCCGATTTTGTTTTTCCGGAACCGCAGCAAAATATAATGCTAAAAGCCACCGCACTGGGACATCCCCTGTTGGATAGGAAAGAACGAATTTGTAACGACTACGATTTTGAGGACTCTATTTTTTCGTTAATTACCGGAGCCAACATGTCGGGCAAAAGCACCTTTTTACGCACCGTAGGTTTAAACATGGTGCTAGCCAGGAGCGGCATGCCCGTATGCGCTACCAACATGATTTTTACTCCCATGCTCATGATTACTAACATGCGCACAACCGATTCTTTGACCAAACACGAATCGTACTTTTATGCCGAGCTCAAAAAACTACAGTATATTATTGAACGATTGAAAAATGGCAACAATGTTTTTATTATCCTCGACGAGATATTAAAAGGCACCAATTCTAAGGATAAAACCTATGGCTCCATGGAACTAATCAAACACTTGCTCTCGTTAAATGCCCATGGAATGATTGCTACACACGACCTAGAGCTTGGCGTGCTGCAAGATAGCACCAACGGCAAAATAGTAAACTGCTGTTTTGAGGTGGAAAACAAAGACAACAAATTAATATTCGATTATAAACTTCATCCTGGGGTTACACAAAACCACAATGCCACTTTCTTGATGAAACAAATGGGCATCATTCGAACCTGAATTATTTGACCAAAAAAATACCGAAACACTATGTAATCCCGTTTATTTTGATTTTTTTTACAACGATATTATTCAACTCTAACTAACTAACTGCTTAAGGTTAGTTATGCAGAGCGATTATTTACCCTAAAGTTAATTACGGGTTCACAAATTTGCAATCAGCGGGTTCATTCATTTGAACCCGCTTTTTTTGCAAATTTCAGAGATTCAATAAAATATATGGCGTTAGTAATATTCCCTTTGGCTGCTTGCTGTAATGCCAATTTGGGATAAAACCCAGGGTATAAAAAGTAGAGCGAAAGGAACACTTCGGTATCGGTATTCGTTACTTATCTGAGCGAAGAAGAATCTACAACAAAAAAAGAACTCGTTACCGTAAGCTAAGCAGGTGTTGCACAAACCCAAGTGCTTACTACCGTGACGAAACCAATTGCTACATGAACTAAAATGCTTGTTATCGGAGCAAACCCCTTGTTACACGAATCAAAGTGCTTGTTACCACCGTAACACCCCTTTTCGCTGCGGTAAAAAGCTCCTTGTCTATGGTAATATGATATTTTGCTGCTGTAAAATAGTGTTTCGCTCCTGTAACATCCCTTTTCGCTAAGGTAAAAAGCTCCTTGTCAATGGTAATATGATATTTTGCATGTAATCTACCGGGGGTATGTTAATAAATATGCCAATAAATGAGGGGATTGATGCCATAGAGAAGGGGATGAATTTGAAATAAACGTCAATTTACTCAGGATACTTACAATATTTCCTTAAACTTGCACAAACACTATAATACAATTAATAAACGCACACGCATTAAACATATTCTACCGCGTTTGAAATCTCATCACATTAATAAAATGCCTTATGAAGACCAAATTACTTAGCCTTCTATTGATACTTATGCCCTTTGTCGCAAATGCTAAAGCTATTGACCAGAAAATTGAAGATGCATTTAGTCCAATTGCAGACTTCTTCGGATACTGGATATTCTACCCCATAAATATTGCAAGTCATAAAGTTCCTTTCGTTGTGATAGTGCTGTTAGTAGGCGCACTTTTTTTTACACTCTATTATAAATTCGGCAATTTCAGATACCTTGGGGTTGCACTTAGAGCTGTAAGAGGCAAATACGACCATATAGATCATCACGATGTAGACATAATGGGTGGAGACCCAACACCGGGTGAAGATGTTTTCGAGAGTGAGATGACTGAAGGCGTACAC
>JAGXIO010000138.1 GCA_024635555.1 Saccharicrinis sp.
AAAATAAAGATGTATTTTTGCACACCGAAAACGAAAATAATAAACTGACGAAAAGATATAAAAATATACTACCATGAAAAGGACATTTCAACCTTCGAACAGAAAAAGAAGAAATAAGCACGGCTTTAGAGCAAGAATGGCGACTGCCAACGGACGTAGAGTTTTGGCATCGAGAAGAGCCAAAGGCCGCAAGAAACTAAGTGTTTCGAGTGAGAAAAGACATAAGGCATAAGTAAGTGTCTGTTTGGATATAAAAAAAAGGATTCGTTGCGAATCCTTTTTTTTTATGGGTAAAAGTTGGTGATATCCATCAGCCAATACCCATCAGCCATCAGCCATTAGCCAAAATCTATTAGCCAATAGCTATCAGCCATTCGCCAACATCCTAATACCCTCTAAGTTTTTTCTCAAGGCGCTTCTGATAAGTCATGAGTAATTCTTCCCATTCGGTTTGAGAAATATACGCTCGTGTTGGTTTCATTTTACGAAGCTTTGCACGGTCAATTTGTTGCATAATATTGGTGCTGCTAACCCCAAGCATTTGGCTTGGTTGAACCTGTGTTTGGTAGGCAATATCATTTGAACGAGCCTGTATAAAGTTTTTTTGATTCATCTCGGCATCCCATGTGGTTACGGGTTGTGTTTTGGCCTGATACGTGCTCATGGCAACGTTGTTCTGCGCTATAGCTTGGTCTCTGGTTGTTAGCATGGGCATGTTGCGGGCAACGGCGTTGGGGTTAAGTATTTGAGGAATAATAACTACCTCGGAAAGTAGAATGGTGTCGCGGCTTAAAAAAACACCCATCAAGTAATTGTCGTTGGCTAAGCTATCGTTAACCTGAACGTATAAAGGTCTAAAACCCACGTAGGTAAAATGTACGATGTCGCCTGTGCGTGCCCAAAACGAAAAATGGCCTTGCTCATTGGCTGTGTAAGCAGATTTATTATTGATGATATACTTGGCATAAGGGAGCGAAAATAGGCTGTCTCTTTCCATAATAACCCCTCTAAATAATAATGAATCGCGATTCATTTGTGCTCCGGCAAAGGTGCAGATAAGAAGCAGTAAAATGGGTAGAATCTTTTTTGCTTTCATAACAACGGGTTTTAGGTAGTACGATAAAGCAACAATTGTTGATGCGAATTAATATAATAACAACAATGTATCCGAATCTTGGTTGATAACTTTAGTGCTGGTGCAGCTTACAGCCGCACCAGCGCTAAAGCATGATTTTCATATTACAACTTTACTATAATATCCTCTAAGCTTCGTTTAGGTACGTGGTGTACCTTCTGAATGTCGCGCCAGTACTTATGGTCCTTATCTAATTCTTCAATTACTACTACTTCTTTAGGAATACCTAAGGCAATAACTTGTATTATTTTGTATTGTGCTGGTATATCCAATTCGCGTTGTAACTGAAGTCGTTCAATAGACCCGATAATGCAACCGCCCAGTCCTTTTTCCACTGCGCCCAGCAATATGCTTTGCGAGGCAATACCATTGTCGCTAAAAAAATTCGACGATATACTCGTGTCGTTCAGCATGATAACATAAGCAGCAGGTCTTTCGCCCTCTTCCGGCCCATGCCACGTTGTTAAATATCCCGCCCACGACAAATATTTAAAAACAATACTGTTTCTTTCGGGCGTATTGGATAAAATGTATTTGATGGGTTGGGCGTTTCTGGCCGAGGGCGACAAGCGAGCTAGATCAACAAGTTCGGTCAGCGTTTCTTCGCTAACTTCCTGTTCTTGATGGAAGCGCCTGTAGCTGCGGTTTTTTAAAATCAGATCTTTAAGCATTTTAAAGGAATTTGTTAAGATGAATAAAGTAGTTTGTTAAAATCTGGTGCCAACCAAGTTCCAATCGATTAATTTCCAAAAGTTGGCAATGTAATCGGGGCGTTTGTTTTGATAGTCTAAATAATAGGCGTGTTCCCAAACATCGCAAGTTAAAATAGGCGTTAGTCCTTGCGTCATTGGATTGGCTGCGTTGCTGGTTTGTACAATTTTAAGCTCGCCTTTTGCATCTTTTACCAGCCATGCCCATCCCGAACCAAATAAAGTAGCAGCAGCCTTTCCAAAATCTTCTTTAAAAGATTCAAAGTTTCCAAAGGTTTTGTCGATAGCTTTTGCTAAAGCACCTGAAGGCTCGCCGCCGCCCTTGGGCGAAAATGACATAAAGTAAAAGGTGTGGTTCCAAACCTGGGCACCATTGTTAAAGATTCCGCCATTCGCTTTTTTGATGATGGTTTCTAGGTCGGCATTTTCAAATTCGGTACCAACAACTAAATTATTTAGGTTGTTTACATAGGCTTGGTGGTGCTTGCCATAATGGAATTCAATTGTTTTTTTTGAAATCGTAGGCTCTAATGCATCAGCTGCATACGGTAATTCCGGTAATTCAAATTTCATAGTAGTTTGTTTTAAAATGTCTGTTTATAAATCTGGTGTTTGCTAAAGTTAAGGCTTGAAAACACCAATAGCAAAATTTAAAAAATATGCCGTAATTTCCTAATAATAATAGAACAAATTGAGTTTTTAATTCAATTGTTCCGCTTGTTTTGCTCTTGGTTTTTTAAAAAAGCGCAGCAAGCTGTGTTAACGGTTTTTTTGTTGTTAACTTGAAATTAGGACATGCACCTTTCGGTAATTGAAAAATAACTTGATAGATACCTATTCTGGACAGCAAAGTACAATAGAATCGCCACAACTAAAACCCAATTAAAAACTGGTTTTGTTGAGTAGCACGATAAGCGACCCCAAAAGGCGAAACACCAGCTCAATACAACATGGGAAGATAGGCGTTAAGTTATAAAAAATTCGGATATTGTTCTTTCTGTTTTATATCCATACTGATGCAAAAAATCCTCATTGCCCCCGATTCGTTTAAAGGCTGCCTCAGCTCGTTAGAGGTAGCTTTGGCCATTGAGCAAGGTGTTCTTTCTGTTTTTCCCCAATGCCAAACCATTAAAATACCGATGTCCGACGGAGGTGAAGGTACCTGCGATACTTTGTTAGACGCCCTTGGCGGTACAATGGTGAAAATAACGGTTTGTGATCCGCTCATGCGTCCCATTGAGGTAGCGTATGGGATTTTAAGCGATGGCAAAACGGCAGTTATTGAAATGGCGGCAGCCAGCGGACTTACCCTGCTGAAAGAAAAGGAAAGAAATCCGATGCAGACGAGTACCTATGGCACAGGCGAGATGATAAGAGATGCCCTTACAAAGGGTTGTCGCGAGTTTTTGATAGCAATAGGTGGAAGCGCCACCAACGAAGCCGGAACGGGTATGCTGCGGGCGCTGGGATATAAATTTTTAAATAGCAAGGGAAAGGCCGTTGAGGAAGGTGGCCGGTGGCTGGCATCTATCACCTGTGTGGATGATACAGCGGTTATGCCGCAATTAAAAGAGGCCAAGTTTACGGTGGCTTGCGATGTGAATAATCCTTTTTCTGGACCCAATGGAGCCGCTCATGTGTATGCCACACAAAAAGGTGCTGATGCAAGGATGGTGGAGCAATTGGATGAGGGCTTAGATGTTTTCGGGCAATTCGTGCTACAGGAAAAACAAATCGATTTGAACGAAGTGCCAGGTGCCGGAGCAGCTGGAGGTATGGGTGGGGGATTGGTGGCTTTTTTGAATGCCAGCCTAAAGCCAGGTATCGATATCGTATTGGAAGCTACTAATTTTAAAGCGCATTTAAAGGGTGCGGATTTGGTTATTACCGGTGAGGGCAAGCTGGATAGGCAGACCTGCATGGGTAAAACTCCCGCAGGTATCCTTAAACTAGCCACAATACATCACATCCCAGTCATCGCCATCGGTGGTAGTATTGAAGATGTAACGAGTTTGAATAACAGTGGTTTTTTATCGGTTTACGCCATCACACCCGGACCTGTTACTTTAGAAGAGGCTATGGAAAAAGAAAATGCCATAAAAAATATACGAAACACAGTAAGTCAGGTCATGCATACGATTCGTTTTTATAATCGTCATTAAATTAAGACCTGCTCCTTATAAAATATCGGATTAAAATTACAAAGAATGTGACATTTGCAGTGTATTTTATCTTTGGAACTTTCTAAACAAAAGTAAAAAAGTACCAATCTTAACCTTGCTTTAGAAAAAAATTACAAAAGAATTTGAAAGTATCGAAAAAATGCATTAAACTTGTAGTTTCAAAATCAAAAATAATCAATCAATGATATACTGGGATTCTAAGATAAATGATGATCTGACAGGCAAGGATAAAAAAAAGTTTCTCGCTAAAAAGAGAATTATTAAATATCTGTATCGCTATGGCTCGCTTAGCGGAACGGATATTGCCCAGACTTTCAATTTGAGTTCTCCCACTACCCATAGCTATATCAATGAACTTATCGATGAAAACTTTGTGGAGTCAAGAGGGAAGGGCGAATCAATTGGCGGCAGACGACCCAATGTTTATGGTTTGGTAAAAAACGCTGTTTTTCTTCTTGGAATCGATTTGGGACAAAAGCGTGTGTCAGTTGCCCTCTACAATAACGAATTGCAAAATATCTCGGGAACGAAAACCCGAAAAATAAAATTAGGAAATGATTTGACTTTGGTGGACGATATATGTGAATTTGCGAAGGAAATAATCCAAGATATGGGCATCAAACAGGAGAAAATTCTGGGAGTTGGCATCAATATCCCAGGATTGATTGACTCTGATTCGGGAATCAGCCACACTTACCTTATTTCCACAGATAAAACATTACAACAGGTTTTTGAAGTTAAATTAAACTTGCCTGTGTACATCGAAAATGATTCCAAAGCTCGTGCAGTGGCAGAGTGGAGACTTGGTTTGGCCAGCGAGTCGAAAAATGCTTTGGTAATACAACTGGATTGGGGCGTGGGAATGGGTTTGATTTTAAATGGCAAGTTATATAAAGGAAACTCCGGTTTGGCCGGGGAATTTAGTCATGTTTTAATTGAAGAGGACGGTGAATTGTGTATCTGCGGAAAACGCGGTTGTTTGGAAACTATCGCTTCGGGAAGAGCTATGGTGCAGCAAGCTACCTTGGAGTTAAAAAGTAATGCCAAGTCTGTTTTGCATCGCTTTGTGGAAGATAATGATAGTCAAATGTCGCCCGAAGATATTGTAAATGCTGCCAAAGAAGGGGATCAGCTGGCTATAAATTTAATAAATAACATGGGTCAAAAATTGGGGAAAGGGATTTCGTATTTATTACAGATTTTGAATCCGGAATTGATAATATTAGGAGGTACGGTTTCGCGTGCCAACGAATATTTGTTAACTCCAATTAAGCAATCTTTATTAACTTATTGTATTCCTAAGTTAAGGGAGGATACTACATTAAAGGTTTCTGAACTCGGAAAAGATGCTGGGGTACTTGGTGCTGTTTCCATTGTTTTAGAACGATCGATCTACAATTGAGAAGCATACATGTGAGAAGCATACATGAGTACTTACATTTAAGAACCTAAATGTTTTTTGTGCTTTGAGAGGTGTTTTAATAAAAGTAAATTAACAATAATAATTAGTGCTATGGTTAACAAATCTTTTACGGAAGTAGAAAAAAATTACTTTCAAAAATCAGGAGTTAAGGAAACAACCACCAAAATATCCTATATAACGGTGGATAACTTTCCGAAATTGGGTATGTTCACTGCCCTTCGTTTTTTAGAGTGGGTGGCCGAAAATCCGGAAGGTGTAATCAGTTTGCCTACGGGTAAAACACCAGAGTATTTTATACGATGGACGCAGTATCTGCTCGAAAACTGGGATAATGAAGATGGCAAAAAAATTCGCGACGAAAACGGCCTTAAAGTAAAAAATAAGCCCAATTTGAGTAAGCTTCATTTTGTACAGATAGATGAGTTTTATCCTATCAGTTCAACGCAAAAAAATAGTTTTTATCACTACGTAAATGAGTATTATATTAAAGGCTTTGGACTCGATCCTAAGCGTGCCCTGTTGATTAACTCCGACGAGATTCCTTTGGCAGAAGGTAAACACTTTTCAGAGGTATTCCCCGACAGCATTGTAGATATTGCTTTACGATATCGTGCGGCTAAAACGCCAAAGGAAAAAGAACAACAAGAGTCTATTTTTATGATCGATGATTGGTGTGTAGCCTATGAACGAAAAATTAGAGAAAAAGGAGGTATCGGATTTTTCTTGGGAGGTATAGGTCCTGATGGCCACATTGCCTTTAATGCAAGAGGTTCGGATCATTTTTCAACAACTCGCTTAACTAAAACCAACTTCGAAACGCAAGCCGTAGCAGCAGGCGATTTGGGAGGTATCGAGATTTCTAAAAATCGATTGGTAATTACCATAGGCTTATCTACTATAACGTATAACAAAGAAGCAGTGGCACTTATTTTTGCCGCTGGTGAGGCCAAAGCTATCGTGGTTAAAAATGCATTGGAGTCTGATGCGGCCGTAATGTATCCAGCAACCGTGCTGCAACATCTACCAAATAGTAGGTTTTACATTACCAAGAGTGCAGGTTTAAAGCTCAACGACAGTATAGATGCCTATTACAAAACAGGTGAGTGGACTAAAGAAAAAACAGAAAGATCCATCATTGACTTATGTAGGCGTATTAATAAGTACGGCCCTAAGCTGGAGCTATCGGATTTAAAAACAGATCCATATACCAGTCTTATACCTAACTTATCGTTAGATACGGTAGAAGAGGTTATGGATGCTGTAAAAGCCAAGATAGAAAACGGATTGAAACCTGAAGAAAATCAAGTGTTTTATCACACTGGGCCGCACCACGACGATATTCAATTGGGTATTCAGCCCCATGTAAACCGTATTTTAAGAGGCAAGGACAACAAGTCGCTGTTCTCCGTATTAACATCAGGGTTTACTGCTGTAACCAACGATTTTATCACGGAAACATTATACAGCACAAAAAAATTCCTCGACGAGGGAAAAATCCAGATGGTGGAATATCCCGATTTTTTTGAATCAGGATTCAAGTACAAGTGGGACAAGGACGTGTATCATTTTCTAATGAACGTAGCCTCCGAAAATCCCGAAGCTAGAGATCGCGGTTTATGTCACCGTGTGGTGCGTGCTATCGTATCCATTTGGGAAGTTAAATCGAAAGAGGAGCTGCGAAATACCATCAATGCCATCCTAGCCAATATTGCCGAGAGCTACGACGGACAAAAGAATCCGCCTAAGATTCAGAAGATGAAAGGTATGGTTCGCGAATTTGAGGAAGAGCTGGTATGGGCTCATTCTGGCGTGCAAGTTAAAAATGTACGGCACCTGCGCTTAGGATTCTACACCGGAGATATTTTTACAGAGCAGCCCAACCGTGACCGAGACGTAGAACCTATCCTCGAAGAGTTCAGAAAAGAGAAGCCAACGGTAATCAGTTTGGCACTCGACCCTGAGGGTAGCGGTCCGGATACACACTACAAAGTGCTACAGGCTATTGCAGATGCCGTGCGTATGTGGCAAAAGGAAGAGGATTTGAGCAAGTTGCGTATATGGGGTTACCGAAATGTTTGGTTTAAATTTGCTCCTTCCGAAGCCAACGTAATTGTGCCCGTGAGCCTAAATGCCATGGATGTGTTGGATAAGTCATTCAGCGATTGTTATTTAAGTCAGGTAAATGCCTCGTTCCCTAGTTATGAGCTCGATGGTAAATTTAGTACGCTGGCCAAACAAATATGGGTAGAACAACTCGGTAATATTCAGTTTTTATTGGGTAAAGATTACTTCTATGCCAATGAGGATTCTAGGATTCGGGCCAGTCATGGACTTATCTACTTCAAAGAAATGAATGTGGAAGAGTTCCTGAACCAGGCCAGAGAATTGGAAAAATCAATGGAAGGTTAATTTATTTCTTTTAAAAAATACAATGACCAATTTCCCATTTGTGGCAATTGGTCATTGTTATTAAGTTAAATGCCATGGAAAAAACACCAAATAACACCATCCCACTTATTGCCGACCTTGAAAATCTAACTTCAAAGGAAAAAAGAGACCTGATTGCCGAGCGTGGTTTTGAGGGAAACATTGACCAGTTCAACTGGGAGAAGTTCAGCTATAGACCAAGTGCAAGATTTAACTTGGCCCATAACGGTCAATATCTTTATATACTTTTTAATGTAGATGAGAAAAATGTGAGAGCCACCTATGTAAATGATAACGACTCGGTTTGGGAAGATAGTTGTGTAGAGGCTTTTATTTCGACAGAGCGTGGAGGTGAGTATTTTAATTTTGAGTTTTCGTGTATCGGAACCGCATTGGCAGGAGTTGGTAAACATAGGAGCGACAGGGTGCGTATGAACCAAAGTAAAACAAGACTTATTGAAAGAGAGGCCTCATTGAATAAAGAAATAATAGGTAAAGAAAATGTACATGCCCAATGGTGGCTGCTGGCTCAAATACCCTTTGATATGATTAAGGTAGAAAAGGGACAAACCATTTATTGCAATTTCTATAAGTGTGGCGACAAAACCTTACAGCCCCACTTTGTAAGTTGGAAGCCTATTGATACCCCGAAACCTGATTTTCACCAGCCCAAATTTTTTGGTGAACTTAAGTTGCAGTAGAAAAGATAGAGACTCGCTTGCAAAAGGTTGAAGAATCGCTCCCTGCCGGAATAGAAATACATCCGGTATATTTTCAGCACAAAAATGTGTTCCGGGAATATGCCGAATTCACGGGATTAATTTCGGATAATAACATTGATCTGTTTACTCCTCGGAGTGCAACTATAGCCAAACCGTAAATGTCGCGCCCCGAGTAATGCCATATAGGATTTAAACTCACCTTTGTCATGGAAAATCAACCTAATAAAAACCCAAAAGGAAATAGTTATGCTCTCTGCGCGCACTTATTTTAATAAATCAGGTCTACGCTGCTTTGTTCTTTCGTAGGCCTGCTGTTCTTTCCATGCTTCAACTTTTTTATCATCACCCGATAATAGAATATCAGGCACTTTCCAGCCCTTAAATTCTGCCGGTCGGGTGTAAACAGGCGGTGCCAATAGATTGTCCTGAAAGGAGTCGGTTAGAGCCGATGTTTCGTCGGAGATAACGCCAGGTATCAATCGGATTACCGCATCTGAAATAACGGCGGCAGCCAATTCCCCACCGGTCAAAACATAATCTCCAATGGATAGCTCCATACTAATGTAATGGTCTCTAATCCTCTGGTCTACACCCTTGTAATGGCCACACAATATCATCAAGTTACCTTTTAACGATAGCTGATTGGCAATGCCTTGATTCAAGGTTTGTCCATCGGGCGATGTGTATATTATCTCATCGTAATCGCGTTCGGCTTTAAGTTTTTCAATTAAAGCGGCAATAGGCTCAATACGCATCACCATGCCGGCACCCCCACTAAAGGCATAATCATCTACTTTTTTGTGTTTGTTGGTAGAGTAATCCCTAATATTGTGGCAATAAATTTCTACCACACCCTTATCTTGTGCGCGTTTTATTATCGATTCGCTAAATGGACCTTGAAACATTTCGGGAAACAAGGTTAATATATCAATCCTCATATTTTACTGGTTTAGCTTGCAAATATAAGCATTTGCAAGCTGGCATAATTAAAAATAAAATTCGGTAGCAGTATTAATCGTCTAAAAAATTTGACGTTTTAGGGATATATGATATATTCGTACAATAATTTAATAAATTATTTCTTGCAGGTGCAAGAGATGTATGAACCACGAACTTTTATGCTGATGGAAGCTAACGATCTAAACAAAGCCGGTAACGAGGAAAATGAGTTGAAAAAAAACAATTCAACTGAGGTTAACAAACCAGCAGAGCAAAGCTTGGTGTCCGAAGAAAATACAGAAGAGACCAAAGAAAACCTTGATTCGGAAGTGAAGGATAGTTCTGTTGATGAAAAAATAGAAGAAAAGCCCGTGTACGAAAAAGAACATCCAATAGTATCTTCAATAACTCCACAAGAAATTGAAGCAGCACAAAAAGAAGCAGAAAGCTCTGATAACGAGTCGGAAGTAAATACAGAAGCCGTAAAGGATAAAGCTGCCGAACCAGAAAAATCTGTTATACCAAAAAACACAGAAGAAGAAACAAAGGTTGCTGCGGATAGCAAGTCGGAAGTAAATACAGAAGCTGTAAAGGATAAAGCTGCCGAATCAGAAAAATCTGTTATATCAAAAAACACAGAAGAAGAAACAAAGGTTGCTACTTCAGAGAAAAAACCAGAATTTGACAAGGTTGACCTTACCACCTTTTCGCGCGAGCAGTTGGTGAATCGATTACGTAATATCATTAAGCTTTTTGACGTTCCTGTTATCCGACACGAGGTTGAAGATATTAAAGCAAGCTTTTACAAGCAGTTTAACGAGGAGGTAGATGAGCTAAAGAAAAAGTTTTTGGAATCGGGCGAGTTAGAAGAGAACTTTGCTCCACCTATTGATAGTGCAGAGGTAGAGATTAAAGAACTGCTTAAAGATTTTAGATATAGAAAGGCCGGTTTCATTCACAAATTAGAAAACGAAAAAGATAAAAATCTCGATGCGAAGCTGGAGGTTATAGAGGCTATTAAAAACTTGATCAACCGTCAGGAATCGTTAAACGAAACATTCAATGAGTTTAGAGCCCTTCAGCAAACGTTTCACGAGATCGGTTCCATCCCACAAAACAAAGTGAGAGATGTATGGGATACATATAACCTACACATCGAAAACTTTTATAACTATGTTAAGATAAATAAGGAGCTGAGGGATCTTGATCTTAAAAAGAACCAAACGTTGAAGGAAGAGCTTTGCCAAAAAGCAGAAAGTCTTTTGGAGGACAGTTCGGTTGTTAATGGTTTTAAAACACTTCAAAAATACCACGATAGATGGCGCGAGATTGGCCCCGTACCCAAAGAAGTTAAAGATGAGTTATGGGAGCGATTCAAGGCAGCCACTGCACAAATCAACCAAAAGCACCAAGAATATTTCGAAAGCCTAAAAGATCAATTAAAGGATAATTTAAAGCTGAAATCTGATTTGTGCGAAAAGGCTGAGGAAATGGTGGCGCAGGCAGCACATTCGCCCAAAGCATGGGAGGCCAAGAGCAAAAAGCTTATCGAGCTGCAGCAGGCATGGAAATCCATTGGGTTTGCGCCAAAAAAAGATAACAACAAAATTTACGAGCGTTTTAGGATTGCCTGCGATAAGTTTTTCGAGAATAAAAGGGAGTTTTTTAAATCGTATAAAAATACGCAGCAGGAACACCTAAATCTAAAAATTGCATTGTGCGAAAAAGCGGAAGAGCTGAAGGATAGCACAGATTGGAAAAAAACAACCGACGAGTTTATCAATATTCAGAAGGATTGGAAGAAAATAGGTCCTGTGCCTCGTCGCCAATCGGATGCAATATGGGAAAGGTTCAGAACGGCCTGCGATGCTTTCTTCGAAAACAAGAGTAAGTTTTTTAGTAATATCGACGAATCGCAAGCCGATAATTTAAATAAAAAACAAGCCCTTGTTGAGGAAATAAAAGCCTTTAAAAACCTGGAAGACAATGAGAAAACGTTTAAGCTGTTGCAGGAGTACCAAAGTAAGTTCATGGAAATAGGCCATGTTCCTTACAAAGAAAAGGATACGATTAATCAGGAATTTAGAAACGAAATAAACAAACATTTTGATTCTCTGAATATGGATGAGCACCATCGGAATGTTCAAAAGTATAGGAATAGGTTGGAAAACATCAAACAATCCGATCACCAAAATGATAAGCTCTACCAAGAGCGAAATAAGTTAATAGGTAAGCTTAAACAATTAGAAAGTGACATTGTTGTATGGGAAAACAATATTGGATTTTTTGCAAAAAGTAAAAGTGCCGATTCTGTTATTAAAGATTTTCAGCATAAAATTGATACAGGAAGGCACAATATGAAGTTATTGCAGGAAAAAATTAAAATGCTTGATAAAATAGAGGATTAACCTCGGGTTTTGCACAAGCGAATTTGAGCCATGCTTTTTAGGACGCCGCAAAATTTCATTACATTTGCACTTGAAATTTGCGTCGTCTTTATAAATATTGTAGTTGAATACTAAATTCTAATATTACTGTGATTTTAATCGGATTGTTTTCTACACACTTCACGTATTTGTTGCTGGCTGCAATTTACATTTTCGGCTATGGAGCTTATACGTTAAACTGTAAGCAAAAGCAAGAGGAAAATAAATCAGAGCCACCTAAGCAAATTGCTTTTGAGGCCATAAAATCGGATGCTTCGTCCTTACAACAAAATGATTGTTTTTATTGGGAAGATGCCTACAGTGTTAATGTTGTGGAAGGTACTTCCCATGAAACAGCGAAGTTTAGCTACGATATTTTTGAATTTATAAAACCTACGAGGCACTTCTGTTCTCTACATTATTATCTCCGATTATCAGGTTCTATATCTTCCCGCCCACCACCCTTTTTTGTATGATTTTTTGCTGTAAATGAGGGATACGCCTGTTTACAACACATATTTATCAATACAAATAAATATCAATAAAATTACATTAAATGGTAGGTGTACTGGGTATTAACCACAAAACCGCTTCTCTGGATGTCAGGGATCAATTTTCCATTGCTCAAAATGACATTATTCCCCTATCGGAGCATATTTTAAGTCATCCAAATCTTCGAGGTGTAGTAATAGTAGCTACCTGCAACCGCACCGAAATATTTTATTCGCATCATATAGCGGATGCTTTAGTAATTCGTTTGGCCTTGCTCAAAAAGCTGCACAGTTTTCTCAAAATCGAAAAAAATTATAACGATAACTTCTATCACTTCTCACAATCGAAAGCTATCAAACATTTATTTGAAGTGATTTCGGGTGTGGACTCAATGGTTATTGGCGAAAACCAGATTGTGAGCCAAATGAAAAAGGCCTATTTGTTTAGCACTGAAGCGAATTTAACCGATGCCGTTTTAATGCGTCTTTTTCAAAAATCCTTTGAATGCAGCAAACGGGTACGTACCGAAACAGCTATTCAGCAAGGTGCTACCTGCATTGGTTATCTGGCCATTGATTTGTGTGCAAGGGAG
>JAGXIO010000139.1 GCA_024635555.1 Saccharicrinis sp.
AAAACAATTCAACCAAATTTTGGAAGAACGGCAGAGCACTATTACCGATCAGGCCAAAATGTTGAAATCTCAGGCCGAGAATCTACAAGTTAGCAACAAAGAGTTGTTACGCTTGATTGCCACGCGAGATAAAATGTTTTCTATAATTGCCCATGATTTACGTTCCCCATTTAATACCATACTTGGTTTTACGGGATTGTTGACGGAGGATTTTGATGAGAGCGACCCAAGGCGAATGAAAGAATATGCACGGTACATTCACGATGCATCCACTTCAGTTTTTAATTTGTTGGAGAATTTGCTATTTTGGGCTAGTTCTCAGACCAATCAAATTCAATTTCATCCAAGCGTTTCCGAATTGGATGAAATAGTAGTGGACAGCCTTTCATTGCTTCGCGAGAGTGCCATAAAGAAAAATCAGATTATAGACACTTCTCAATATAGGAATTGTGAGGTGTTTGTGGATTTGGATATGATGCGTTCTGTAGTTCGTAATTTAATGATGAATGCTATCAAATTTACTTTTCCGGAAGGTTCTATAAAGATTGCATCCAGAATGAGTGGAAAATACGTTAAAGTATCCATCTCGGATACTGGTAAGGGAATGAGTCAGGATGATATTAAGCGTGTGTATAAAAACCTATCTATTAACTCAAGTCCAGGTACATCTGGAGAAAAGGGATCTGGTTTGGGACTTTCTTTATCTTACGAGTTTATAAAAAAGAACGGAGGAGAACTTACCATAGAAAGTATTTTGGGGAAAGGCTCAACCTTTTCGTTTACTTTACCTACAAAGCCAAGTGCTTAAAGATTACTTTTGGTGTGTGCCAGATTATTAGAAGACCAGTAATATTTCAATCGCTAAGGTAAAGTTTTTATAGAAAGCCCTCAAAAGAAAATATTATATAACCTTTTTCTCAATATAGTCACTGCTCAATACACTCAGAGCACCCATGTATTTCAAGTTAAAAGAGATCAAATCGCCTACTTTGTAAGCTCCGCTCTCAGCACCCAAATCAATGACCAACATATCTGAACTTGCACCTGCTATTTTTATATCGTCATGCGTCGAAATTAAAAAGGCGGGATTGATATCAAGTAAACCTACATCCAAAATAGCCCGATAAGAGGTTTTGCCATAATCATCAGGATTGATGGTTACTCTTTCGCCACTTGGGTTTTCGGCTAATGTACCGGTGGGTACTTTTGGCTTTTGAGTTAATTCAATTATTTCGGTGTGGAGCTTTAACACATCGGTTTTCATGCCTACTACAGGTGCCTCTGTAAATAAGTTATTTCCAAAATAAAGCATTTCGCCAATCCTAAAATGATTGATGCCGACAGGCAACATTTTTTGTAACAACAAAGGCACTACCACGGATGTTCCTCCCGTTACAAAAGGAATCTTTTTATTGAATTTCGCTTCAATTAATTGCTCATATAAGCTCAATTGAATCAATTTATCAGGTGAGGGCATCACGCCATGTAAACAATTTAAATTGGTTCCAATACCGGTTACTTCTATGTGTGGCAACTCAAAAACTTCTCCGTAAAAATCCATCAGTCCTGTACCCATCACGCCTTCTCTTAAATCACCCATCTCAACCATAATCACTACTTTGTGTGTTTTATTTTGCAACACTGCTTCTTTCGATAGCATTCTGATGGTTTCAATTTCAGTGTTAAAACTCACATCAGCGAATTTTACAATTTTTTTGATACTTCGTTTAGCGGGCGGTTTTATATAAACGGTTTGTATATCAGGATTGATGGATTTAATAGTTTTTAAATTAGATATCCTTGAATCATGGGCTTCGTCCATACCCAATTGAATCAATTCCTTTATAAATAGTTCATTTCCACAGAGTAGTTTGGTCACAACGCCCCATTCTATTTTGTTGGATTTAAACAATTGATCTAAAAAATTATAATTGTGCTTTAAATTTTCTTTGTTTAAAGTAATAAATGCCATGATTAATGTGTTAGGTGAGTTTCTATAGGATATTGTCGGATAATCCAATTAATCGTTTAATCCTTGGATAATCGCATTTCTAAATACTTGTTGGTGAATCCCAATCGCTCATATAATCTTTTAGCCGGATTGTCTGGTTCTACGTGTAAGGCAACATCTCCTTTGGTTAATTCAAGGGCTTTATGCATTAATTGTTTCCCCAAGCCTTTCCCTCTGTAATCTCGGTGAACCGCAATGTAAACCAATATGTTTTCCGGAATGTATTTCGACATTCCTGTTTCGTTAATTACCACTGCTCCTATCATTTCCTCCTTATGTATTCCAACCAATACAAAGCCTCCCTTTCCCATGTCTTTTGCAAAAACATAATCTAAACAGGCTAAAATGTCTTCAACGCTGTCGCCAAACTCATCCAAATGCGTGTTTAAAAACTGCGCTATTTTTTTATTACTATAGCTTAAGTCTTCATCCGAAGATGAATTCAATACTTTAAAAGAAAGTTTCATGTTTTCCATTGGTGTAATTTATTTCTACTGTTTTTTTATCGATTAAAGTAATGCAGATGAATACCACTAAAGCAGCTAAAATACCAAAGAAGTTGGCATTAATGCCATAAGGTAATGCTATTTTAATGCTTACTAAGGCTACAGTTGTGGTCCCACCAACAATCATGGAGGCCAATGCAGCAGTAGAATTAACGCGTTTCCAGAATAATAACCCTAAAACGGGCACCAATAATCCGGAAACCATAAAAGCATACGACAATAGCATCAATTCCAATACGTTTTCCATACTCATGGCCAATACAATAGCAAAGGCGCCGATTAAAAAGGTAAACAACTGTGAATATTTTAATCCGGTTCGATGGCTTTTTTGTTTGAGCCATTTTCCAAATATATCGGTCGTTAAATTTCCGGAAGCTGCCATCAAGCAACTATCAGCGGTTGATAGTATGGCCGAAAAGTAAGCTGACATCATGATTCCCATTAAACCAACGGGTAAAATTTGACTTAGTAACAAAGGAAGCCCCATCTCAGCATCCATTCCTACGGAGGAGGTAAAGCCAAAATTGGCAAACATCCCCTGATCTGCAGCTACCTTGGCAAACAATCCTAATAATACGCCCATAAACGCCATCAATGGCCACTCAAACAAGCCAGCTATAAACCAAGCTTTTTGAGCTTCTTTTTTCGATCTGCACGAAAAAATGCGTTGATAAAGGGTCATGCCAACAAACCAAATGGGAATAATGGTAATAGCCCAATTGAACAGTTGAGACCACTCAAAATTAAGTAAGGACAACATTTCCGGTTTTACCGAACTAACAATGGCGTCGTATCCACCTATGGAAAAATAGGCCATTGGGATGGCAATAAAAACCAATCCGGACATTAATAAAATCCACTGAATGGTGTCGGTATAAATAACCGCCTTCATGCCTCCCATAACGGTATATACTACAGCTATTACACCCATGATGACGAGGGCAGTATGTAGCTCCAGGGAAGGAAAGGAAGCAGATGCCAATTTCGCTCCTGCCAGTAGTTGGGAACTGGAAAAACCAGTATAACCAATCAGCGAAATCACTCCGGCCACTATAGCCACTCTTCCACCATAATGCTTGCCAAATACCTGAGGAAAAGTCAGTAATTGAAATCGCTCGTTCATGGCAGAGATTTTGGGAATCAAAACTACAGCACTGAGCCATGCACCAATCAATCCGGTAAAAAGCATCCAGGAACCACTAAGACCCATTACAAAGCCCAGACCTCCCAGGCCAATAGAGAAACCCCCACCAACATCTGTTGCCACCACCGAGAGCCCCACATGCCAGGTACTCATGTTTCTGCCACCCACAAAATAATCTTCAGAGTTTTCGTTTTTGTTGAGGAAGAAAAAACCAACGCCCAACATACTGAGCATGTAAAAAATAAAAATACTACTATCAATCCAATGCAAAACGTCTAATTTTGGTAAGCAAGCAAAAGTATTTATAATAAACTAAAGTATGGTACAATAGTTTAATAATCTATGCTTTTAGTTTTTCATCGGACATTACATTGTGCTTTAAATTAAGGTTTTACAGTGGTTTAGCACTGTTTTATTTAAAGGGTAAAATGGATGCGATTTGTGCAAAAAGGTAGTGATTCATTATTAAACTAAGTCTATTAAAACTAAGTACAGGATAAAAATATTAAAAAGTAAATATCGCACTTGCGCATTATCCCAAAATATAACACATTTATGGTAAGCCAATGTTTTTGATTTACGGGCTTTTTTAGTTTCTTTAGGGGCTCAAAAAATAGGGCTCACACAATGGGCTCACACAATGGGCTCACACAATGGGATCACACAATGGGATCACACAATGTGTTCAAACAACAGGCTCACACAATAAAAATAACGAATAGTGTGTTTAAGTGTAAATATTTACTTTTGATGAAGAAAAAGATGATACGTACAAATTTGATTTTATTTTTAATGGCCGTTGTGTTTTCGGTCGGTTCATTCGCGCAAACGACGCATACTTTGGTCACCATTGGCGATAAGGACTATTCGGTAGAAGAGTTTGATTTTATCTACAATAAAAACAACAATTTTTCCGAAGAACCCAAAAGCAAAAAGGAATATATCGACTTATTTGTCAATTATAAGTTAAAAGTACACGAAGCTATTGCTCAGGGTTTGGATACCATGCCATCGTTTACCAAAGAGTTTAATTATTACAAAGATGAGCTGGCCAAGCCCTATCTTTCGGATAGCAAGGTAACCGAACAACTTTTAGAGGAAGCCTACGACAGATTAAAGAGTGAGGTAAACGCCAGCCACATACTTATTACCCTGCCCACTAATCCAACACCGGAAGACACCTTGGCAGCCTATAATAAAATTAGCTCCATTGTTGATAAATATAATAATGGCGAAGACTTTAACAAGTTGGCCATGCAATATTCCAATGATCCCAGTGCCAAGCAGAATGAAGGCAAATTAGGGTTTTTCACCGGCTTTATGATGGTTTATCCTTTTGAGTCGGCAGCATTTAATACGCCTGTGGGCAGTATTTCGCCTATTACCCGCACAGCGTTTGGTTATCATTTGCTGTTTGTGCACGATAAAAGAGATAATCAGGGCGAAGTGCATACCGCACACATCATGCAAATGTTTCCTCCCGATTCGCCCGAAGAGGTAATTGTACAAAAAAGAGCGAAGATTGACTCGGTATATCAGTTGGTTTTAAAGGGCGAAGATTTTGGTTCACTCGCCAGACAATATTCCGACGACCGTAACAGTGCCACTAACAATGGTGAGCTACCCTGGTTTGGTACCGGAAGGATGGTAGCCGAATTTAGCCAGCCTGCTTTCGAACTCGACAGCATTAACAATATTTCAGAGGTAATTCAAACGCCCTATGGTTTTCATATCATCAAACTGTTAGATAAAAGAGGAATAAAACCTTTTGCAGAAATGAAGGAGGAGATAAGTGGCAAAATTGCCAGAGATGAGAGAGCTTACCAAGGTAAAAAAGTAGTGCTAGCCCGCCTAAAAGATGAATATGATTTTAGCGAAAATAAAGCACAAACGGATGCTATAAAAGCAAAAGCCAAGGACGAAAACTTATCTAATGACGATTTTTTTAAGCATTTTGACCAAGACGATCAGAATATTGCTACTATGGCCGACTGGGAGCTTAAGACCAGTGATGTGATGGCAAAGTTAAAAAGTGACCGACAATTTGAACGAAATAACAGAGCAGCTTCCGTTGATAATTTGATGGAAACCATTATTGACGAAGCCATTTTGGAGTTTGAAAAATCAAAACTCGAAGAAAAATATCCTGAATATAAATATCTGCTTAATGAATATCACGACGGTCTGTTGATTTTCGACATCAGCCAAAATGAAATTTGGAATAAAGCTATTGAGGACAGTGTAGGGCTGGATCATTTTTATTTAGCTAATAAGGCAAATTATTATTCTCCCGAAAAATTGGACGGTATTTTATTCTTTACCAATAATAAAAAGGATTTAAAAGCAGCAAAAAAGGCAATGGAAGCCAATTCGGATATTACAGCCGATACACTGAAGAGTTCTTATCCAGGAAGCCAAGTGATGGAAGGGGTATTTGAAATGGGTGAATATAAAGCGCTAGACAAACAAATTTGGAAAATTAAAAAGTCGGATGCAAAAGTTAATCCTGATTTTAAATACCTTTGGGCGGTAGGTGAGTTATTACCTAAAAAGCAAAAAGAACTAAGCGAAACCAAAGGACAGGTAATTGCTGATTATCAAAATCAAATTGAAAAGGAATGGTTGGTAAATTTAAAGTCTAAATTTTCGCCCATAGTTAATTTACAGGCTTTAAAATACAGTAAAAAAGTCGATCATAAAAAGAAGTAATGCACATTCAAATTCGATTATCTATTTTAGCTTGCATATTGTTGGTGCTTTTTTCCTGTAAAAATAGTTCGCAGGATTCTGCTTCTGCGCCAATAGCTAAGGTAGATAATCGAATACTCACAAGAATGGAGCTTGAAAGAGTCACCCCTAAAAATTTAGACGGAAACGATAGCGTTGCTTATGTACAAAACTACATCAATCGCTGGGTAAAGTCGGCTTTGTTGTTGCGTAAGGCCGAGCTTAACCTAAGCCCACAAGAAAAAGATGTGGAAAAAATATTAAGCGATTATAGAGCTTCGCTGTTGATACATAAATACAAGCAAAAGTTGCTATTGCAAAAGCATACCTCTCTAGTTTCTAATTCTGAAATTGAGGCGTATTATAACCAGATGATCGAAAATTTTAAATTGGATAAGGACATTATTCAGGGTATGTTTATTAAAGTTTCGCTCAATGCCCCCAACTTGTCTGGTTTAAAAAAGTGGTACCGTTCCGATAATCCCGACGATTACGTAAAAATAGAAGAGTACAGTTTTGTGAATGCGCAAAAATTCGATAATTTTTTAGACAGGTGGGTTTCGGTAGATGAAATTAATCGTCTGATGCCGGAACCTCTTCCAAAGTATTCCAAATTCTTGGATTATAATAAAAGCTTCGAAACATCGGATAGTGCATCGCATTACCTGGTTTCTATTCGGGATTTTCGTAAAGCAAATGATGTTGCACCTTTGAGTTATGTAGAAGATAAAATAAAAGTAATATTGCATAACAAAAAGCGGATTGAATTCATACAAAATCTCGAAGAAGAACTATACGAAGAAGGTTTAAAACAGAAAGTAATAAATTTCTACTAAATTTGCCAAAAAAATAAATAATGCATACGAAAACCATTTTACTTATTGCCATCATAGCTAACGTTTTATTTGTTAGTACTCCACTGATCAGTCAAAAAAATATAGTTGATGAAGTTATAGCTGTAGTGGGCGATAACGCAATTTTAATGTCTGATGTCGAATACCAGTACCAGCAAGCGGTTATGCAGGGAATGTCGGCCAAGGGCGATTTAAAGTGCAAGCTCTTTGAACAACAGCTTATCCAAAAGCTAATGCTAAATCAAGCTGTTTTAGACAGTGTGGAGGTAAGCGAAAATAATGTTATCAGCGAGGTAGATCGCAGGATGAATGAATTTATTAATAGAGCCGGCGGTCGCGAAAAGCTCGAAGAATGGTTTAATAAATCGGTGTTGCAGATTAAAAGAGAGCAAATGACCGTTGTCCGCGATCAAATGCTTACCGAAAGTATGCAACGCACCATAACCGAAAAAATAGAGCCAACGCCTTCGCAGGTACGTGCTTATTATCGAAAGACCTCTCAGGATAGCTTGCCTATGGTTCCGGTTCAATACGAAATACAAAAAATTGCCGTCTATCCGCAAATAGATCAAATAGAAATTGATCGCGTAAAGGCACGTCTTCGCGATTTTCAGAAACAAGTGGCCGATGGGCGCGATTTTGCAACCTTGGCTGTGCTTTATTCCGAAGATCCAGGAAGCGCCACAAGTGGGGGAGACCTAGGTTGGAGCACGCGAGGATCGTTAGTGCCCGAATTTGCTAATGTGGCATTTAACATGCAGGAAGTTAATAAAGTATCTAAAATTGTTCAAACGGAATATGGTTACCATATTATCCAACTTTTAGAAAAAAAAGGAGAGCGAGTTCATGTTCGTCATATATTGATGAAACCCAAAGTATCGCCCGATGCCAACAAAGAAGCTATTCACCGACTGGATTCTGTATCAAAGTTAATCACTGACGAAGAGCTAACTTTTGAGGAGGCCGCACTGTATTATTCCATGGATAAGGATACGCGCAATAATGGTGGATTGATGGTGAATATGCGCACCCAGTCATCTAATTTCGAACTTGCAGCTATCGATGAGCCTCAATTGGCCAAAGAATTACAAAAATTGAAAGAAGGTGAGGTTTCTAAGCCTCTGAGCATAAAGGACGATAAAGGCCATGATGTATTCGTTATCATAAAACAAAAGCGAAGAATTGATACACACAGAGCTAATTTGAAAGATGATTACCAACTGATTCAAAGCATCATGAACGAAAAAAGAAAACAGGATGCTATTGAAGACTGGATTAAGGAAAAGCAGTTGGATACTTATATCACCATTGGCGACGATTGGATAAATTGTGATTTTGAATTTAAAAATTGGATTAAGTAAATATTTTGCCTATTTTACTCGTAAATTTTTAAAGGTTTGAGCATGAAATTTATGGGTGATTACAAAGTTGTATTAATCTTTATAGCCTTTTTTATATGCCTTTCGTGTGCCAGAGAGGCATATAACATATCTTACACAGGGGTAGTTGTGGACGAAGAAACCAATTGCCCCTTGTCACTTTCAGCCGTACAATCTTTTTGTCTTTATCAACAAAATATAGATGAATCAGCTATCCAAAAACTAATTACGAACACCGATAGTTTAGGCCGATTCAAGCTTATGTTTGATAAAGGATATAAAATCGGCATAGCTATATCAGCAGAGGACTATGTGGATAAGTTCCTGCAATTTAAGCCAATTACTGCTCATATTCCCGATACTATTTATTTAAAACGAAAGGTTGTGCTTCAAACCTCTGCTGCCACAAAAAGGATTGATATCCCCTGAAAAATAGCTTTAAATATATTGTTTTCTTTATTGGGTAATTGCTACTACTTTAAAAACTGTTCTACTCACATGCCAATATCAAGATGCATTTTCGTAATACTTTTTGCCGTGTTTTTATGTGGTTCACACAAAACTATCGCTCAAAAAAAAATACTTGTAAACAACGCGGATAGTCTTAATGTCGATGAAGCCCTCTTCGGTAAAGATGTGCAAGTACTTATTGGGCATGTTGAGTTTGAGCACCAAACAGCCATAATGTACTGCGATACAGCTTATCGTTTTGTGGGAAGCAATAAGTTTAATGCTTTTGGCAATATCCATATTATCCAAAACGACACCTTGCATCTTTATGGCAATACTTTAAAATACAATGGCAACACCGGGATTGCTGAGGTGCGCGATAACGTTAGGCTTATTAATAAGGAGGTGGTGCTCACCACGGATTATCTGGATTACGATAGGGTCAATAACTTTGCCTATTACTTTAATTTTGGCAAAATTGTAAACAATGAAAATACCCTTACCAGTAAAAAAGGGTATTATTATCCCAATACCGATCAAACTCATTTTAAAGATAGTGTAGTTGCTGTCAATCCAAAATACACCATTTATTCCGATACGCTTATTTATAATACGGTAACTAAAATGGCCAATATTCAAGGGCCAACTTATATAATTGGTGATAGTAACACCATTTATGCCGAGGCAGGATATTACGATATGTTGCATGATTTGGCCCTATTAAAGGAGAATGCTTATGTGGAAGGAAAGCAGCTTTTAAAGGGCGATACCATATATTACGACAGAGCGCGAGGCTATGGCGAGGTTTTTAACAGCATGGAGCTTCATGATACTACCAATAATGTGATTATTAAGGGCGACTATGGCTTTTATAACGAAATAACGCAGGATGCGCTTGCTACAAAAAATGCACAATTGTTACAAATATACAATACAGATACTCTTTTTTTACATGCGGATACTTTGCAGGCCGTTCCCTTGCAAAATGGTGATGACAAACTGATAAAAGCTTTTAGGAAAGTAAAGTATTTTAGGCCCGATATGCAGGGGCGATGCGACTCCATGGTATTCGATAGCCGAGATACTACCAATACTTTTTATTACGATCCCATTATGTGGTCCATGGGCAATCAGCTTACCGCCGACGTTATTAAAATGTACACCAAAGATGAGGTATTGGATAAGATTGATTTGATAGACCGTTCTTTTATTATTTCGGAGGAGGATACTGGGCGCTACAACCAAATTAAAGGAAAAAAAATGACCGGTTATGTACGCGACAATGAACTGTACAAAATAGACGTGGATGGCAATGCGCAATCCATCTATTTCCCAAAGGATAAAAATAATATAATAGGCGTTAATCGAGCCGAATCCAGTAACATGACAATCTACCTTAAAAAACGTCAGGTGGATCAAATAAAGATGCGCGTTTCGCCAACAGGGAATATGAACCCGCTCTTTTTAATTGCCGATGAAAAATTACGATTAGACGGTTTTTATTGGCTCGAAAAATATAGACCCAAACGTAAAGTGGACATCTTTATTTGGGAGATATTACCCACCTTTGATCGTGGCGAAGACCAGTCGGAATACAATTTGGACGATACGTATTAACACCCATTCAAAACTAATTTTCTAATCTCTAATCCCTTATCATTAATCTCTTATCTCTTATCTCTTATCTATAATCTCTTATCTATAATCTATAATCTCCTAAATCCATTCAATTTTAAAAATATATGTACAATACCATTTTTTATATTATCGTTGCCATTCTTATTGTAGAGTTTTTTTGGGATAGGTTTTTACTCTACTTAAACACTACAAAATGGAGTGATCAAATTCCAAACGAACTGCAAGGTATTTACGATGCGGACAAATATGCCAAACAACAGCAATACTCTAAGGTAAATTATAAGTTTGGCTGGATAACAGCTATTTACGGCTTGGTGTTGGTTATGGCCTTATTGTTCCTTCATGGCTTTGCTTGGATAGACCAATGGGCACTCAGTTTTACCAATAACCCAATTTACAGGGCTTTTATATTTTTAGGAGTGCTGGGATTAGGTTCAACTATTTTGAATATCCCATTTTCAATTTATAGCACGTTTGTTATCGAAGAAAAATTTGGGTTTAATAAAACAACACCCAAAACATTTGTGCTCGATTTAATAAAATCGTTGGTTATTGGAGCCATTCTTGGCGGGGGTATCCTGGCACTTATTATTTGGGTTTATGAGGTGGCAGGTCAGTTTTTCTGGTTGTATGCCTGGGGATTAATGACAGCTTTCATGCTTTTTATAACCATGTTTTATACCACGGTATTGCTTCCTATGTTTAATAAACAGACTCCTTTACAGGATGGAGAGTTGAAAACAGCTATCCAAAATTTTTGTCATAAGGTTAACTTTAAACTCGACAATGTATTTGTGATGGATGGATCCAAGCGCAGTACCAAGGCCAATGCCTTTTTCAGCGGTTTGGGTGCGAAAAAACGAATCGTACTCTACGATACCCTTGTAAACGATTTAAAAACAGAGGAGATAGTGGCCGTACTTGCCCATGAAATTGGGCACTACAAAAAAAATCATACCCTATGGGGAATGTTCAGCGGAATTGTGCAGACGGGAATAATGCTGTATATTTTTTCTTTATTCGTGGATTCTCCGGAGTTGTCGGATGCGCTGGGAGTGCCGCAGCCTGCTTTTCATATAGGTTTGGTGGCTTTTGGTATATTGTACAGTCCAATATCAGGCATATCTGGAATGTTATCGGCCATGTTATCACGTAAAAACGAATACGAAGCAGATGCTTTTGCCGCAACAAATCATCATCCCAAAGCGTTAATCAAAGCATTAAAAACAATATCGGTAAATGCACTAAGCAATCTAACACCTCATCCCTGGTACGTGTTTTTTCATTACTCGCACCCACCACTTTTAGAAAGGGTAAAAGCATTAAAAAATGAGAGCCCCACGCGGCCTCCCCGAAGAGGAGGAGCCAAAGCTGTAAATCAGTCCCTCCCCTTCGGGGAGGTTAGGAGGGGCTTCCTATGAAAATAGAAATAGTAACCATAGGCGACGAATTGCTTATTGGGCAAGTAATAGACACAAACTCGGCTTGGATGGGCAGGCAACTGAACAGTGCAGGTTTTGAGGTGTCGCGGATTAACTCCATATCCGATACGGAAGAGGAGATTTTAAATATACTGAATGAAACATCGCAAAGAGCTGATGTAGTATTGCTTACCGGGGGTCTTGGGCCTACAAAGGACGATATTACCAAGATAACCTTGTGCAAATATTTCGATACGCATTTGGTGTTTGATGAGCAGGTTTTTGAGAATGTAAAAAGCCTGTTAAAAACATATGTTCCCAATATCAATGAGCTAAACCGGCAACAAGCTATGGTGCCGGCCAATTGTACCGTTATACCCAACTCGGTGGGCACTGCTCCCGTCATGTGGTTCGATCAAGGGGGCACCATCTATGTTTCGATGCCGGGCGTACCGTCCGAAATGAAAAATGCGATGGAGATGGAAATTATTCCCCGTCTTCTGAAACGCTTTAGTAATGGAGTTATCGTTCACAAAACCGTTGTGGTAAGCGGTATTCCCGAGTCTACTTTGGCCGAAATGTTGAATGAGTTTGAGCAGTCCATGCCCAATTTTATTAAGTTGGCTTATCTGCCTTCCGTGGGAAGGATACGATTGAGATTTACGGGCAGAGGCAACGACAAAGGTGTATTAGAAGGTGCCATAGACGAGTTGATGGTGCCGCTAACAGCTATTGTGGGAAAATCTATATTGGCTTATGATGATTTGTCTAGCGTTGAAATGATTGCTGCCGTTTTCACCAAGCAAAAGTTAACTTTATCTACTGCCGAGAGTTGTACAGGAGGAAATATTGCACACCAAATAACGAAGCTTCCGGGTAGTTCAAATTATTTTAAAGGAAGTGTGGTGGCTTATCATAACGAGATAAAAATAAATTTTTTAGATGTTGACCCCATGCTTCTAGGTCAGTTTGGCGCGGTAAGCCAAGGGGTGGTGGAGCAAATGGCCAATGGCGCGCGTGCCAGACTTAACAGTGACTACGCGGTGGCCACTTCGGGTATTGCAGGCCCGGATGGCGGAAGTAAAGAAAAACCTGTTGGTACAATCTGGATAGCCGTGGCTGGGCCCTTTGGTATTGTAAGCGAATGCTTCAACTTTGGTAGCCTGCGCGAACGTAATATAATTCGTAGTACCGAGATGGCGCTTGTAATGCTAAAAAGGATGGTGGATAAGGATGATGAGCTGGGAGCCGGGGGCTTGGGGCGTAAAGCGTAGATAAAGCGAAGCGATATCCCGATGCCTAAAATTTAATTTCTTCGGGAGCGTACAGCGAAAAGTGTAAAGAGATTAGCGTAAAGGGGAGAAAGTAAAGCATATAGCATAAAGCGGAAAGAAAAAATGAAATAAGGAGAAATAAATAGAAATAAAACAACTTCACAGACCTGTTGGCGTCGTTAGACCCGACAGCGTCAATAAATAAAATAAAGAGCGAAAAGTTAGGAGATAAGTTAGTTGTACATATTGCTTTTTTGTAAGATGGGTGCGGTTATTAATTACATTTTACTTGGGATGCAGATTAAATTTTAAAATAAACGAAAGAAAAACAGAATTTTTATTGTCCATTATTTGTTCCTTTAGATAAAAATACCGTATTTTGCGCTCTGTTTGAAAAATGTATCCGAAAAAAACGGTGTAAAGATGTCAAAAGTTTGTCAGATAACTGGAAAAAGGTTCTTGGTAGGGAACAATGTTTCTCACTCCAAAAGAAGAACCAAAAGAAGATTTGATGTGAATCTATTTAAGAAACGTTTCTTCCTGGTGGAAGAGGAACGTTGGATAGACCTTAGGGTTTCGGCTTCCGGGCTTAGACTAATCAACAAGGTTGGTTTGTTAGCAGCTTTGAAATCCGCTAAAGAAAAAGGTTTGATAACTAAAATTTAAGGGTTTTAAGAGATGGCTAAAAAAGCAAAAGGAAATCGTATTCAGTGTATTCTTGAATGCACAGAGCACAAAGAGAGTGGAATGGCAGGAACAAGTCGGTATATTACTGTTAAAAACAGAAAAAATACGCCTGCCAGAATGGAATTGAAAAAGTATAACCCTATTTTAAAGCGTTATACTGTACATAGAGAAATTAAATAAACTGTTGTACCATGGCTAAGAAATCAGTAGCAACATTACAAAAAGGAGGCGGAAAAGGTCACTCTAAAGTGATCAAAATGGTAAGATCGCCTAAAACCGGTGCCTACACTTTTAAAGAAGAGATTGTAATCAACGAAGATGTAAAAGAATTTTTCAAAAAATAATTTTGCCTAGGCAAAAGACATTTTTATCAAAAGAGCTTCCTTTAAAACAAAGGAAGCTTTTTTGTATATGTATTTTTCTTAATTTTAGCTTGTTTATTTACAATTATTAAAACAAGATATGGGATTGTTCGGAAGTTTTACCAAAGAAAAAAAAGATAAGCTAGATAAAGGCCTGGCAAAGACAAAAGAGAGTGTGTTTAAAAAACTTACTCGTGCAGTGGCAGGTCGGTCTAGTGTGGATGAGGATGTCTTAGACGAACTGGAGGAAATCCTCATTACCTCCGACGTAGGAGTCAATACCACCCTTAAAATTATTGGACGCATAGAGGAAAGAGTGGCCAAGGATAAGTTTTTGAGCACTTCTGAATTGAATACAATCCTAAAAGAGGAAATAGTGGCCCTGCTTTCCGAAAATCACGTGGATGGAGAGGGCGATTTTGAACTACCCAAAAGCGAATACCCCTATGTAATTATGGTGGTAGGTGTTAATGGTGTGGGCAAAACCACAACCATTGGCAAACTAGCCTATAAATTTAAAGCTGCCGGTAAAACCGTAGTGCTCGGTGCTGCCGATACCTTTAGAGCCGCGGCCATAGAGCAGTTGCAGGTTTGGGCCGATAGGGTAGGTGTTCCTTTGGTACGTCAAAACATGGGTTCAGATCCCGCTTCCGTGGCCTACGACACATTGGCTTCGGCAAAAAAACAAGGCGCCGATGTGGTTATCATCGATACCGCCGGAAGATTGCACAACAAAATAAACCTGATGAACGAACTCACCAAGGTGAAAACTGTAATGAAAAAAGTGCTGCCTAACACCCCCAACGAAATTATACTTGTGCTTGATGGTAGTACCGGACAAAATGCCTTTGAGCAAGCCAGGGAATTTACCAAAGCAACCGAAGTAAACGCTCTGGTAATAACCAAACTCGATGGTACAGCAAAAGGAGGCGTTGTGATAGGCGTTTCTGATCAATTTAAAATCCCGGTTAAATATATCGGTATTGGCGAAGGCATAGACGATTTGCAGGTTTTTGATCGTAAAGAGTTTGTGGATTCTTTATTTAATTAACCCTAGTTTAAAAACATAAAACGGAGCTACCCGTTATTCAGTTAGCTTTTAAGGAACGGTTCTTTATTTGCACGATGTAAATAAGGAACCGTTCTCTATATAAAAAACCCCTTCCTTAATTATTGCTAATCACGTAAAAATGAAAAATATAGATGTTGTAACCTTGGGCTGTTCAAAAAATCTGGTGGATTCAGAATCTTTGATCAGACAGTTTAAGGCAGGAGGATTTACGGTAGCCCACGATGCAGAAAAACCCCAAGGGGATATTGCCATCATAAATACCTGTGGATTTATTGGTGATGCCAAGGAAGAGTCCATAAATACCATATTGAACTTTGTAGAAGCCAAAAAGAGAGGCCAGCTTAAAAAGCTGATTGTAATGGGCTGTCTTTCCGAAAGATATTCGGAACAACTCAAAGTGGAAATCCCCGAAGTGGATGCTTTTTATGGTAAATTCGACTGGAAAAAAATAGTGGAGGATTTGGGACAAACCTACCGTGCCGATTTAATTAACGAGCGCAGTCTAACTACTCCCGGACATTATGCTTACTTTAAAATATCCGAAGGATGTAACCGTTCTTGTTCTTATTGCGCCATACCTTTAATTACCGGGAAGCACAAGAGCAAACCCATGGAGCAATTGGTGGAGGAAGCACAAGGTTTAGCTGCACAAGGAGTTAAGGAGCTTCAGGTGGTAGCTCAGGATCTTTCGTTTTATGGTTTGGACATTTATAAGCAAATGCGTCTGGCTGAATTGACACAAAAGATAGCCGACGTAAGCGGTATTGAATGGGTACGATTGCATTATGCCTATCCCGCCGGGTTTCCTTATAACTTACTAAAAGTAATGAATGAGCATCCTAACGTTTGTAACTACTTGGATATAGCGCTGCAACACGTGAGTGATCCCATGTTAAAACTTATGCGTCGTAATGTTACTAAAGCCGATACTTATAAGTTGATTAATCGCATGCGCAAAGATGTTCCAGGGATTCACCTACGTACCACCATGATTACCGGTCACCCCGGCGAAACGGAGCAGGATTTTAAAGAAATGATGGATTTTGTGAAGGAAATGCGTTTTGAGCGTTTAGGCGTGTTTCCTTATTCGCACGAAGAAGATACCCATGCCTACCGAAATTTTAAGGATGAGATACCCGAAGAAGTGAAGCAGGAGAGAGCCAATGCCATTATGGAAGTGCAGGAGCAAATAAGCCTGGAGATAAACCAAGCTAAGGTGGGTAAAGAACTCAAGGTTATTATCGATCGTAAGGAAGAAGAATATTTTGTTGGACGTACCGAATTCGATTCCCCGGAGGTAGATCCCGAGGTGTTAATCCCCCTTAAAGGCAACTCCTTAAAAGTGGGTGAGTTCCATAATATCAAAATTACCGGAGCTGAGGCTTTTGATTTATTTGGCGAGAAAGTTTACAGTAACAAGTACTCAGTAATCAATCAATAACCAGTCAACAGTAAAGCGACAACCTGCCAGTTAAGGTTTAATTTTGGTAGAAAACTATACACTATCGGCTAATAGCTAATAGCTAATAGCCTTCCGCTATAAGCTAATTTTATGACACGCTATTTTATCGAACTTGCCTACAATGGCAAAAAATACCATGGTTGGCAAATTCAGCCTAATGCACTTACGGTACAGCAAGTGCTGAACGAGTGCATGAGCACCATTTTACGTCAGGAGATAAATATAGTGGGATGTGGTAGAACGGATACCGGTGTCCATGCTTCTTATTATGTAGCTCATTTTGAGAGTGAGGACGGCGAGATCGATGAAAAGTATTTTTGCACCAAGATAAATAAAATACTACCCAAAGACATTGCTGTTTATTCCCTAACTAAGGTTGATGCCCTAACGCACAGTCGATTTTCGGCCATAGGCCGCACTTACCAATACCATGTGCTTACGCAAAAAAATCCATTTTTGCAGGAGTTTGCCTACCAGTCGCATGTTCCGCTAGATTTTGAAGCCATGAACGAGGCTGCCGCCACACTGCTCCATTATACCGACTTTACCAGTTTTAGCAAGATGCACACGGATGTAAAAACCAATAATTGCAAGGTGACCTATGCCCAATGGGAGCTTGTGAATGATAAATGGATTTTCACCATTAAAGCCGACCGTTTTTTGCGTAATATGGTACGAGCCATCGTGGGTACTTTGCTCATGGTAGGGCGAGGAAAGATAACTGTTCAGCAATTTTTGCAAATCATAGAAGCCAAAGATAGAGGACAGGCAGGTACCTCGGCTCCGGCTCACGCGCTATATTTGGTTGATGTTTCGTACCCCAAGAATTTGTTTGTTAAAGGTGAATGCTTTTTAAATGGTAATAGCCAATAGATGCTATTGAAGCAGATGACTATCAATTGGCAACTATTGGCTTTCGTAATCGCATTATTACTTGTTTTTTTGTTGTTTCTCAATTTCGTTGAGTTCTTGTTTTAGTTCCTTCTTCATTATTTTCATATCTTTTTTGAGTTCCTTTAAGTCCTCCGTCAGTTGCTCCTTATCTCTTTCAATTTCTTCCCTGTCGCGGCTCAGTTTGGCTTTATCAATTTCCAGCTCGGTTATTTTCATTTGAGCATCAATCAACGAATCCAGATTCAACCCTTCAATTTGTTTGCCGGCTAATTCAATAGCTGTTTCGGCTGCTTCTAACGATGTGGCCACGATGCTTTCGATATCTATATTTTCCAGCACTTCGGTGGCTATCTTTAAACCGGCTTCAGCGGCTTTGAGTGATATGTAAGTTGTTTGCTCTGTATTTTGCATCTCATGGGCAGCACGTTGACTTTCTTTCATCGCCTTTTTAATTTCTTTTCGTGCTTCTTTTAGTTCAGTGCGTATCTCTTCTTGGATGGAATCTGAATTGATTTCAGCAAAGGCGGCTTCTATCTCTATCCTGGCTTCTTTCATGGCGTCGTGGATACCTGCCTTGCTAATTTCTTTTAACGCCAAATTTATTTCTTCCATTATTTCTGCCGAAAGCGATGGGTCTTTCTCCGATAAAGCTATCTCAATGGCTTGTTCTATTTCGTTGGATAATTTGTCGTTGTCATTTGCCATCTTTACATTTCTCTCTACTTCGTGCAACAAGCTGTCGTTTTTTGCCTTGGTTTCTGAAGCGGATAATTGAATGGGCGTAATCTGCGAGGCCATGGTGCTTTGGCTTTCCTGTCCTTTTAGATTTGCCGGATTGATGCGCTCGTTAAATTGATTTCCTACTGAAAATGAAACCAAAAAAATACTACTGATGATGATGCAGGCCGCTATCAGGCCTTCCGAAATGTTTGTTTTCATGGTTTTTTGTTTTTGAATTCGTTTAATTCTTTCCAACAAGCTGCCTTTTTTGTGGGCAAAACCCATGGATAGGTTTTTTTGTGTATAAATTGAAGTATTGGCGCGGGCTAATGCCTGGGTATAAGTTAGTTTGTCGCCTGTAAGGTTGATGGCAATATCGTCGCAGGCGTGTTCGCGCTCGGTTCTAATGTATGCAGAAATCCGCCAGATGGCAGGATGGTAAAAAAACAATATTTCAATCACCGATTGGATGATGTTGAACAAATAGTCGTTTCTGACTATATGCGCCAGCTCATGTGCAATAATAGCCTCCACTTCTTTATCGGATAAGCCGGAGATTATTTTAACAGGAAACAGGATGATTGGTTTTATAAAGCCCAAAGTAAGAGGGGTGGATGTGCGTGGCGATTTATAAACACTTACTTCGCGCGAAATTCTAAGAACGGAAGTAAACTCCTTTAATTTGTGTAACCATCTTTCTTCAAAAGGAAGTAATTGCTTTGTTCTTAGCTGTCTGGTGTATGCCAGCCCAACAAGTAATCGTATGGTTAAAATACCTATCCCTAATAACCAGATGGTCAGAAACAAAGGGAAATTACGTTGAAACCAAGCTCTTACTTTTAATATCGCGAATTTAAAATTGGATGATGAAACAGTTACGGTATCATTTTGAAGCTTGGATTGACTAAGGTTTTTGAAGAAATCCGGATGACTCAGCAATTCGTTCTTCAAAATTTGTTTTTCGCGGGCATAGGTGTATCCACCAACAAAAGTAGAAACAGACCAGCCTAAAAAAATCATAAGTGCCGTAAATGAAATAAAGTATCTGATTTGGGCACTGTGTTTTTTTAGTAGGGTTAAGGAGATAAGCAAAGCGATAAATAGAATAAAACCCTGCCATAATGCATGAACGATGGTCCAACCAAGAGCTTCGGTTATTGCCGGTGAAAATATGCTTTGTATTGAATTCATGACAAATCAAATTAAAATTACACAAGGATAGGATCTGCAACGGTTAATCATTTTTCATCTGTTCGATAATCTGTTTTATTTCATCCAATTCATCTTTTGATGTTTTTTTATTTCCTAACAATTGCATAACCAGGGAGCTGGCCGAACCACCAAAGGCCGAATCCACCAAGCGATCGAGCAAGCGTCCACGGGTTTCTTCTTTGGCACGGGTACTAAAATATAAATGGCTTTTTCCGTTGCGCTCCCTTTGGAGTAGGCCTTTTTCTGTCATTTTTTGCATAGTTTTTAAAGTGGTCGTGTAACCCACATCTTTACTTTTGCTAATAAGTACATGAATGTCTTTAACGGTAAGAGGCTCTTCGTTCCACAAAATATTTAAGATCTCTAATTCTGCCGCTGTAGGTGTTATTTTTTTCATTGATTCCATTGGTCTAATAAATAGTAAAGTTCTTATAACGGTTTTGTTTCTAATCAAATTAGGAAAACTTTAAACTACGATACTTGTCGTACAAAGATATACGACTCTTGTCGTAATTGCAAGTTTTTTTCTATTTTTTATTATTACATCAAGAAAAAATCGCTTATATTTTAAAATATATAGGATGCTTTTCTGCGCTCCGATTTCTACCTTCCGATCCTTCTTTCCGCTTATCGTACTTTGCTTACCTCTTACTGCTGTCCACTGTCCGTTTTACGTTTTTCGCTTTTGCTTCCCACTATATACTCCACGCCCCAAGCCCTAAGCTCCATGCCCTTCGCTCTTTTAACTAAAAACATGGCCTGCATGTGGTTGAATATTTTAATTTTGTATGTAAAGTAAATTTAGGAGCTATGAGCAGAAAAAATGATTTCGGGATAACAAGCATATTTTTATTGGTTTTTCTAACAGTGCAATTTGTTTTTGTTTCGATAGGTTCTGCACAGTCCAATGGTGTGATTCCAATTTTAACAGCCGACTTTGATGATGAGGGATTTAAACAAGGGTGGACAATGCAAACTCTGCAAGGACATAGCTATTGGTCAAAGGAAACTTATAATGAGAATAGCTATATGCAAATATCAGGTTATAAAGCAACGGGTCAGGATATCGAAACCTATTTGATAAGTCCAAAAATTGATTTTGATGCCTACGATAACGAAGCTTTAACTTTTAAAACCAAAAATGGATACTATAGGGGAAGTACTTTGTCGGTTTGGCTTTCTACGGATTACAACGGAAGCAATATGTCAACTGCTATCTGGCTTCCGTTCAATTACAGGGGACTGCCAGCTCAGGTTTGCCGGTGAAATACATGGTGGTTTCGGGCAATGCGACCATTGCAGGCGATATGCTCAGTGTTACGGGTTTGGGAACCGTAAAGGTGCAGGCGGCGCAAGAAGGCAACCTGCAGTATGCACCCGCCTTTTCGGGTTTGGTGAGTTTTGACGTGGAAGAAAATACAGGGATAGAGCAGGAATTTGCGAAACAAGTGAGTATTTATCCAAATCCGGCATCAAATAGCGTTATGGTGTCGATGCCAGACAGTGGTGAAAAGCAAATTCGCATCGTTGATTTAATCGGAAAAACATATCGCCACTATATTGTTTTTGGAAAAGAAGTAAGCTTAAAAACGGATGATTTGTCTAATGGATTGTATTTCATTCAGATAACATCGAAAAATATAAGTATTGCCAAGAAGTTGGTGGTAAAGCATCGCTGATTCAGGATATTCCTCACGGGGTAATAAACTCACGGGGTGAATATTTGCAATACACCTATATTCACCCCGTGAGTTACAACTAAAATAAAAAGCAAAAAAAATCATGCTTACCGCAATCGGTTGAAATAAGATGAATACACTGTAAGTGGATGCATTGCAGTGATGTGGTGGTTTTGAGGGGTTTGGGATATTGCTATCTTTGATTTCTTGAAACCAATAATATAAGCAATGACCATTAAAAATCTACTATTTGCACTGGCCTTAATTTTACTGAGCGCATGTGCACAAAATCAGCACGAAGAACCTGAGCAAGCTCCTTTTGTTTGGGATAATGCCAACGTGTATTTTTTACTAACCGACCGTTTTAACAATGGCGACTCGGCTAATGATGTTAATTTTCAGCGAAATGCAGAAACGGGTCTTTTGCGCGGATTTATGGGTGGAGATTTCCGAGGAATCATTAACAAGATAAATCAGGGATACTTTACTGATTTGGGAGTGAATGCGTTGTGGTTTTCGCCTGTGGCAGAGCAAATACATGGCAGTGTGGACGAAAGTACTGGAAATACTTATGCTTTTCATGGATATTGGGCCAAAGACTGGACTAGTGTCGATCCCAACTGGGGAACCGAGCAAGAGTTCGCGGAACTAGTGGAAGCAGCCCATGCTAAAGGTATCAGGGTTGTTATGGATGTGGTTTTAAACCATACCGGTCCTGAAACTCCAAAAGATCCATCCTATGGCTACGATTGGGTGCGTACCGATCCACCCTGTACCTACCAAAGTTATGAGTCAACCGTAGCATGTACCTTGGTAGAAAATTTACCCGATATAAAAACAGAAAGTAACGAAGAAGTGGACTTGCCCGACGTGCTATTGGAAAAGTGGGAAAAAGAAGGCCGTTTGGAACAAGAGATGGAGGAACTTAACGCTTTTTTTGCAGAAACAGGCTACCCTCGTGCTCCCCGTTTTTACATTATAAAGTGGCTGACCGATTTTGTGCGTAAATACGGTGTGGATGGTTATCGAATTGATACCGCCAAGCATGTCGAGGAATCAGTTTGGAGTGAGTTGTATAAGCAAGCATCTATTGCTTTTGAAGAATGGAAAACGGCCAATCCCGACAAGGTACTCGACGACAATGCTTTTTATACCGTTGGCGAAGTGTATAATTATGGTGCGTCAAATGGAAGAATGTTCGACAATGGTGGGGTACAGGTGGATTATTTCGACCATGGCATGCATGCCCTCATTAATTTTGAACTGAAGAACGATGCAAATAACGATTACGAATCGATCTTCTCTAAATATTCCGATATTCTTAACAAAGAGCTTAAAGGAAAGTCTATTTTAAATTACCTGGCCTCGCACGACGATAGCCATCCTTTTGATAAAACGAGAGAAAAAGCATATAAAGCAGCCAATGTGTTGTTGTTATGTCCTGGAGCATCGCAAATGTATTATGGCGATGAGATAAACCGCCCCTTGATTGTTGAGGGCACGGTAGGTGATGCCACCTTGCGTAGTTTTATGAATTGGGACGATATTACTGCAAATACGATTGTTAACGGAATTGGAGCTAAGGATTTATTGACCCATTATCAAAAATTGGGGCGGTTTAGAGCTGCAAACCCTTCCGTAGGAGCCGGAGTTCATACGCAAATTACAGCCCAACCCTATGTTTTTAAAAGGGAATATACCCAAAATGGATACAGCAACAAGGTGGTTGTGGGTGTGGATTTACCAATGGGCACAAAGACTGTTTCTGTAGGCGATGCATTTGAGAACGGCACCATGCTAAAAGACTATTACTCTGGGAAAACAGGCAAAGTAAAGGATGGTGAAGTAACGTTGCAATCCGATTTAGATTTGATGTTATTGGCCGTGGAAAGATAGAGGTTTGAGTTTAATTTAAGTTTTCATTTACTTGCTTGAATTTTTAACCAAAAATAAAGTGTCGTATATTACTCATAAATAGAACCATGCACAGATGTCATAAAAAAATATCCTTTATGCGTGGTTTTTTCTTTCATGATGTTTTTTTTCGTTATATATTTGTAACCAATGTATAAGGTTTAATAAGGTGGTTATGAGTGAATATTTGACGCTTTCAGAGACGGCTGAATTAGTGGGTAAGTGCAAAGAAACCCTAAGAAGATGGGATAACGAAGGCATTCTTAACGCTGTTCGGGAACCGGTTTCAAACTATAGAGTTTACCGTAAAGAGGATGTGCGTGCTTTGATGGGTAGCCTCTTTTTTAAGGATGCTGAAGCGGAAGAGTCTAATTATGTTGAACCTGACAATGACTACACAGTTTTGGAATTATTTGCCGGAGCGGGAGGATTGGCAATTGGAATGGAAAAAGCTGGTTTAAAGTGTGTTGCGCTGAATGAAATTGACAAGTGGGCCTGTAATACTTTACGTAAAAATAGGCCAAACTGGAATGTTTTGGAAGGGGATATAAAGGATTTTGTTTTTACTGATTATAAAAATAAAGTAGATGTTGTTACCGGTGGTTTTCCATGCCAGGCATTTAGCTATGCGGGTAAAAAATTAGGGCTTAATGATGCCCGGGGAACCCTCTTTTATGAATTTGCCAGGGCTGTTCAGGAAGTTTCGCCAGCCATTTGTATCGGCGAAAACGTGCGAGGTTTATTGAGCCACGAAAATGGCAAGACCTTGCAAGGTATGATATCCATCCTCGACGAAATTGGTTATAATATTGTTCCCTTCCAAGTTTTGAAGGCGATCAATTATAAAGTCCCACAAAAAAGAGAACGGTTAATTCTTGTGGGTGTTCGCAAGGATATTGATGTTAATTATGAATACCCCAAACCGTACAACAAAATTTATAACCTTGCAGATGCCTTAAAAAAAGGTGAACTTTTTAGTTCAAATGTTCCTACCTCCAAAGGTGCTACTTACCCTAAGTATAAAAAGGAAGTGCTGGATTTAGTTCCACCTAAGGGTTATTGGCGCAATTTACCGATAGAATTGCAAAAGGATTATATGGGCGGAAGCTTTTATTTGGGCGGAGGCAAAACTGGTATGGCTCGCAGGATAGGTTGGGACGAGCCATGTTTGACTTTAACCTGTAGCCCAGCCCAAAAGCAAACAGAAAGGTGTCATCCGGAAGAAACCCGGCCATTTACCGTTCGCGAATATGCCAGGATCCAGACCTTTCCCGATGAGTGGGAGTTCGTTGGCTCCATAGCCCAACAATATAAACAAATAGGAAATGCTGTCCCAGTGAATCTGGGTAGAGAGTTAGGATATTCAATCGTTAAATTTCTAAACAAGTACTATAGCTTGTCAAACCCTAAGTAATAACTATAATTGTCGAATGTGATTTGATCCATAATAGTTCTGTGTGTATTTTCTATCGTATTTTTTATTTCCGAGACGGCGGAGTCTCCATTAATTTCCTTTGATTTATCCAAAGAAATAAGAAAGTCTGAAATAGCTATTGGTAGTGCTTTATACATTTTGAATAAGGCATCATCTTGACCTGTCAATAAAGTGTAAAATCGGTCACCCGAAATCCGGAACACCCGGCTGTGGCTATATTCCTTGCCGTTAATATCTCCTTTCCAATTTTCGCAAAAACTTCCGTTAGCCAATATTTGAACCCAATAGCATTTTGCTTTCTTATTATCGTCTGCATATCTGGCTAACTTTTGAAATAAACTTTCAGCAGCACTGCTGTTCATTGTGTTGTGTTTGTTTTTGATATCTGCAAATAAAGTTTCGTCAACAGCTCTAATATCATAGCCACTCAAATTACCTATTTCATAACCTTTGATACCACCTAATATCTGTTCATGAAACGTTCCAATTGAATTATTGATGGATTTATCTATCGTAGAATCTCATTTTCAACAATCGTCTCTTCCTCAAGGTTATTAAATTTTGAATCAAAAGTTAACTTAAATGTGTCAATTTTGTTTTTGTAAAATTTCTGCTTGCTTATTCTATCTTTGGCTTTGATATAGGAGTTATGAAGATTTTCTATACAAAATAAAAAATGTTCGTCGGAAATAAAATTTACATATTTATTAGGCATAATGTTTATAGTTATTTCCACAAATATAACCTTTTACCGGAAAACCCAACTGATGAGATACAATTGCTCATTACAAAAAAATAACCCACGCTGTTCATCCTATTTAGGTTTGATGAACAATGTGGGTTAAACTTTTAGGTGCCAATCAAGAGTAGTACATGTTGTTTTTAGCATATCTTAAAATCTTGATACTAACTTCTTCCTACTAAAATACTTTATGCTTTGCTGGCTTGATGGTATCTTTCGTTTACTTCGTTCCAATTAATCACGTTCCAAAAAGCATCAATATAATCCCCTCTTTTGTTTTGGTATTTTAGGTAGTAGGCATGTTCCCAAACATCCAAGGCAAGCAGGGGTATCCCTTTTATATCTACATCCGGCATCCATGGGTTATCCTGATTGGCTGTGTTGCCCACTTCCAATTTGTTATTGCCGTTTAACACCAGCCAGGCCCATCCGCTACCAAACTGTGTTTTTGCTTGTTCGTTAAATGCTGTTTTAAAATTATCCATCGACCCAAACTCTGTTTCTATTGCCTTAAGCAATTCCGGACTGGCATCGCCACCCATGGGACTCATGTTTTTCCAAAAAAGCGAATGATTGTAGTACCCACCACCGTTGTTACGCACGCCATCATCGTACTTTCCTATATTTTTAAAGATTTCGGGCATGTCTGTTTTTTCCAGATCAGTGTCCTTTATGGCTGCCATAAACTTGTTGTAATACCCCTGATGATGCTTGCTGTAATGCAACTCCATGGTTTGTGCATCAATGTAAGGTTCAAGTGCGTTGTGGGCAAATGGCAGTGTCTCAAATAGGTGACCTGCGAAAGGTTTTGATTTGCTACTGCTTTGGCAACTTAATAAGGAAGGTGCAAAGGAAGCGACCAGAGCCGCCATTCCTGCGTTTTTGATAAAGTTTCGTCGTTCCATAGTTTATTTTTTTCTTTAAGCCTAACACTAAAACTGAATAAATGGTTCATTAAATCGACAAATTGTATCTTAAAAGATACAATTATTGATGATGACTTTAAAGTCGATAAATTTCTGGCATTAAAAGAAATCATAGAAATGTTGCATAAAACTACTTTTACCTTAATTTTGTGTCTCGGATAGTACAGAAGGTTTATTGATTTTTCCATCCAAGATAAATTAAAGAGGGTCGCGTAGGTCGAAGGTCTGCCTTTGGCAGAGAGCCTGTTTGTGAACAGACAAGACTACAAACCCTGTAATCTTTAATTTAACGACCTGATAAACAATCGACCTAAAGACCTAACGACCCATTTGTTATCTTATCTAATTAAAAAAAATGAAGCTTAACTTAAAAAACCCCATAGTTTTTTTCGATTTGGAAACGACAGGTATTAACGTTGCAACGGACCGGATAGTTGAATTAGCCGCTATAAAAATAAATCTGGACGGTTCCGAAGAAACACAGCGTTACCTGATCAATCCTGAAATGCACATTCCCAAAAAAACCTCCGAAATACATGGTTTTTACGACGAAGACGTAAAAGATTGCCCTACTTTTAAAACTGTGGCAAAAAAAGTGGCCAAGTTTATCGAAGGTTGTGATTTGGGTGGATACAATTCTAATAGATTTGATATTCCCGTATTGGCCGAAGAATTTATTAGGGCAGGAGTGGATATTGACATGAAAAAACGAAAGTTTGTTGATGTGCAAACAATTTTTCATAAAATGGAAAAGCGAACCCTTGAAGCTGCTTATAAATTTTATTGCGATAAGGATTTGGAGGATGCACATAGTGCATTGGCTGATACCCGTGCAACCTATGAGGTGCTATTATCTCAATTAGACCGCTATCCGGATTTGCAAAATGATGTGGCTTATCTGGCTGAGTTTTCAGCTTATAGCAAACATCCCGATTTTGCCGGACGACTTGTGTATGATGATGATGGCGATGAGTGTATTAATTTTGGAAAGCACAAGGGACGTAAAGTGAAGGATATTTTAGATACAGACCCTGGATATTATGGATGGATTATGCAAGGCGACTTCCCCTTGTACACTAAAAAAGTAATTACCAATATTAAGTTAAGAGGTTTCAGCAAGTAATGGAGTTAAAATGAAACGAGCCCCCAAAGAATCGGCGCAGGCTATGTTAGTGACCTTTCGCATGGCGGAATCAAGATGCGTGGGTTACATCGAATGTGTATAAAGAACAAATGCCAAGAATGAGATGAAAATAATTTGTATTGGCCGTAATTATGTCGATCATGCCAAAGAGCTAGGCAATGAAGTACCCGAGGAACCGGTTATATTTTTAAAACCCGAAACCGCCTTATTGCGCAATAACGATTCTTTTTTCATACCCGATTTTGCCGAAGAGTTTCACTACGAAACTGAGATGGTTGTAAAAATAAACCGTGTTGGCAAAAGTATAGCACCACAATTTGCCAACAGGTATTACGATGAAATTGGGATGGGTATAGATTTTACTGCCCGCGATTTGCAAAGTAAGCTTAAAGTAAAGGGTTTGCCATGGGAGCTTGCCAAAGCTTTTGACCATTCTGCCGGAATTTCGAAGCATTTTATTCCGAAACAGCGTTTCAAAGATATTCAAAATCTAAATTTTAATTTGTTGGTCAATGGCCAGGAACGGCAAATAGGATATACGGGCGATATGCTTTTTAAGGTGGATGATATTATTGCCTATGTTTCTAGATTCTTCACTTTAAAGATAGGTGACTTAATTTATACTGGAACTCCACAGGGCGTGGGAAAGGTAAATATAGGGGATCGTTTTGAGGTGTTTTTGGAAAATCAAAAGATGATGGACTTTTTGATAAAGTAAGGGGGGCTAATAAAACGCCATCACCTCTTTATGTCGCCTGCAACTTACAAGGTGATCGTTTACCAAGCCTGCCGCCTGCATAAAAGCATATATAATGGTAGGGCCAACAAACTTGAAATCGCGTTTTTTTAGGTCTTTGCTTAGCGCTTCGGCTTGGGCGCTGACGGCTGGCACTTGAGCCATGGTTTCAAAATGGTTCACAATGGGCTTATGATCCACAAATGCCCAAAGATAAGTGTCGAAGGAACCGAATTCCTCTCTTATCTTAATATATGCTTTTGCGTTGGTGATGGCTGCCTTAACTTTAAGTTTGTTACGGATAATGCCTTTGTTTTGCAGTAGTTCTAATTCTTTGGCCTCAGTATAAACTGCTATTTTTTCCCAATCGAACCCATCAAAAGCATCCCTAAAGTGTTGACGTTTGTTTAGTATGGTGCTCCACGATAAGCCTGCCTGAAAGGCATCCAAAATCAGGAACTCGAATAGTTTCTGGTCGTCATGCACTGGGATGCCCCATTCTGTATCGTGGTAAAGGCGCATCACATTAGAGGTCAATGCCCAGTTACAAGTGTTGGTATTGTCCATAGCGTAATATTATACCAAGCCTTAAGTAAGGCCTGGTATTTTTTAAGGTAGATGTAGCTTTAGCTATTCTTCTTCATCGTAGTCTTTCTCGTCGTCTTCGTCAAAGTCATCATCAACTTCGTCTTCGTCGTCATCTTCAAAGTCGAAATCATCATCATCGTCGAAATCGTCTTCTGGTTCTTCTATGCCTTTGTAATTTAACACTTCATCCAGTTCACTTTCATCAAATTCATCATCCCTACTTTCGTAAATGGAGATTCGTTTACCTGACTTACCATTACCTGGTTTTACAGGTTTTAATTTGTCATCAAAGTCATTGTAACCCGAACGTTTAACGTTCTTTTTACTAAAATTCTCTTTTGAGTTCATAATATTTAAGCCACTATGTTGCAATAGTCACCCTTATATTTTAAGGTTGGGTGAAGCCGGTTTATAATAAATCTTTATGGCATGATATTGAGGTCATCTCAATAGCCATAAATAAGGGGGCAAAATAATTAATTTTCATTAATAATTTTAAGTTATGACTGAAAAAGTTACTGCAGGACTGTTTTTTTATGTTTTTTAACAAGTATATACTGCTTCCTAGAGCTGTTTTACCACGTAAAGTTGGCCTGAGGCATACCTTGTAACTTTCACCTTTTCGTCTTTATAAATCATACCTGATTCCGCAACAGCGTCATACAACTCATCATTAATCCTTACTTTGCCTGATGGTCGAAGTGTGGTTTGGGCAATACCCGTTGAGCCTATAAGTTTTCGCGGTTCCACATCTACACCGATATAGCCAAGGTCGGTATCCTGTGTGTTTTGCAGGGCAAAGCCCGAAAGTGGGCCGGTTGTGAACATCTTTTGGCTTAACGGGATGGCAATGATAAATGAAAGGAAGGTGCCTGCCGAGACAATTACCAGCGACATAAACAATTCTTTGGTAGGAACATTGGAGAAATCAAACACCACGTTATCCACTAGGCTAAGCGTAAGGCCGATAAAAACCAGTATTATACCAGAAACTCCTGCTATCCCAAATCCCGGTATCACAAATACTTCCAAGGCAATAAGAACAACGCCAATAATAAATAGGATAATTTCCCAGTTGGCGGCAAGACCATCTATATATAAAGGTGCAAAGTATAGTATCGCGGCAATAATTGAGGCAAGTAAAGGAAATCCTATTCCAGGGGATTGCAACTCGAAATACAAGCCGCCAATAATTACCAAAATTAAAATACCATGAAAAACAGGGTTGGTTAAAAATCCTTTTATCTCACTATAAAACGATGGTGTGTAGTTTACAATTTCATAATCGCGATACCCCAGCTTTTCAATAACTTCGCTCACGTTATCTGCGCTGCCTTCGCAAAAGCCGTGTTCAATGGCTTCGAGGGTTGTAAAGGTTAGTATTTTACCCGAATCGATTATACCGGCTATATAAATGCTCTCATCCACCATGGCTTCCGCAATGCGGGGATCTCTTTTCCATACTAAAGTAGTGTCGCCGCCCACAACAATGGTATCCTTACCGTGTGCTTCGGATGTGGCACGTATGGTGGAGCGCATGTAACTTTGGTATTTGTCGGGCATCTTTTCGCCAGATTGGTTAACCACCGTCGCGGCACCGATATTGGCCCCCGGACGCATGTAAATACTGTCGCAAGCAATGGAAATTAAGGCGCCTGCCGAGGCTGCATTGTTATCAATGAATACGTGAACCGGAATCTTACTGTTCAATATTTTTGTGCGAATAGAATCGGCAAACACCACTTGTCCGCCATAGGTGTTCAAATGGAGCAAAATAATATCAGCCTTCAGCCGAGTAGCTTCGTCAATGGCACTTTGGGTATGAATCCAAGTGGTACTTCCAATTTCCCTTTTTATATCGAATTTGTAAACAAGGGGCTGTTTTTGGATGCTGTCTGTTTGTGCAAAAGTGAGCGTTGCCAAAAGCAGCATCGCCATAAAACAAATGAATCTGTTCATTTTAAAAGTGTTAAATTATGCGCTAATAAAAGTAAGTATTTTGTGGGCAATGCAAAGCAAATATAAGCTATTTATTTATGATTAGTTGTTATTTGAATTTAAGGAAGAACAAGCTGTAATCGTTACTATTTAAGGTAGCTTTGCGTAATTTCATAAAATGAGAATTGCAAAATAGAAAACACTTGTCAATCTGTGTAAAGTTAGCAATTAAAAAATGGCTAGGGGAAATAAAAATAGTAGGGATTTCTGAAAACCTCCAAAACGGCAGTGTTCTGATTATCTATCCCTCATTTATAACCTTAATCAAAAAAATGCTATTTTTGCATTTTTAAAAATACAAGGATAGATGATGGATATACAATTATTAACGGCAATTTCACCGGTTGACGGACGATATAGAAGCAAAGTGGACGGATTGGCACTTTATTTTTCGGAATATGGACTAATCAAATACCGCGTTTTAGTTGAGATAGAATATTTTATTAGC
>JAGXIO010000140.1 GCA_024635555.1 Saccharicrinis sp.
TAAAAATATGGTTGTGAGCGAAACGATAGGGGTGAGTGCCAATAATATGGTGAGTGCAACGGTGGATATGGATTTTGAACCTTCAGCAGCATCAACCGCGTTTATGCCTTTAAAATTTAAAACATACAGCGTTTCAGCCACAAAAGTAATTTGTGGTGCAAAAAACATGGAAACTGCAAAGGCCAATGCCAACAGTAAATAAATGGTCTGTACTCTTTGTATCATGGTTTAATTTTTTGGTAAAAATAGCAAGAAATATTGTAAGGGTTTACACTTTCCATGAGCAATTGTGCCAATAATTACTGTTAGAAAGTACTTAGTTTACAAAAATAATATACCTTGCTAAAAAATAGAAAAACAATGGAACATAGAATTGAAGAATCGGAGTTGATTATCAATAAGGATGGTAGTGTATTTCATCTTCACCTGAAACCTGGCGAATTGGCTGATAATATCATATTGGTGGGCGATCCGGGCAGAGTGCAGACTGTGGCGTCTTTTTTCGATAACATTGAGTTGGAACGCAGTAACCGCGAGTTTATTAGCATAACCGGAACCTATAAAAAAACCCGGTTTACTGTGGTTGCTACCGGCATTGGTACCGATAATATCGATATCGTAGTTAACGAGTTGGATGCCCTTGTAAATGTTGATTTTAAAACCAGAAAAGTTAATAAGGAATTGAAATCGTTAAATATGGTGCGTATAGGTACTTCGGGCTCCTTGCAGCACGACTTGCCTGTGGATAGTTGTTTGCTGAGCCGAAAGGCCATTGGTTTTGATGGCTTGCTTAACTTTTATGCTGGTCGTAATGAGGTGGTAGATATTGAATTTGAGCAGCATTTGAAAGAAGCGCTGCAGTGGAATCCCCTGCTCACATCGCCCTACGTGGTGGATGCATCGCCCAAATTATTAAAAAAATTAGCACAGAATAATTTTGCTGAAGGCGTAACTATATCGGCACCAGGTTTCTACGGCCCACAAGGGCGTGTGATACGTTTGCAGATACAGGATAAGGAAATTAATGATAAAATAAGTAATTTTATGCACGGACAGCACAAAATTACCAATTACGAGATGGAATGTTCGGCCATATACGGTTTGTGCAATTTGCTTGGGCATCATGCAGCCACGGTTTGTGCCATTATAGCCAATCGTAAAGCTGGCACGTACAGTAAGGATTATAAACCTGTAATAAAAAAGTTGATACAACAGGTACTGGATAGTTTGGTTTAACAACAATTGAGTAGTATGGGCAAATCAAAAGTACAGGCATTGATATCTTTGCTTGATGATCCGGACGAAACTATTTTCAACACGGTAGAGGAGGAGTTGTTAAAAGAAGATGTTGGGGTTGTGGATGACTTAGAAAGGGCATGGGAGGTATCGCAAAACGATGTGTTTCAGCGTAGGGTCGAGAATATTATACATACCCTTCAGCTTAAAGATGTGCAGAGTCTTATGCGCAAGTGGATAGATGAGGGGGGACGGGATTTGTTTTATGGCGTATTTTTAGTGGCAAAATATCAGTATCCCGAACTTGATTTTAATGAGCTGAATGATAAGATAAACGCACTCCGCAAGGATATTTGGCTCGAGCTGAACAATCATCTCACCTCGCTCGAAAAAGTAAGGATTATCAATCATGTGATGTTTGATATACACAAGTTTACCCGTAGTACTGGAAACTTTTTTGCTCCTCAAAACTCTTTTATCAACGAAGTTATCAACACCAAAAAAGGAAACCCCATTTCGTTGTGTATTATTTATTCGGTGGTGGCGCAGCGATTGGGACTGCCTATTTATGGTGTTAATCTGCCCAAAAATTTTGTTCTTTGTTATCTCGATGATAATATTTTGCCGCAAACACCGCCCTTGCAAAGGAATAAGGTTCTGTTTTATATTAACCCGGTAAACAAAGGCTCCGTGCTGGGACGAGGCGAAATAGAGTACTTCGTTAAACAGCAAAAATTAGCCTTCCAACATGCTTATTTTGAGCCCTGCAGTAATATAGATATTGTAAAACGGGTGCTTTTAAATTTGTTGTTTGCCTATCAAAATCAGAAGGATGAAATTAAAAAGAAAGAAATACAGCTGTTGATGGATTTGTTTAAAAAAGACGAGTAAAAATTTAAAATCATATAAGATGCACATTTTAAAAGCGTTACAACCACAAGTTGTTTGGCATTATTTTGAAGAAATTTGTAAAATTCCGAGACCCTCGAAAAAGGAAGCTAGAATTATTGAATACTTGGTTGCATTTGCGGTAAAAAACGAATTGCAATATAAAACGGATACCATTGGAAACGTGCTGATTACCAAACCGGCTACTGAGGGCTGCGAGCAGTTAAAATCAGTAGTTCTTCAGTCGCATGTGGATATGGTTTGCGAAAAAAACTCCTCGGTAAAACATGATTTCGAAAAAGACCCTATCGTTCCTCTTATTGAGGGGGAATGGGTGAAGGCCACCGGCACAACTCTGGGTGCCGACGACGGTATTGGTGTGGCGGCGCAGCTGGCTTTGCTGGCGAGTAATGATATTAAGCACGGCCATATTGAGTGTCTGTTTACCGTGGATGAGGAAACGGGACTTACAGGCGCCTTTAATTTAGAGGATAATTTTTTTAGCAGTAAGATACTTTTGAACCTCGATTCGGAAGACGATGGAGAACTTTTTATAGGATGTGCAGGGGGAGTGGACACCGTAGCTACTTTTGAGATTAAAGAGGAGGAAGCACCTCAAAAATATTTTGCCTTTAAAGTTGAGGTTTCCGGCCTTGCGGGAGGCCATTCGGGAGATGACATTCATAAGGGATTGGGTAATGCCAATAAAATATTAAACCGATTTTTATGGGATGCGGCTCGTAAGCATAAACTCAGACTCCATTGCTTTAACGGAGGCAACTTGCGCAACGCCATAGCCCGCGAAGCCTCCGCCGTGGCAGTGGTACCCTCTTCGCAAAAGGAACCGGTGCGCATTGCTTTCAATATTTTTTACGACGAAATATGTACTGAATTAGAAGTAACAGAACCTAAGCTAAGAATGAATCTTGAATCGCGCGACTTACCCGAAACGGTTTTTGAGGAAGCCTTTCAAACGAACCTTTTAAATGCTATGTATGCTTGTCCGCATGGCGTAATGCAGATGAGCGCCAATTTAAAAGGATTGGTAGAAACATCGACCAACTTGGCATCTATAAAAACCAAGGACGATAAAATCATCGTAACCACCAGTCAGCGCAGTTCAATAGAGAGTGCCAAAGAGGATGTGGCGGCCATGGTTCGCAGTGTGTTTGAACTGGCAGGAGCCGAAGTGGTACATGGCGAAGGCTATCCCGGTTGGGCACCCAATACCGATTCGGAGATATTGGCTATCACCCGCGAATCATACGAGCGATTATTTGGCGAAACTCCTGTAGTACGTGCTATCCATGCAGGTTTAGAGTGTGGCCTCTTTCTACAAAAATACCCCGATTTGGATATGATTTCCTTTGGTCCCACCATACTTGGAGCCCACTCGCCCGATGAAAGAATAAATATTGAAACCGTAAACAAGTTCTGGCTCCATCTATTGGACGTGCTGGAGAATATACCGGAGAAATAGAACATTTTAAGAACGTAAAGGAACAGTTGTGATTAAAAAGGAAAAGCCTGTGCAAATCAGGATTACAGCGTATTGAGCGATAAGTTGTTGGGAAACCTAAATGTGAGCTATTGACTTTTTAAACAACTGGGTTTAAAAGGCATCTTGTTCCCTGTAAAACTTGTATGTTGATAAAGAGAAAAATGAGCCTTCGATAAGCAACGAGTTATGCTATACTTTAAACAAACCAACACATTTAAAATCAAATATCTCGATGAGGGAAAAATCAAATGAATTATCATTAAAACAAATAACGTTGTTAGTTTTGTTTTTAGGTACGCTAATTACAAATGTGGCAGAGGCGCAAAATAAGGAAATACAAGACATGCTGAAACAACAAACGGATACAATTGCAACGCGCAATGACAAGCGTGCCTTAAATGCTACCGATAACCAAATAATGAGCTTATTTAAGGCACAGCAAAGCTTCGCAATGTTTCATGATAATTATGTTTTAACAGGTATACCTACCAATAAAAAGATTAATAAGGGTACTGCCGATGTGAAATATCAAATAAGTATACGTCAGCGGCTGTCGAACTCAGTATTCCCTTTTAACGCTGCACTTTTCCTTACTTATACCCAAAAATCATTCTGGGATATTTATCAAAATTCGGCGCCTTTTGCCGATAATAATTATAATCCAGGACTAACCCTAGCACGACCTATTGTGCACAATAATCAGTTAATAGGAGCAGGAGCTATTTCTATTGAGCACGAATCAAATGGGCTTGATTCAATCAGTTCGCGAAGTTGGAATTTTATAAATTTTTCAGGCGTTTATTTTTATAATGACAATTTTTCGGTTCAAGGAAAATTTTGGACCGGAATTTTGAGTAAGGATAACAAGGAATTATTTCGTTATCGGGGAAATGGTTTAATAGCACTCAATTATCGGAATAATAAGGACGATGTTTGGGTGAGTCTGGTGCTTAATCCAACTGGAAAATTAAGAGGTGTAAATACAACTTTTGAGTTTAACTACCAGCCCGGAAAAAGAGCTAACCAATATTTGTTTTTGCAGTGGTATAATGGATATGGCGAAAGCTTGATAAACTATAATGAATACACATCTATGGTAAGGATTGGTATCTGTATAAAACCGGCTATGCGTAGCTTTTATTGATTTAAGTTGCAAAAAGTGTTATCACTATTCTATTCCAATCCGTATTAAATAACAGAAGCTATTTATTTACCTATCCTTTTAGTTAGGGATTTTAATTGCAAGCTATATACTATGCTATAAATAAATATCTAAATTTGCATCGCAAAAATAATCTTAATGATTGAAACATCCCCTGAAAAGAATTTAGTTGAAAAAACAATTTTCCCTATTCTTATTGCTTTAAGCTTTTCGCATTTATTAAATGATACCATACAATCTTTAATTCCTGCTATATATCCAGTAATAAAAGAGAACTATCAGTTAACTTTTTCTCAAATCGGATTAATTACGCTCACTTTTCAAATGTCGGCGTCGATTTTGCAACCTTTTGTTGGCTTTTACACCGATAAAAAACCACAGCCGTACTCATTAGCTGTAGGAATGAGTTTTACATTGATTGGCTTAATCACACTTTCCCTGTCAGAAAATTTTTACACCATGCTTATTTCTGTTTCAATGATTGGCATGGGTTCCGCTATATTCCATCCCGAAGCATCCAGAATGGCACACGCAGCCTCGGGTGGAAAACGTGGCTTGGCGCAGTCTGTTTTTCAGGTAGGAGGCAATGTAGGCAGTTCTTTTGGTCCACTTTTAGCGGCATGGATAATTGTGCCTTACGGGCAGTTTAGTATCATATGGTTCACGTTTATTGCCTTGATTGCCATCGTGGTATTAAGTTATGTGGGTAATTGGTATAAGCGTTTTGTATTGGCTAAAATTAAAAACCTTTCAAAAAATAGCGTAACCTATAGGACATTCTCGAAAAAGAAAGTCGTTTTTGCTGTGTCTATATTGCTGTTGCTTATCTTCTCTAAATATTTTTACATGGCCAGCTTTACCAGTTATTTAACTTTTTACTTAATTGATAAATTCGATGTGTCCATACAAACTTCACAGCTTTATCTTTTTGTATTTCTTTTTTCGGTAGCAGCCGGAACTGTGCTCGGAGGGCCTATTGGTGATCGTTTTGGCAGAAAGTATGTAATTTGGGTATCTATATTGGGTACAACGCCGTTTGCTATGCTATTGCCTCATGCAAACCTATTTTGGACAGGCGTTTTACTTGTGCCTATTGGCGTAATTTTGGCCTCTGCTTTTTCGGCTATTTTAGTATATGCGCAAGAACTTATTCCGGGTAGGGTAGGTTTGGTAGCCGGCTTGTTCTTTGGGTTTGCCTTCGGTATGGGGGGAATAGGATCGGCTTTATTAGGCAATCTTGCCGATGATACAAGTATAGGATATGTATTTTCTATTTGTGCATTTTTGCCATTAATGGGTTTGATTACTGGCTTTTTGCCAAACATAGAAGCGAAACATAGATAGTATTCTTGATGAGAGAATATTTTCTTTTTTCAGAACTGCCTTCAAATTCAAATATTGAAAATCAAACAATTTACGACTCGTCTTTAATAAGAATTAACCACGCAAAATTTATTTTTGTTTTTTTTACGTTAACAATATGGTTTTTGCCATTTAGAGTACTCCCATTAATCTACCATGTTCGCTCCAGCACAATGCTAAATGCCTTTTATTCGGGAAATATAATTATACAGCGCGTCACTCTCCACAGATCTTGATTCTGTAGATTTTTGAATATCAACCTTGCCATTTTTATCCTTAATATAGAACTTAAAAATATAATCGGCGTTTTGTTCTATGCCCATTTTGCCAAAGCGCAAATCAGCCAAATACAGCCCGTTTTCATCTTCGTTTACATGGTAATAGCCTTTGGTAAAGCGGATTAATTTTTTTAAATCTTCGTTTTCCAAAATGCCTTGCAGCTTTTTTTCGTTTCGGGGGATAAACATAAAATCCTTGGGTTTTTCCGAATCAAAGTTTGAGTACAGGGCCATGTAATATCCTGAATCTGTTTCTGCCATTCCCATCCATAAAAAATTGGTGAGTGGCAATGGCGTCGTTTTAAACCTATCATACGAAATTTGCTGCTTTGCAAAAGCCTCTTTAAAAACAGTATTTATATATAATTTATTACCTACAGTTCCTAGTAAATAAAGGGAGGTGATAAAAACAGTGCTCAAAATAAGTCTTCGTCTAAACAAAGAAGTCCGCTTATAAAAAGGAATAATAAAAAGTGCTAATATAATCGGAAGCGTATAAAAAATATCTACAATGCCAATGGTGGCGAATTCGACTCTGTAATTTGAAAAAGGGAAAAAAGCACCGGTTCCGTAAGTCGTAAAATAGTCTAATATGGGATGCGTAAAGGCCGCCCAAAATATTAAAACAGACCATTCGCGAATGGATATATTCTCTGTTTTGCGATGAATAAGATGAATCAACCAGCCCAGCAAAGGAGCCAATAAAAAAGCAAATAGTAAGGAATGGCTAAAGCCACGGTGCACAAAAAGACCATCGACCTCGCTGAATAATGGAGCTACAAGAACATCCAAATCAGGAATTAGACCACCCACGGCACCCCAAAGTATGGCCTTGTTCCCTGCTTTTTTGCCCAGAACAACCTCTCCGACTGCTGCGCCCAAAACTGTTTGCGTAATTAAATCCATATCGCTTTTTTCAACACTTCGTTATATTTTTGTAACTATCTGAATGTTAGAGTTTTTGCTGAGTTACGCGATTTTCGCTAACCCCTTGATAATATAGCGCTTGTAAATAAGTCTAATGTCTATTATCTAAAATCTAACGGTCTATTGTTTTTTACTGGTGATTAAAAATACAGTTGCTTACAGATAACTTTTTTGATTGAATATTGTTTAATGTTTATAGCTATTTTATTAAACATTTAACCCAAATAATTGACTACATCGATCGTTGTTTCAAGAAACAGCAATCGACGTAGTCAATTATTTCTACCTCCGGTAGCGACTAAGTTTCACTAATAATTTTTTTCAAAAATTAAAGTTCAGCTATGTCGGGGTTAATCCCGTAAAAAAAACGGGACGGGCTCTGAACTTTATTCATATTTTCGACAATTTATGAATAGTTCAGGTTAAAATGAAAGTATTAATAATTATAATGATAGGAGTAATGATGTCAAAAGGAGAAACTACCCTGTTCGATTTTAATTCGCCTGAAACATCGGGGCAATGGAACGTTGTAAATGATGGTGTGATGGGTGGCATATCGCAAAGCAATATGACTTTAAATTCCGACGGCACAGCTACATTCAAAGGGGAGGTGTCTTTGGAAAACAATGGTGGCTTTGCATCTGTCCGTGCCGCGTTAAAATCAATTCCGCCAAAAGAATTTAAAGGCGTCATGGTGCGTGTAAAAGGAGACGGGAATATATACAACATCCGTTTTCGTACCAGTCAAAATTTTGATGGTTACGCTTATCAGGCCAAGATAAAAACTGAAAAAAATGATTGGAAGGAATTTAAAATTCTTTTTGCCGATTTCATACCTGTGTACCGGGGCTATACCTTACAAAATAAACCGCCACTGGTATCAAGTGATATTGCCCAAATAGGTATTTTAATTGCCGATAAACAAAAGGGTACTTTTGAATTAACACTGGATTGGATTAAATTTTATGAGTAATGGTTTATTCCAAATTTTTGAGATTTACTTTGTTTAAAGGTTTATGTTTTTTCAATTAAGCAATCTGCTTTATTTGAAATTAACTCCAAACGGGTATTCGTTTTTAATCCCAGTGCAATTTTTTAAACTCTTCCTTCATTGCCGGACGATTTTTATGTTTTTCCAGTAGTGTAACTTTTAATGCTTTTGCCGCAAGCAATCCGCCATTAAGTTTAGCCATTTGTTTTAAGTATTCTACCAAAGATACATACACATTACGACCAGTCTGTTTTGCTTGTATCTCTATGGCTGCTTTGTAGTATTCCAATAGTTCGGCCGGATATTTCGATTTCAGGTGATTGGTATATTTAATAATGGTATGAATGCTGTTTGAGGAACTTACTATCTTAAAGAGCTCATCAATCATTTGTTCTTCAATATAAATTTTTGCTAAATCATCTAAGGGTATCCCACTGTAATAGCCAGATTTTTTGTTTTTCAATTCAGCAATTAGTTTATTTCTTTTTCCTTCCCAACCATCCTTTGGGCTTGTCTGCTTATAAATTTTAAAATACTTCATGTCCGAAGTGTTTTCAACAAAGAGCTCCCTTGCCAGTTTATTGTAATTAAAGGCTTCTTTTTGTTGCTTGTACAATTCAAGCAATTGGTCTTTCCATTGATGAACAGTGCCGGGAGCATTATCCTGTTGTGCTAATTTTATGCCTTCAAGTAGCAGTTTTTCTGCTTTCCCGAGATTGTTTGAGGACAAGGCCTGATCCTTCCTTAATTGTCTGAATTTCTCAAAATGCAGGTAGGTGTCAATAATATGGTCGGCTTCTGCTGTGCGACCTTCTGATTGCAACAGGTTAACTTTTTGTCCCAGATAGCTTTGTAAATAATACTTTTTGCTATAGCCATCTTCCTTATCCAGCTCTACTATTTTTGCATCTATAATTTTATAGGCCATATCCATTTGTTTTAAGGATGCAGCTGTTTCAAAAAATAATGGTTCCAGGCTATCTCCAACACCATAATCTCTATAAGCAGAATTTTGTACCTGCGCATAAAGCCAATTAAAGATTCTTTCCTTTAGCTCAGTAGGTACTTTTCCGTTAATAATATTTTCAATAACCCGGAATGCTTCATAGATTGCTCCACCGCATTCGCCCGATGAATCATCCATATACTGAATGGCTTTTACACCCTCCATAGCAATAGCGGCCGAGATACAAAAAGCTTCGTTCAGATTACCTTTTACGTAATAATCATCCGCCTTTATCTGAAATTGGGCAACATCATTCATGGCTTGATAGCTGCTACGATAATCTATAAAACCCTGATGGTCGTAGCTATCAAATATGCCGTTTAATTGATTCTGATAGTATGGTATATTATCGGCATTTTGAACAGAAACAGGCTTTGAAAAGGTTAGCTTAATTTGATGTCTGAAATCCTGATTTTTCATACCATAATCGAGAATGAAAGTTCTTAAATCTTTAGGCTTAGCCTCTTTAAGCAATTGTTCCCAACTTTCTTCAACCTGTTCTTCATTGTCCGATGAAATATCAATGGTATTACCCTCGTTTATAGCTAAGGCTACAGCAGCAATATGCTTACAAATGGCACCATCATACGGGCAATTACAATAATAATCAGCCGACTCACTGTTGTTATTTGCTTTAATCTCTACTTCGTAATTACCATAGTTACCCTCAACCTCTGCATACCAGGTTCCATCACTTCCATGGTTGAGTTGCATAATATTTCCATTGTCGAAATAATTTTGCCCTCGCTGCAATATTGCAAAAGGTATAATATTGATTAACTCTTGTATGGTCATTTATCTTAATTTTTTAAACGGATTTACCTTTAGCTATTCAGGAATTATTTGGGTCAGGAAGCCATGCTGTAAAAGCAACTTTTAACCTGAAATATTAGTTTTTGACTATTCTTCATATTCAATAGACCGTTAGATTTTAGATAATAGACATTAGACTTATTTACAAACGCTATATTATCAAGGAGTTTTCCGACTATATCGTTGCCGATGCGTATTTCTCCAAGCTACCCTTTGTCAATTCTGTGATGACCGCTGGACTGCATCTCATCAGCAGACTGCGTGACGACAGCGTATTAATGTATGAGTACCGCGGCCAGAAAACAGGTAAGAAAGGGAGACCTAAAAAGTATGCTGGCAGGGTCGATGTTAAAAATCTTGACACAGATTATTTTTGTTTGGACATGGTAACCAAAGATATTCAAATCTATTCGGCTGTTGTTTATTCAAAAGAGGGATAAAACTTGCAGTGGCTATATTCTTTAAGGATGGAAAAGAGTTAGCAAGGAAGCTTTACTTCTCGACAGATAAAAAGCTGGGTGGAGAAAAAATTGTACGCTATTACCGTTCCCGTTTTCAGATCGAATTCCTATACCGGGACGCCAAGCAGTTTGCCGGGCTTACAACATGCCAGACCAGGAGCAAGGATAAACTAGACTTCCATTTTAACGCTGCGCTAACTGCCATTAATTTGGCCAAGCATGACTGGTTGTCGAGCAAAGACAACTGTTCTAAACCGTTTTCTATGGCTAATTATAAAACCCTGTATAA
>JAGXIO010000141.1 GCA_024635555.1 Saccharicrinis sp.
CCATTTATTCTCCTATGAACGGTACCGTTTCGCGATTGAACGTTGAAAAAGGAGAGCGCGTAGTAGGAACAGCGCAGTTTGCGGGAACCGACATGATGACCATTGCCAACCTGAACAACATGGAAGTGGTGGTGGACGTGAACGAAAACGATATTATTAGGGTGAGTAGTCACGACACCGCACTTATTGAGGTGGATGCCTACTTGGATACAAAATTTAAAGGGCTGGTAACAGAGATTGCCAATTCCGCTAAATCGGAAGGTACCAGTGCCGACCAAATTACCAACTTTGAGGTTAAGGTGCTCATCCTACCCGAATCGTACCAAGAGCTTATCAAGGAAAAAGGAGAAAATTTTTATCCTTTCCGTCCGGGCATGTCGGCTACTGTTGATATACAGACCAATACCAGAGCCAATGTTCTCTGCGTCCCCATTCAATCCGTTACCACCCGTGCCGACACTATTAGTACCGATAAGGACGGGAAGAAACTTAGCACAGAAGAAGACAAAGTTGAGGTGGTTTTCGTGGTTAAGGATGGCAAAATTGAACAGCGCAAAGTGACGGCCGGTATTCAGGATACCAAATACATCGAAATTATTGAAGGACTTCAGGAAGGCGAAGAAGTGGTAACCGCCCCATATAGTGCCATCTCGCAAAAGCTTAAAAATAACGACCCCGTAGAAGTTACCGATAAATTGTTTGAGGAGAAAGCTAAGAAATAATTGGCAACAATTAATTCTTCGAATCAGCTATAGTCTATCCATAATTATTTGGGAAGTCAGGTATTTATTTGGCTGCAATTGATGTATCGTTATTTACAAGTTGCCAGCAAGTGCAAGAGCTACTGCAATATACATTGATACTAAACGCTGGGCGCAAGCAGAGATGATTGACAGAGTTCACTTAAAGTCATAACTATTAGTGAATATCTGCACGAAAAGTATTACAGATAGATTCAAAGATGTCCAATTATTTACAAGCGGTTCTTCTTCTTTTGACTTAACCAATAAGATAAATGAGCCATTGACTGGTAGAAAGTGGGAGTATCAATTGTTCCCTATTTCATGGGAAGAGTTGGAAAATAAACACGGGTATTTGAATTCAGAGCAACAATTAGAAAATAGATTACTTTATGGATTTTAACCCGATGTTTTAAATAATGTTGATAAGAATACTATTAGCAAATACATTGATATACTTCAACAAGGTTATATTGTTTTCAAATTGAATAGTTTTAGCAGAAATGTTCGGAATGAAATAAGTGTACCGATATTACATTCAAAGCGAAAGAAATATATGACCTGATGGGTTATAAACAAGAAACTAAATGCAAATTGAATCACAAAGACTTCTCTTAAGAACCATCAATAAAGATGATATTCTAAATATTCATGAACTTAATTCACGACCAGAAGTTGCTGAATTTAGTATCAATGATGCTCCTCTAAACATAGAAGAAACAAGAAAAGAGATAGAACCCTATATTAAAGCACAGAGGCGTAAGCCAAGAAAAAGCTATTCTTTCACAATAAGAACACTTGAAACAAATGAGTTTATTGGAATTGCTGGTTTATCAATCTCTTGTGAAAAATTTAGAATGGGAGAAATCTATTATAAGATATTACCAATTTTTTGGAACACTGGTTTTGCAACTGAAGTATCTAAATGCCTCATCAAATTTGGATTTGAAAACTTAAAGTTACATAGAATTGAAGCTGGAACAAATACTGATAATTATAGGTCAGTCAGAGTTCTAGAAAAATCGGGAATGTGTCAAGAAGGATTGCGCAGAAAAATTGTACCAATGAACGGAAAATGGAAAGACGGGTATCTATATGCAATTATTGAAGATGATTATCTAATGCGAAAAAGCCAACAGCCAATTGAGTAGCTTTAGGATTATGGCTCTTTTCATCAAAACCATTTTCCTACTTTAAAATTAGGGTTTCCTTAATAAATTTGAAACAACCTTACCTTGACACATCGAAATCGATACGATAACAAATTGTTAAAATAGATATGCAAGAAAACCAAAACATAGAATGGAAAGGAACCTTTTATCAATTGAAAGTCTGATAAATGTCCGTAAATGTCCGAATTGATTTTGAAATTTTGAGTATTAAAAATATCAAGTGAAGTGGTGAATAACATTCTCTTAGCTTAAATTAGCTTGTGCCCGGTAATGACTGAAGTTTCAGATATACTTTATTTCTGACAAATGGATTGGTTTAATTAAATAATTTGACAGGAAACATTGCTTTTGTCAAATTATGTGTATTTTTGACAAAAAGGAAATGCGATGTCAAACTTAATTGAGCCTTACGATAGGAATAAGCCTTTTAATAATCTTCCGCTACTTCCACCCGATGATGAAAAGGTTGAAACGAAAGAAGTTCTCAAGGCTTTAAACAATGCTAACAAAGCTCTTGCGGAGTTAAAAGGAATTGCGAAAAAATTATCAAATCAATCCATGCTTGTGAATACAATTGCACTAAGAGAGGCAAAGGCAAGTACCGAGATAGAGAACATATTTACAACTGACGATGAACTTTATAAGGCACTATCAATTAGTGAATATGGATTGAAAGGAAATGCGAAGGAGGTTTTAAGATATAGGCAAGCACTTTGGAAGGGATATAATGATATTGCAAAAAATAAAGCGTTAACAATTGAAACTATTATAGACATTTACCAAGAGATTAAGCAGGTTAATGATGGTGTTAGACCGCAGCAAACTGAAACCGTAATACTTAAAAGAGGAAGTGGACAGCTCACTGGCGAAGTGGTTTATACCCCACCAAGAGGAACTCAAGTTTTACGCCAGAAATTAAATAATCTATTCGAATATATTAACGATGATTCAAAATATCACTATGACCCATTATTGAAAATTGCAATCTCGCATTATCAATTTGAAGCCATTCACCCATTCAGAGATGGGAACGGAAGAGAAGGAAGAATTCTAAGTATTCTGCTAATGATTCAGAAGCAGCTTTTGGAAGTTCCAATACTCTATTTAAGTGCATATATTATAAGAGAAAAGGATGAATACTATGAACTTCTAAAAAATGTAACAACCCTTAAACATTGGGTTCCTTGGATTCTCTATGTGCTAAGGGCAATTGAGGAAACCTCTAAATATACCATTAGCAAGATTGAAGAAATTGATAGATTATTCTCAAGAACTACAGAATTAGTAAATGAAAAGTATCCATCAATAAGAAAAGAATTCATTGAGAAACTTTTTGAACAACCATATATTAGTCCCAAGAAATTGCTAGACAAAAATATAAAAAGTCTAAATACAGTAAAGAAATATCTTAAACAGCTTGAAGACATAGGTGTTTTAATTCCTGAAAAAATCGGAAAGGAAATAGTTTATTTGAATATTGACCTATACAACGTTTTATCAGAATCGTAAAGAAATTGCTTTTTACACATTCTCAATAATTAATGGCAATGAAAGTACAACTTTTTCTACCTACGCTATTTTGTTAAAATAATTCCCCCATAAATGCACCTCTCCTTTTATATCAACAATAATACATTATAAATTTTACTTTGATACCTTATCTCTAATATTTTGCCATTTTTTGGCAGGATATGAGAGATAAGCTACTAACTATGCTCAAAAACACGTGATAAAGAATGAGAATAAGTTAGTTAAGTTGGTTAAAAGACTTAATTTTGCACTCTGAAAAAAACAAACAGTTATACAGTTATTATTATGGCAGATAAAACTAAAAAACCGTTATTCAGTGATTTCCCCCCCATTACCACACAACAGTGGATGGATAAAATCACGGCGGATTTAAAAGGCGCTGACTTTGAAAAAAAGCTGGTTTGGAGAACCAACGAAGGCTTTAGCGTACAACCTTTTTATCGCTCCGAAGATTTGGCCGAGGTTAACTACCTTGACAGCCTTCCGGGTGAGTTCCCGTATGTACGCGGAACAAAGAAAGACAACAACTGGCTTGTACGCCAGGACATCAAAGCAGACGACCCCGAGGCAGCAAATGCTAAAGCACTGGATGTTTTAACAAAAGGCGTTACCTCACTGGGTTTTACCCTTTGCGAGGAAGTAAAAGACATGGATGCGTATGTGGAGAAATTGTTGAAAAACATTATCACCGATGCCGTTGAAATTAACTTTACCACCAATCACAACAGCAAGAAATTACTTGATGCCGTGCATGCATACGTAAGGAAGACCAATCGCGACCTAAAGCAGGTTCAAGGTTCAATAAACCATGATCCGCTGGGCTGCTTAACTACTTCAGGGAAAGCCTCAAAAGGACTTGACAAACTATTCGAGACCACCAAAGAATTGATTAAAGGTGCCGAGCATCTGCCTCAGTTCAGAACCATCGCTGTTAACGGTAAGCATTTTGGCAATGCCGGATCTACCATCGTTCAGGAGTTGGCTTTTTCGTTATCTATGGGTAACGAATATTTGGCACAATTGACAGAAAAAGGTGTTTCGGTAAACGATGCCGCCCTTGCTATCAAGTTTAACTTGGGTGTTGGAGGTAATTATTTTATGGAAATGGCCAAACTACGTGCTGCACGTATGTTATGGGCTACCATCGTAAAATCATACAGTCCTGCCGGATTGGAGCCTACCAAAATGCTGGTTCACTGTGAAACATCGGAATGGAACAAAACGGTTTACGATGCTTATGTAAATATGCTACGTACGCAAACCGAGGCTATGTCGGCTTCGTTGGGCGGTGCCCATTCATTGACCGTACAGCCTTTTGACACGGTATTTAAAGAATCAGATATTTTCTCCGAAAGGATTTCGCGCAACCAACAGTTGTTGTTAAAAGAGGAGTCGCACTTTGATAAGGTGGTTGACCCTTCGGCCGGCTCGTATTACCTCGAAAACCTTACCGACAGTATTGCCAAGGAAGCTTGGAAACTATTTGTTGAGGTAGAAGAAAAAGGAGGATACCTAGCTGCCTTAAAAGAAGGCTTTATCCAAGCTAAAGTAAAAGAAAGTGCCGACAAGCGCAAGAAAGAAGTGGCTACCCGTCGCGAAAACCTGCTGGGTACAAATCAATATCCCAACGCTGCCGAAAAAGCTGGTGCCAAAATTACAAAAACTTCAAGCTGTGGAACGGGATGCTGCAATGGTGAAAAACTTGTAGAACCCATTGTTAAATTTCGCGGAGCAGAGGAATTTGAAACACTACGCTTAGCTACCGAAAAAGCGGCTAAAACGCCAAAAGTGTTTATGCTGACCTACGGGAACCTGAATATGCGTTTGGCACGTTCGCAATTTGCTGGTAACTTTTTCGCCTGTGCAGGATATCAAATCATCGATAACAACGGTTTTGCAAATGTGGAAGACGGTGTTAAAGCCGCCAAAGCTGCTGGTGCCGATATTGTGGTATTGTGCTCTTCGGACGATGAGTATGTGGATGCAGCCCCAAAAGCTTTTGAAGCCATCAACGGCGAAGCTATCTTTGTAGTTGCCGGAGCACCCGCCTGCACCGACGACCTAAAAGCTAAAGGCATCACCAACTTTATCCATGTTCGTTCCAACGTGCTTGAGACTTTGCAAGGGTTTAGTAAACAGCTGGGTTTGTAAATAGTATCAAGATATGAGTATCAAGTATCAAGACAAAAGTATTAAGATATGAGTATCAAGAATCAAGATGTGGAATGAGATAATAAGTATCAATACATAAAGTTACGATGCATAATTTTAAAGGTTTAATAGTTTGGCAAAAGGCAAGAGTTCTTGTTAAGTCGATTTATCAGCTTACCAAACTACTGCTCGAAGATGAAAGATTTGGTCTTACATCACAAATGCAACGTGCCGCAGTTTCTATCCTTTCAAATATTGCGGAAGGTGCAGGTCGAGGCACAAACAAAGATTTTGCTCGTTTTCTGGATATGGCCGTTGGATCTAGTTTTGAACTAGAATCACAAGCTATTGTATGTGTTGATTTAGACTTTATACCTGAAACAGAATTTTTAAAAATTGAAAATCAAATTCAGGAAATTCAAAGAATGTTATATGCATTAAAGTCGAAGTGTTAATAAGGATGCAGGTTTTAAGTCTTGATACTTGATACTTGATACTTGATACTTTGATGAAAATCTAAAATAAAATGGCAAGACCAGATTTTAAAAATATAGATTTCAAAAAGAGTTCTCCATGTGGCGGTGTTAACGCCAAAGAATGGGAGAAGAAAAATGGGATAAAAAAGGATTGGGTAACCCCCGAGCGTATCCCAGTAAAAAGTGTGTACAGCAAAGACGACCTGGAAGGGATGGAGCATTTGAATTATGCTGCCGGTCTTCCACCGTATTTGCGCGGCCCTTATTCGGGCATGTACGCCATGCGCCCCTGGACGGTGCGTCAGTACGCAGGTTTCTCCACAGCCGAGGAATCAAATGCTTTTTACAAAAGAAACCTTGCGGCAGGACAAAAAGGATTGTCCGTTGCCTTTGACTTGGCTACGCACCGTGGTTACGACTCTGATCATGAGCGCGTAGTAGGTGATGTGGGTAAAGCCGGTGTAGCCATCGACTCCATCAAAGATATGCGCATCCTGTTCGATGGTATTCCATTGGATAAGATGTCGGTATCCATGACCATGAACGGCGCCGTGTTACCTGTATTGGCGTTTTACATTGTGGCCGGATTGGAGCAGGGAGCTAAGCTGGAAGAGCTTTCGGGTACTATCCAAAATGATATCCTCAAAGAATTTATGGTGCGTAATACCTACATCTACCCACCTAAATTTTCAATGAAGATTATTGCCGATATTTTTGAGTACACCAGCAAAAACATGCCCAAGTTCAACTCTATCTCTATCTCTGGTTACCACATGCAAGAAGCAGGTGCAACGGCAGATATTGAGTTGGCTTACACTTTGGCCGATGGAATGGAGTATTTACGCGCAGGTGTGGATGCAGGTATGGACATCGACTCTTTTGCACCCCGTTTGTCGTTTTTCTGGGCCATCGGTATGAACCATTTTATGGAGATTGCCAAGATGCGCGCCGGACGTATGTTATGGGCTAAGATTGTAAAGAAATTCAATCCTAAGAACCCAAAATCGCTGGCTTTGCGCACCCACTCGCAAACATCCGGATGGTCGCTTACTGAGCAGGATCCATATAACAACATAGGTCGTACATGTATCGAGGCCATGGCATCGGCGTTGGGACATACCCAATCGTTGCACACCAATGCGTTGGATGAGGCTATCGCATTGCCAACGGATTTCTCGGCACGTATTGCCCGGAACACCCAAATTTATATTCAGGACGAAACGCAGATTACTAAAGCCGTTGACCCTTGGGCGGGCTCGTATTATGTGGAGTCGCTGACCAATGACTTGGTTGAAAAAACCTGGGCTTTGATTGAAGAGGTTGAGGAACTGGGTGGAATGGCCAAAGCCATTGAGAGTGGTGTACCCAAAATGCGTATCGAAGAAGCGGCTGCACGTGCTCAGGCTCGTATCGATGCTTCTACACAAACCATTGTGGGAACCAACAAATACCGTTTGGCAAAAGAAGACCCCATCGATATTTTGGATATTGACAATACGGCTGTACGCCTTTCGCAAATTGAGCGCTTAAATCAACTGAAAGCAGAGCGCAACGAACCAGAAGTACAAGCTGCTCTGGCCGCCATAACCAAGGCTGCCGAAACAGGAAAAGGCAATTTGCTGGAGCTGGCCATTGACGCCGCTCGTAAAGATGCTTCCCTGGGTGAGATTTCGGATGCATGTGAAGCAGTAGCAGGTAGATATAAAGCAGTGATAAGATCAATTAGTGGCGTTTACTCCAGCGAGGCTGGAAAAGACGGAGAGTTTGAAAAAGCTTGCGGATTGGCAAAACAATTTGCCGAAAAAGAGGGTCGTCAACCCCGTATTATGATTGCCAAAATGGGACAGGACGGTCACGACCGCGGTGCCAAAGTGGTAGCAACGGGATATGCCGATATAGGTTTCGATGTGGACATGGGACCTTTGTTCCAGACACCCGCCGAAGCTGCCAAACAAGCTGTAGAGAACGATGTTCACGTATTTGGTGTTTCTTCCTTGGCCGCTGGTCATAAAACACTGGTTCCACAAGTAATTGAGGAATTGAAAAAGCTAGGACGTGAAGATATCATGGTTATTTGTGGTGGTGTAATACCTGCACAAGACTACGATTTCTTATATAATGCAGGTGCTGTGGCCATCTTCGGCCCAGGTACTTCGGTATCAAAAGCCGCCAGCGAAATATTGAACTTGCTGCTTCAGGCAACAAAGTAATTTTTTTTTTTACCGAGGGTTTCGCTTTAAGCGAAGCCCTCGGTGACGCAATAAAAAAGCCATCCGACAGTTGCCGGGTGGCTTTTTTATTTATACTTTTTGAGTAAATCCCTATAACGCCCTATTGCGCATATGCTCCCGAAACTGTAATGGCGTTTGTCCGATGGCTTTTTTGAAGTATTTGGTAAAATACGATTGATCAGCAAAGTTGAGCCTGTCGGCAATTTGGGTTACTGAGAGACTAGTGTGAACCAACAAGCGCTTTATTTCTAATATCTGCTTACTGCTGATTACATCGTTGGAAGTTCGTCCGGTGAGCTGCTTAACCGTTTGGGTAAGATGATTAGCTGTGATGGCCAACATATCCGCATATTGATGTACGCCTATATTCTTCTCATAATTTTCTTCTACCAACTGATAAAAACGCTTTACCAACAAATGCCCCTTGCCAAAAATTGGCTCTTGCCCCTGACTTGGATAAAGCATACAAGTATAATTTAAGAGGGTATCCAATATGGACCGAAGCAACTCAATGCGGCTCTTCTCCTTTGCCAGCTCCGTAATTGCTTTCGTAAATAACAGTTCCAAAAAATTACTATCTGATGCATCTGTCAATTGTAAAGGCGGGTTATCCTGATGGATGGTAAAAAAGAAGGGGAACTCCAACAAACGGTTCTGGTTATTCTTGTCGAAAAGGTAAAACTCGGGTGCGAAAATAAAGAGGTAGCCTTCAATATCATCCGAAAGCTCAATTTTATGTGCTTGTCCCGGCGACATGAAAAATATGCATGGCGGCTTAATTTTATATTCGCTGGTATCGATGATATGCAGTCCGGAGCCTTTGGTGAGATAAAGCACCTCAAAAAAATCGTGACGGTGGGGATAGCTCACCTTAAAATGCCGCCTGGCATCAAAGGGCTCCACATGAAACTGCCTATCGGCAAATTGCGGATGACTAAAGGATTGCAGTCCGTAGGTGGGTATGTTTTGCTTAATCATAATAGAAGCCATGGGAGATTGATTTATACATCATACCTCTCAGGGTTTTGGCGAACATCAAATACTGATAAGATATGTATTTCACTACCTTTGATTCTATAATTGACACTAGTTAAGCGAGCTACAAACATCCTTCGCACGTCGGAAGACGATCGGATATAGGTAAAGGTTTTGGGATAATTTTGAATTAAATTTATTTGAGCATCAAATTTAGAGGCAAATATGTGAACATCTTTTTCTGAGAAATTATTTTCAAGATAAGAAATTATTTCTTTCAGACCTTTAACAGCTTCATCTGACCAAACAATTTCATAAGTACTTTTCATAGATTTTCCTTACTTCTGAATGCTCATGTACCTTACCTTCTTCAATGTCTTTTATACCGCGCTCAATAGATTCCCACTCAGCTTTGCAAATGGATTTAGTTTCGTACTGAACTTGAATTTTCTTTAATTTTTCAACCAGATCCACATCCTGTAATCTGGAAACCCATTCAATTAATTTTAATTTCTCAGTTTGAATATTCATATCTTATCCTCCTTTAACGCAAAGTTACAAATATATGAGCACAAGTCATTATTCATTTTTCTTAAAAACAGATTTTATGCTCGTAAATTGGGGTAATAAGTTGATAAGAAGAATAATAAGCGTGAGACCCACCGCAATCATATTGGTTCGTAAGCCGGATGGTTTATCCATTTTCTGCCTTTCTACCCCTACCACTGCGGTAAGCACGGCAGCAATAACGATTCAAAAAATGAAAGTTCCGATGTAACTTTTAGCATTAAGTATTATGATATTTAAAATTATTCTTGTTACATTCGATTCGTCAAAATTATAGTACTGACTAATATTCTAAACCGATGAACAAAGCACAAGCCAACCAATGACTAAATCAGATTTTGCCAGGTTAGGTGAGGCACAAACCGAGTTTTACCAAGGAAACCAAAACGCACGAAACATTATCAACAATTAGTATCGAATAGCAACAACTGGTTTGGCAGAAATAAGCAAGGCGGTTTTTTATGAAATAACCACATAATAGAAAAAAACGTAATACTATGCCGTGTATCGACTAATTACAAATCATTTAACTGAAAGAAAGTAAAGGAGTTGTCAAGGCTAAAAAAAGCTTGAAGAAGTCGAAATGGAGCAAATTAATGACTTTTTTGTGCTTTGTTTATAACATTTTTTAGTTTAAACATATGTTAGGAAATATTAATATGCAATTTAGATTATTATGAAAAAGTTTGTTTTTTTCTTTCTTTCCTTGGCAATAACAGCTAAATCTCAGGAAATCTCAATTTCATTTGCAGCCAGTGACACCTCATTAACCATTAATGAAGTTGTTGCGACTAATTTAACGACTGGCAACTCTATAGATTTAGCCAAAGAAGATGTGTTAATATTACAAAAATTGGCAGTAAGTGTGCATGAAGAAAAGTTTGACAGTAATGTTACGGTAATGCCGAATCCAATTAATAATACTGGGATATTAAGTTTTACTATTAACAGTTCGCAAAA
>JAGXIO010000018.1 GCA_024635555.1 Saccharicrinis sp.
ATTGGTTTAATTTCCCAACCGTGCTCAATTAAATTGGTTCCGTCAACGGTAAAGGATTTTTTTGTATGCCAAAACTTTCCGGTATTTTCTTCTGAAGAAAGCACTTTCGAAACTCCTTTTAACAATTCTTGTTCATAATCTCGCAACATTTTATCATTGTAAACTACACCACGATCAGTACAGTTTTTCTTTAACTTTTCTTCTTTCTGATCCCAAAACTCCTGCGGAGATATCACATGATAACTAAGATTAATGGAGTTTTTAGAAAGCGCTTTTAATATTAAAGGAATTGCATTGGAACGGCGAATCCATTCTAATGAACCATATATATCCGGCACGGTATAATAATCTGCGCAAAAAGAGTACATATTGGAATAGTACATTGAATTGCGATGCTTTAATGGATTCTTAAAGTCAAAAACCGCATACACATTCATATCCATCAATGCGTTCAAAGTTTCAAAAGAAAAGTCGGTTACCACAACATGAGTAGGCTTCCGAGATTGCTTATTGTATTCAGACGCCAAGCGCGCACGGTCAACAGATACATGCTCTAATTTAGATATGATCTCATTACGCCCTACTCTAGCCCCTTTGTTTAAGTATGCCTTAGTAAATGCACCCTCAATATATGAGAAGTCAACAGCACAGCGCATAAGGTATTCCTCATAATCCCACGTATCCAGCCATTTTTGCACATCCTTATCTTCAGTCCACATCTTATTGAACTGATTTTCTCCATCAACTTTCTCCTTATATAACTTAGGACCTTTACCCCACAATAGTCCAGACTTACGCTTAAGCATACCGGGCGCATCTGAGTTGGCTTGGATAACCTTTTGTATCTCTTTAGGTAAGTTATTATTATCACCATAAGGATGAATGCGCCAGTCACCAATATGATAATCTTTGTCAACCCAGTCCAAAGTATCTTGTGATGTTCTGAAGCTTGCGAAGTCTCTTGGACTTTCAGACACTTCAAATGTGAATGCCATTTGCTCTGTGGTCACTAAGGCATTGTTACCTATATATTCTATATTCATGGTTGAATTGATTGTCCGTTAAACATCATTAATAATGGAAGGTAAAAGTGTTTGTTGTCTTCACCACCACTGCTGTAATCTTTGTAAGCAACAAGGATATCAGCCTTCTTACTTTGGTTTGATCTGTAGCCTACTCTTAGTATTGCTTTATCTATAACCTTATAACCTTTAGACACTTTATTGGTTGTGTCGCAACTAATGAATCCAAAAGAAAAAGGAATGTTCAGCTCCGAAAGATCTCTCATCTTCTGTATGGCATCTCGTAGCTTAATTGGTTGGTTGCTCATTATGGTTGCATTTACAAGCACAAGTATACATATAGGTACATTGTTCTTTAAGACATGAACAACTAACAAGTAATAAGTATTGATTATCAAGGCTTAAAAGGTATTTCATAGCTTAAACGGTTGCTTTTTAGCAATCATATATCTAAAAAAAGAGGCATTTGCACATATAAAGACGATTATCAGCGTGACGGGGAGAGTTGTTAAACAATCAATTCGTTGACCCTTGCGCGCAAGGTTAAACGATTGATTTTTAAAACTTTATATTATTTTTACTTTTATTTATGTGAGTTTTTTAGCTTTATTATTATGCTTATTGACTTATTTAGAATCATTATAAAATAGGTTTATAAGCGCATTTTTTTTGTTAAAATGTCGCTTTTTATATGACTTTTTTGTATCTTTAAGTATTAATAATCAATAACTTATGTACTATGAGCACACAAAAACAAGCGCCTAAAATGGGCAACGATGACAAAAAGGTTTTATTTCTTAACCCTGCCGGAACCGGCAAAAAAGATGCTATTGTTGAAACTCAAAAAGAGGAAAAAAAAGAAGTAACGCCTGGCGTTTCTTTGGAAGCTTCCAAAGATGAGAAAAAAAGCACCGAAGCAATTATCAAAAACTTTGCGCCAAGCGCAGAGGAGCGCATAAAAAACGCTGACAATTTCAAAATTTTAACGAATAAGTTTGCGCACTTGAAAACCAAAAGCGATGAATTGAAACGCTTCAAAATTTCGAGCGATGGAACCAAAGAAAAGATTTTTTTAGAAAATGCGGAAGGATTCAAATTTGAGGTTTCAAATTCAAAAATTGTGGATGCTACTTTACAACTTCTAGAGACTACGCTCGAAGAAATTTTAAGTAACACCGAAAAACAAGTGCAAGAATTTATTATTTAATTAACAAAAAAGAGAAAGCCCTTTTGTCGAGAAAGGGCTTTTTAATCCTAAAAGCAAGTATATGACACTCACAACAATTAAGACAGACAAATCTAAGTTTTTTCTATTAAGCGAGCAAGTAAAAAGACACTTAAACGATAAAGGTTTTTTAAAAATTTTCAATTATTCAGATTATGAATATTTTAAAACAAAAACAAAAAACGCCTCCAATAAAGTTGAAGCAATAGTTGATTTATTTATTGAAGAGAACCAAAATTCAAACACAAGCGATTTACATGAGTACATTTTTTAATATTAGGAAATTAACGGTTTCCTCACAGTATGTTAAAAATATGTGGAAGAAACAAACCGTTTCGCCAAAACTCACAATTTCGGGAGTATGGATGCAAAAAGCAGGTTTTGAAATTGGCGAAAAAGTAACGGTTTCAGTATCAAAAAATTTATTAATTATTACAAAATTATAGAAATGACAACAAAACAAGAAGAACACCAAATAAAAAAAAGAGCCTTGATAGAACTTTCCAAAACGGCTAAAATGATTCAGCTCACAGACCCAGACGAAAGAAATATTAATAGTATTTTAATCGAGGAATTTTACATGGATGACAAAAATCAAGAATTTTACACTTTTCACGATTGGATTAAAAAAGGTAAAAAGGTAAAAAAAGGAGAAAAAGCCTTTTTAGTTTGGGGAAGAAAAAGAAAAAACACCCAAGACCAACCAACCGCAGAACCAAAGAACGCAGACGAAAAAGAATTTTCTTTTTATCCAATGTGCTATTTATTTTCTAACGCCCAAGTTGAAAATAGAAATGTTAAAAACTAGGGATGTACCAAGCGAGTTAAGGAATTTTAACTCGCTTTTTTATTCGTTCAAATACAAATACGATTTATATAATTTGTACGATGATTTACTGACAATTATCATTTGTTGTTTGGCAAGGGAAACAGAAGAAGAACTTTATTTGAAAACTATAAAAAAATATACACGTGATGAACTGGATGCCTTTGCCCGCTTATTTTCTGAATTGTTAATAATTTACGGAAAAGCAAAAATTTCGGAACGCTGGACAGATCCTTTAGGCGAGTACTACGAAATTTTAGCAAGCAACTCAAAAAAGAGCGCATTTGGCCAATTTTTTACACCTGCGCCCATTTGCGATATGATTGCACAAATGATTTTAGGACCCAATGAATGGGGCAAAAATATAAACGAACCTTGCTGCGGAAGTGGTCGCTTTATTTTAGCAGCAAATCACAAAACAAATGGTAATTATTTTATGGCGCAAGATTTAGATTCCATTTGTTGTAAAATGACCGCCATAAACATGTGCTTACACGAAATAAGGGGAGAAGTCCACAATATGGACACTATAAGGATGACAGACCTAAGAATATCATATAGTATCAATTATGATTTTCATAAGCACAAAACGCCTTTAATATTAATACAACGCCCTAATTAAGGGCGTTTTTTATGCAAAAAAAAATTGCCCTTACGGGCAGTTTTGGTTTGATCCGGGCTTTCTTTTAGTTTTTTTTAGTTTGCCATGGTTTTTTTTAGAAATAAATAATATACTTAAAGTGATTCTATAACTCCGGACTTTCTTCCATTAATAACCTTTCTAATTATTTCGGCAGTCTCTCTTAATATTTGATATTGACCTGCGGCGCCCGACGAATCAAGTGTAATTGTATCGCCCCAGCTATTGCCGTTATAATCTTTAACAAAGATATTATAGACTAAAAAACGTTCACAAGTATAACCAAAATATAAATGATATTTATTAGCAAGTTTGGTAAGAAATACTTTCCCTACCAACACGTCTCCATAGGTTATTTTTCCCACTTCATCTTCAACCCATTCTGCTTTCACAGCTTGTCCTTCTTCAAAATACATTTTTAATGGCATAATTAAATAGGTTTTTCTGATTCTGTAATCCACATAAAATTTTCTGGCATATCTTTAACAAATATCATAAAAAAGCCTCTGTATTTTCCTTCTATCATTAATTCTCTTAGGTATTTATAATATTTAACGTTAATGAAAAAATCAAAATTTAATCCTTTAGGATAATCCGCATTTAAAAAATCATCGATAAATTTATTTATTTTATCAAGACTAAGATGATTCTCTAAGAAATTTATAAAAGGTATTGGAGAAGGATCATTATTCCAATGTTTTAACCATAAATCTCTATATTCTTCAACTTCCTCCATACTAATGTTTATAAAACTACATTTAGGAGCCCAATCTTCTGTCTTATTTTTAGGAATGAATTTTTTCATCGCTCTTTTTATTTTCTATCTCAATTAAATATCCAATATAACCAGAAATATTTTCTTTGCCAAATATTTTCTTTGACAAAGTACGAGCATCATCTTGTTGTTTTTGAGTGATGCTTATTGTAACTTTTTTAGTTTTGCTCATTTCATTGATTTTACTAGGAGAATATTCTTATCATTTCAGATCTAAACTTAACAGCTTCTTCATAAGTAAAATCCTTAATGTATTCAACAGCCTCTTCTTTATTACCAAATCCAATTTCTATTTTGGCTGCTATACCTTTAAAATCTGTTCTTTTAGCAACCTCATAAATATCATGTTCATCATTGTAATTAACTGTTAACAGAACTTGTTCTTCTTCAATTTCTATAATTTTTGCAAATTTTGACATAATGTAGTTTTTATTGTTATTATTTATCAAAAATAGTAAATACTTTTTACATACAAAGTATTTACTAAATATATTTTAAAACAATAATTACTCGTGCTTTTTACCCAATACTAGGCGCGCTCAACGTGCTTTGTTTTCGTTTCATAGCTATTTTTACCCACGCCGGACGAAAGAAAAAGTATTTTATAGCATCACTCATATTTGTGGAAAGCATTGGTAATTTAGCTGCAGGTAATTTTTCAGAAGATTTATCTTTATGAATAGTTTTAGATCCGTTTGTTTTTATTTTTATTTTAATTTTTGCCAGTTCCATCGAGCTCTTTAATTCCCTGCAACCAAACTTATCAATTTTAACCGTTGGTAAATTAGAATCATAATCGCCTAACATATTTTTCATTAAATTATATTCTTCCTCTTGCATAATGGTAGCCTGATTTCGGCTCATTAAATTAACGGTCCATCCGGTAGAAATACCATCTTTATATTCAATAAAATCGGCAAGCTCACTTACCCAGTCACGGCGAATTTTAGAATACTGATTTCCAGAACGGTCATAATACAAATTCAATGTTTTGCGTTTATGATATTTGTAAAATTCAGTGAATTGTAAGGCAAGTTCCTTACTACTTTCAGGAGGAAGCGTGTAAAAATCTTTAAGCAAATACACATAATTTCCTGTTTCTTGCCCGGTAACCATAGAACACATATCGCCAAAATCAACACCGGCATCTAATTCAGCATTATGATTTACATATCTTAATGCCAGAGAGCTTTGTTCAACAGCATCTCCAATTTTAAATTTATCGTAATACGATGAAATAATACCATCATCATAAAAATGATGTTCGCCTAAATTCACATAAAACTTCTCTCCTTTTTTCAAGCTTGGCCTTAAAGAAACTATCGCGCTTTTAAACTCTTCAATTCCCAACGCTTCCAAAGAATCTTTAAAATATCCGGGCGTTAAAATATCTACATTAGCAAATGAAGAAACCACGTAAAACAAGGTAGAGTCTTTTCGCACACGAACCCAATCCACCATCCAACGAAACAATTGTTTTTGCAACAATTTTACTTTTGCATACTCTTTATCCTGGAGCGCATTATACAATTCTCTTTTCACTTTATTCAAAGTAATAGCCACGTTTAAGCAATCTTTTATTTGCTGAACGTTCATTTCTTTTTCCCTGTCAAATATCCAGTCAAAATCACCTTCTAAAACGTTTGGCATATCTGTAGTTACTGTTAATCCACGATAATAAACAGAATGCCCAAACAGCGGATACCCACGCAAAGCAGGCATTAATTTTTTTAGCTTTTGAAAATTTTGATTTCTGGCTTCATCAACAAACCCGTGCTGAAAACTATTTCCTACGGCAGATGTTATCACATCTAAACTTACCAAAATAAAAAGATTTCCATATCTTGTGGAAATAGTATGCCTATAAGTTTCTGGTTGCTTGTAGGGTAATAAAAAATGTGCAGGAGGCGGCTGGTCGGTCACATAATCAATACCTTCTTTCCACCCTTTACGTTTCCACCCTTCAATTAATGAAGGAACAATATTTTTAAGTGCATTGGTATAGGTATCTGAAGAAAAGAAGAAATAAGCACCAGGCATATCTTCACAAATTTTTATTGAACGCTCAGATACGATATCTGTAGTTTTTGCGCCACCACGACCAGCAACTAAAAAAAGATTTTTAGGAGCAATCAAATCCACCATCATTTTTAACCAAGTGGCAAACCTTACTAAAATATTGTCGTTAATCTTTACGTGCGTTTTCCGACTCATCAGGAAATAGTATTATGTCTTCAATTAAAGATTCACGATAAATCATCTTACGCTCCTTTTCTGTCAACTCCGGATAGTTGTCAATTTGTTCTTTTAAAGCAATTCTATTAATTGGATCCAAGCCAGCCTCTAGGGCATCAGTAGTGTACAACACAAATTGTTTTTTAAACCATTCTTCCGGAATAAAGGCTTTTTCCTCTTTATCACCACCGCGAACAATCCAGGCATCTTTTATCATTGAAACCACCGCTTTAGAATCCTTTACATCATTTACAGCCACCATAGCAATGGCAATCATACGGTCTATTTTCTCGGCATACACATTGTTTTGTGCCTGTTTAGACAGTTGTGCGCTTGCATAGAAGTACTCCAGTGAATTATAATATAAATTTACAGCTACGTGCCTGCTTAAACCTTCCACTTTCATAAAGTGCTTTAAAATTGATTCTTTGGTTCCATAGTCTGCGGTCCTTAAATGCATTGATCTAACTTTATCCATAAAATC
>JAGXIO010000142.1 GCA_024635555.1 Saccharicrinis sp.
ATCTTTCAATGCCAAAATCAAGGAATTTAGACGGCAGTTTAGGGGTGTTGTGGATGTGAAATTCTTCCTGTTCAGATTAACAAAGATTTTTGCATGAAAATAAAAACCAACATTTAGACCCAGCTTTTGCATCTGGTCCCTAATAGCAAGCAAACATTTGATTTTGAATGTCTGCTTGCCATTAGCTGGGCAATGATGTTAATGTTTTGTTAACGCCGAAAAAATAGTCTTTTACGGCATGGACATTGTAATTATTTAGCCAAAGAACGTTTAAGTTTTTTTCATAGATTAAGGTTAGGGTTTAAGTTGGATAATCGGAGTGTCGTTATGATGCTCCGATTATTTTAAGCCATAAGTTTAATCCAATAAAAGTAAGAAGGGTTTTGAGTTTTTTTTCATAGATTTGAGTTTAGTTTAAAGGAGCGATTCCATTGGGGACGCTCCTTTTTTAATTAACGCGCTTAATTAAGGGTACGAAAGTTGTTGAAAATATTTTTTGACAATTTTAATAATGCCATTGCTCACAAAGAGATAAGCCATGCCATCCGGCAGGCTGGGATGAAGAATCAGTAGCCAGAATGTGGCAAATAAAAATTAATTAAACCTATGAAATTAAATACACCCATCAAGCTAAAAGTTCTTAAACATGCCATCTTTATGCTTAACGACATTAAGAACAAGGCAAATAAGGATGATATCGTATCCATTAAGGATGAGTTGTTCACCATGAATAAAGGCGCGTTAAAAGCAATTTGGGGTAAAGTGACTGATTTATGGGGAGTTGTAAAAAGTAATGATATCCCCTTCTCGCAAAAAGTATTGCCCTTGGCCGCATTAATCTATACCATTACACCATTGGATGCCATACCCGATATGGTACCGTTCCTTGGCTTGAGTGATGATGCCGCAATTATTGTTGCTACTGCAGCAACCATTGCAACGACCATCATCAAAAGTAAAAATAAGTCGAATAGCCCAGTTGTACGTGAGCAGGCGAAATAATCAGAAATCTTTAAAAAAGTATTAGAAAAAGAATACGCACATGTCCATTGAAAAAAATAACTTTTGGAATACTTCAAAACGACCACTGGTGATGCTGGCACCCATGGAAGATGTTACCGATACAGCGTTTCGCGAACTGATTTTGCATCATACTACTCCTGGAAATCTCGATGTTGTATTTACCGAATTTGCCTCCACTGATGGCTTGTGCCATCCTGAGGGACGAAGTAATGTGGCACAGAGGCTAATCATTTCAAAAACAGAGCGGCAACTGTTGAACGAAAAAGGAGTGAAGATTGTAGCACAGATTTGGGGCAGTAATCCGGAGAAATTTTTTGAGGCCACAAAATACATATCCGAAAATTACGACTTTGACGGCATTGATATCAATATGGGATGTCCTGTTCGCAATGTGGTATCGCATGGCAGCTGTTCGGCATTAATTGATAATGAACCCTTGGCCGCAGAAATAATACGGGCTACCCGCGAAGCCACAAGCCTGCCCGTAAGTGTTAAAACAAGGATGGGTTTAAAGAAAGTAGATACCGAACGATGGATGAACTTTCTGTTTCGCCAGCCGCTGGAGGGCGTTATTCTGCATGGAAGGATTCAGAAACAGATGTCGGAAGGAGAAGCCAACTGGAATGAGATTGCCAAAGCCTCGACCATTAGAGATTTGATAGCACCCCATATACCCCTCATTGGTAACGGAGATGTATTTTCTTTTGAAGATGCGCATGAACGCTCAAAACGCTTTAGTACGGATGGGGTTATGATTGGACGAGGTATTTTCAAAAATCCATGGATGTTCGAATCGCCCCTTTCCGAAATTGAGATAGAAAAGAGATTTGCAACCCTCTTGAAGCATTTACAACTATATGAATCTGCGTGGGGAAATTCGCGGCCATTCCCGGTACTAAAACGCTTTTTTAAAATTTACATTTCCGATTTTAGAGGAGCTGCTGAAATTCGCAAAGAATTAATGGAAACCAATAGCTTTGAAGAAGCTCGGCAGGTTATAAAAAACAACTTATCATTTTTGTAGTCATTGATCCGCAGGAATTGGAACTTACTTGTTAAAACGTAATGATATTCAATGTCTGTGTCTTGCGCATTTACATTGAATGAAATGCCTGCTATTTTTTGCTATTTAATGTTAGGAGCTTCATTCATAAACATTTCCCCATTCTTATTTTTTTAAAACCTGAACAGGAATTATTAAACCTAAATACGATTAGAGAAAAGGTTATAAAATTAGTTTTAAAAGTTTTTAATATAACTCCTTTTTGGATAAAGACTCATCTTCTCTCAATTTCCCTTGTTCATATGATATTTATAAACTTCGCTACCGCCGAGCAGAAAACAACCTAAGCCATAATCCTGCAAGTCAGGCTCGGAATCATACGTTACAGGCTGGCTATCTTTGGGTTCCTTTCCAGTACCCTGCACGTATCCCAGAAAACCATCTCTATGAACACATCCAGAGAGTCCACTCCACCCCTTCAGCATAGCATCGGCATATTTGCTTTCTTTCAGTACGTTATTGTTTATGCCCCACGCAAAGCCGTAAGTGAACATGGCTGTTCCCGTTAACTCCTTTCCTCCAAAATGTGTCGGGTCGTGCAGACTTACATTCCAGAAACCGTCAGTTCTCTGCACCTTCAGGAGAGCTTCAGACATTTCATTAAATATTTTCAGGTATTCTTCCCGATACTTATTATCCACAGGTAATACATCGATTACCCGCACCAAGGCTGCATAAACCCATCCGTTTCCGCGGCTCCAGTAACAATCCTCTCCATTTGGTTCTTTGTAAAGGGCAACGAAATCGGCATCACGCCACCACAGACCGTCTTCAGCATTATACAATCCGCCGCCAATTTCATCTTTTGCTGCCAGATACATCTCATGCATCTTGTCAAAGTACTTCTGATTGTTATCGATAACACCAAGTTTTGCGAAAGTTGGCATAGCCATAAATAAGGCATCAACCCAATACCAGTCCGTATGTGCCTCTGGAATTTTAATAATACTGTCTAAAGATTCACGAATAGTAGCGATTCGTTCTGGCTTTGGATCAATTTGATAAAGTTCCAGGTAGGTTTGTCCCGCACAATGATTATTGGCATTTCGTGAATGAGTCACTGGTTTCCCAACTTTATAATTGTTTAACATCCAATGATGAGATTCCCCCCATTTTACACCCTGCTCATAATACTCTGCCTTAGAATAAATAGAATTCAAGGCCATCAAACCCACATAATAAACGGCACCTGCCCAGTAATTACTCGGGAATTCCCTAAAATCCATTTCAGCACTGCCCGTAACGATTTCAACATCGGGATACTTTTTAGTGAAGTAACTGTTGGCCAGCTCAAGTTTTTTTAATACGGCTTTCGATTTGAGATTCTTTTTTAGTTCAGCATCTGAGGCATGAGTGGCTATACCGGCAAACAGTAGAGCAAAGAACATAAGGGCTGTAATCGTACTAAACTTTTTCATCTAAAATTATTAATATCTATAATATAAACACAACTAACACTTATTTTTCTATTGAATTGAAACATCCACCTCTACAGCCAATTGTTTAGCCAGGCTTTGTAAATAATTCTTAAAATATTCTTCATCAACAAAACCTTCGTCGCTGAGTTCCCAGCAGGCAACTGCATAGTAGGTAAGCGGTTTATTGTTTTCAATTTTTAGCTTGGCAAAAAAAGTATTCGACAAATGACCTATTTTAGGCGCTTCGACAAATCCCAGATACAAATTTTTAGGAACGATGAGTGCCATTCCAAGCCACCATTCTCGATTGTAAGTTTGTTTGTCGTGAGTATAAAGCACCACATATTTATCATTTTCTTCAATGATGGTAAGTAGTGCTTCTGTATTTATATTTACCAGTCCCACGACCATCTCCTCATCACCGCGAAGCCCTGAAAATTCCACAACATTTTGATAGCCATACATACCTGGCCAAATGCTGGTATTTTCTACAACATCATATTTCCGATTTCCGGGACTCCAGTTTGAGTATTTGTAATTTAGTGCAGAACGTACAGGCCCTTCTGTAACTATTTGAAAGCTGGTGTTCTCAATATTATTTAAAGTATCTCCTGAAATTATGCCAAGGCGCAACAATTCGTTACCAGCCAATAAAGCATACCCACCTAAACCAACGGAATTTCCGACAGAAAGAACATCCCGTCCCCAATCTTCCATAACGTGGTAGTTGTCAACTACTGCTCCATTTTCATCAAGCCCAACATTTTCGGGTGAAATGGCAGAGATTTTCTTCCCAAATACATCTTTGGCATTCCTCCCGTCAAGGTAATGCCTAAAACCAACTTTATCGTTTTCCCAGGTTGGACCATCGGTCTGGTATTGTTGAAAACCCAGAGTCCATGGTATTTGACGGGCAGTAAGCACTTCATTGAGTGCAGGTTTAACAGGCATATCTGCTAGCATACGTTTTCCAAAGCGCACGCTTGTTCTTACCGTAAAGTCAGGCTTTTTAGGACTCCATTCTAAGGTAAAATCCACTATTCCATTAGCAGGTAAATTAGCTACAAAAAACAGTTCATCCCAGTTTTTATCTCCATCCATGTCATCGAGCTGCGCAGGTATAGTATCGCCCTTGGATGAGATGAGGAGTGGGAATAGCTCACCCTGGGGTACAATGAGCAACCTAGCGCGTTGAATTGAGATTGCTTTATCTGATAATTCAACGGAAGAAGTATTTGAGAGGGTAATTACACTCTTTTTATCACCACTTTTGCATTGCACAAAAAACAGTGATATAAAAAATAAACTTACTTGCAATATAAATAGTTGTTTCATTTCAAGTTACTTATGTGAACGCCCATTATGGTTTAATATTAATTAACCAATAAAAAATTTATGAGAAAATTTCCGCCTTCTTTTGTGAGCAATCTCTCACTCATAAAAGTGTTATACCTTAATATGGCCGTTGTTGAACCATAAAACAGATTAATGATGATCTTTAACACCATCTTCTTCCATATAAAAAATGGCAGCATCTGTCTCCACTTTTTCCTTATAAAATAAGAGTGCACTATCATTCATTTTTGCGGTGTGATTCTTTAACAAACGATAAATTTCAGGTCCTGCATAGATAAAAGGTCCATAACCATGAGCCGCCGCCTTATTTACGGGTCTATAATAATAGAATGCCGGATCAAAACCCATTCCGGTACCAACACATATGCCGTCTATTTGACCCTGCTCATTGATTTTAGTTGTAATACCATGCCACCCTAACATAGTTTGCGACCCGTAAGCCAGCGGATCAATCCAACCTTCATTTATGGTCTTTGCCATGCAATAGACAAAATCCTGTTTTAAAAGCGGAGAAACATATTGTGCCGATATATTTAAAATGAATCCCAAAAAATTATTATCGTAATGCAGAATAACCTGATAAATTTCATGTGTCTATAATTGATTTTTTTTGCCACATAGCTTGCCCCGAACTTGATTCGGGGGAACTCGCCATTACAATCATTCTCCTCCCGCTAAGGCGGGACAGGTTATGTGAGAGACAACTCTCATAGCCTGCCCCGACCCTTCGGGGGCTCGTTTCATGTGTTAATTTTTTTCTTACAAAGACGCAAAGGAGAAGTTAAAAAACAATCCTACCCACCGCTGCAGCGGGACAGGCGGTGTGTCAATTTGCTTTGCCATGGGTGTTTCATATGCTCTATTATCTTGTCATTAGGTTGTCGTATAGCTTGTCCTATTTTTTTGAATATTTACAACTGATAAAGTTTTGTTCATCCCATAAGATGGGGTAATCGAACACCCCAACATTTGCCAAATGAGTAATCATACTCAGCACTTGCACTCTCCCGTCTAGTATAAAGTGATTGCATAGCTTATAAAAAGTCTATGCAATCACGCTTAATTATAGGACTCTACATTACTAATTACTTGGCTTATTTAACCATTATTTTAACAACACGAATACCTTTATCTGTTGATATATTTAACAAGTAAAGTCCTGATTTAAGTGCACTTAAATCAACCACGCCCGAGGTAGCACCCATAGTTGCATTCAGTACATTAGCACCAGTAAGGCTGTATACACTAATCTGATTGATCTTTCTTTCTGATTTAATATTAACCCGGCCGCTTGTAACAGTGGGATAAACATTTATTTCCACCGATTCTTCTTCCGAAAAAATAGCTGTTGTTAACTGATCCGCATCAAAAACCTCAAATGCACCAATGGAGATGCTTGCCGTACGAGGCATACCCAGTATGTCAGCATTAGCAAAGTCAAATACAACCGGATCTACCGAAGCAAGCACACCTTTATTAACCAACGGAGATGTTGCCTCAATGGTCCAATCGGCCTGATATAATTCCATGACTTTTGACGGAGAAAAAGGAATACCAACAAAAGTAGTTGGGTTTATAAATTTTGGTGCATAAAGCATTTGTCCATCTCCACCTGTTTCATCTGAACTATTGACCGTTCCCAACTCTACTAGATCAGCCAAAGAAGTTACATTAGTTACATCAGGTGAAAAGATGTTACTTAGTTTACCATTAAATGCGTTCGAATTCTTACTAAATGTAATGCCGATGCTTGCTGTGGTAAAGAATGCCGCGTCATAGGTAAGCAAATCACTCTTCACATTTCCCCACATAATGCAATTGTAAATATGAGTATTAGAACGAGTCACCATCATTCCTGCACCGTTTTCACAAATGTTATTAACCAGCGTAAGGCCTGCCAATATTACCTCAGCTTCAGGAATATCATTGCTGTTTGCAACATAAATGGCACCACCCTCTTGATTAAGACCTGTAATTTCATTATTGTAAAGTATACAATTCTCTATACGGGCAGCATCATTGGCATAAATAACCGCTCTGGTTCTGTTGGTCGATTCTCCTTTAATAGCTCTGAGAACCGAATTGGTTAAAGCAGAACCTGCATTTTGCAACATAACTGCTGCACCGTAAAGCGACCCCCCTGAGGCCTTTGCTTCAACAAATTCAAAAAGGCAATGATCGATAGTCCCACCTTTTTGGCACATCAATGCACCTGCGGTAGCGGTACCGGATGCCAAATAGTAATTAACATCCCTGATAATACATTTATTAACCTGTCCCTTTTCGAGATATACAGCTCCAGAACCGGCAGCACCTTCGTACCCCACCGTAACCGTATTGTCTGATAGAGTAAAACCATCAATAACATTGGACGAGGCTCTGATGTCTATTAAGGCAAAGGAAGACGTTTCATCGGTTCCCCTGATATTCGTTACATTTGTAAATTCCCAGGCTTCGGCATAACCATTGCCGTCGGCATCGGAAATGGCTCTGTCGTCCACCGAAGTTTCATCACCGTAAAAGCCTCCATACATCGTAACACCTGCGGGCATAACAATTGCAGCAGTGCTATTATACACGCCTTTGGCCACCCAAATTACATCACCTGATACGAGTGTACTCCAAAATGCATCGGTACTCAAATTGCTTCCAGCAAGCACAACCACAATATTGTCGGCATCTTGAGTTACCGCAGACCATGCTTGGCTATCTGATGACAGACGAACATAAATTTGTTTTGCGCTTACTTGTGCTGTTATAAACAAAGCAAGGCAAATCATCCAAAATTTTGTAATCTTTTTTTTCATAATTGATTTTTTAACTTGTGAAACTAAATACTTATTAAACTAATAAACTATCTTTTGATATTTATTACCCATCTTAAGTAAATAAATACCCCTGTTATAATCTGATATGTCAATGAGCGATGAATTGCCCTGTTTTACCAATCTTCCGGCAACAGAAAACACCTGCCACGTATCATAGGTATCATTCAGGTAAAAACGACCCGTATGACTTGGGTTAGGATAAACCAGTAATTTCAGCTCCTCCTCAGGCAGGTCGTCTATACCTGTTGTTATATTTTCCATGGTTAAATTCGCATAGTCAATAGCCAGTTTTTTATCGCCAAAAGTGATGTCCACCTTTAAAGGCAGGGCAGTTGTTCCGCCATTAATATAGGGTGAGCTATAGGTCTGCCCTCTGTTAAATACAACGACTTGACCGTTCATCTCAGGTAAACTGCTGCTTTGGCGAGACACCTTGTAGGTATCCCCCGCACTGGAAGTATAGTTTAATACATTGTTGGAGAAGCTAAAATTATTAGACAGAATTTCATTTTTAAAATCGGCATAGCTGTTGTAATTGGCAGGCTGTGCGCACTCGATGATGACCGGTGAATCAGCATCGGTCAACAAAAAGTTAATACCATCGGTGGTTCCATCTATTGCACGTTCTGTCCAGTCTCCATTTGCAACTCTTACTGCCACATAGGCATCCCACATTTCTACAAACCACCAATCTCCAACTTTCTCACCATAAAGCTTTAGTTTGGTACTCATAAATACATACGTGCCAAGGGCATTGCTCGCATCATATTCGGCCGGACGCCAAGCTACCATACAGTTCTTGCCGGTTACTCCGACCACGTCGCGATAACCTTTTTCTTCGCCATTGGATATTTTTGAATAACCGTTAATAATGATTCGATTGTTGTCCGAATCATCGAAAAACACACCGGACATGTTGTTCTGCAATACGATATTGGCATAGTCCTTAGCCGGATTCAACAATTTGGTACCCATTACATAATTGGGTGTCACATAACTCTGTGAAAGGATGTTAGAAGAGCCATTCTGATCAAAAATAATATCATATGGATTGATCCCTGCTCCGCCATCTTTCACCATACCGTTCGATACGTTATGAATCAAATAATTTGGTTTATCTGAGCTTGCTATTTGGGAGATAAGTTCCGGTACCCGATAATGCGTTACCAATGGTACAAAAGCTGCCGGATGATTCCCCCAAGGTTGAGTAGTCCATCCAAAGAGCCTCATGTAATCCCTTGGATAAAGGGCAAACTTTATATTAATATACTTTTTATACACCCTATTAGCAGCACCTCCCACTATTCCATTATCCGATAAATATAATTGTGCTTTATCGGCCCAGTATAAGTGCAGGTACAAATCAGCTAAAGTCTTTAGTTCTTCATCTGCAGCAAGGTCTCTGATGGCATAAAAACATGAGAGTGTATACTTGGTATAAGTTGGAGAGTGGATTTCAATCTCCAATCCTTTTTCCACGCGACTTCGAAAATACTCTTTCCAAAACAGCGTGCCCTCTGAAACACAATCTCCTACTGTTTTATTGTCTGAGAACAAGTAGTCAGCTCCATAACTATTGCTTTGAGACAAAGCAACACCCCCCAGATAGGCCAATGCACGTCTAAGGGCATTGTGATTTTCACTTCCCGAGACCTCCCAAACATCATTGAGTTTTCTGTAATCCGCATTTACATCCAAATGCCTGTAAATTACGTCCACCAAGTGATTTTTTGCTGTTGCGCCGATGTTGTTATTAAAACGCTCATCCAAAATATAATGAAACAAATTCGGAATGTAAAAATACATCCCTCCTTCCGCCAATATAATGCTGTCGTTATGCAAATCATCACCACTCTTAATGGCTAAAATATACTCATCCGCTTTGGAGGTGTTTTGATTCAGGTAATAACTTGCAAAAGTGTAAGCTGCAACGCCGTGCGGATTGTACTTAACATCACCAATCGTGTTTTCAGGTTGAAGCCAGAAGCTACTTTTCATGGCATCCGTTAATACGTTAATTCTAACAGCCTCTATTTCTGGATCACTCAAACCTATCTGTTGTGCCAGAGCAGGCTTAACTTGCCACAAAAAAGAAGTTATTAAAAGAAAGCTGACAATATTAACATTTAAAATAAACTTCATTCCTGTGAGTTTAAAGGTTTATTACTTCTTAATTCTTGGATAAATTAAATACTAAACAGTACAGCCATCCGTTTGAATAGTCATATTAAATTAGCTTCAATTCAGATTTCGTTTTTTTACTCCCAAACACAATGCTTATCGTAGGAGCATTTTCGAACCCCCCATGTTCTTTTGCATTTTTTTTGAACCAATGGAACATTGCTCTTCGTCCCTATCAGCGATGGTATACTATTGCGGCCATCCAGGATTTTGCCACATTATATCAACATTGCCCACCTTCTCCATTTCTTCTGCCGGAATTGGGTATAATGCATGGTAAGATTGCATCACAGTAGACCCTTCGAGATATTCCTTATTTAAAAAAGTGTTTATTGTTTCTAATGCAATTCCCCAGCGGTTTAAGTCGAACCAGCGTTGATGCTCAAACATCAATTCATGTCTGCGTTCATTAACCAGTGCAACGAAGAAGGGCTCTTTATCCGCAATCTGTTCGTTCGTCAGGTTCAACAATCCGGCTCTATTTCTAATGTCATTAATAATTTTTACCGCTTCGGTTGTTGGTCCGCTAATTTCGTTAATACATTCAGCTTTCATTAACAAAACATCAGTATACCGCATTAATGTTATATTACTTCCCCAATCCAGGAAGTCGAAAGCCGCCTCAGCACCGAGAGTGAATTTTCCAACAAACAAGGCGTTAATAGGCTTAAATCGGTTGGTGTACGATTCGGATATGATGGTCCAATCTCTACGAATGTCATTTTCTTCAAAACTATCATAGGCATCATTGGTAACGTCTATTTGCGAGGTAGCCCCAGGAAATTGATATTCTCGGTACTGTCCTCCAATACCTTCGGGATGCCCAAAAACAGCTGCATCAAGGTATGTATAAAAGGTAGGAAGGGGATTTTGATGCCCCAGGCCACCACTCTGACACTGTACCTGGAAAATGATATGCTTACCATTGTCATTCTTTTCTTTAAAAATATCGAACCAATTGGGAAGAAACTCAAATTGGCCTGATTCAATCACATCATTGCACTCATCCAAAGCTTCTTGGTAGTTCTTGGCATACAGATGTATTTTGGCCAGATAGGCTTTTGCTGTCCACGAGGTGGCCTTCCCATTGTTTAGTGTGGGAATGGTAGCGGCAGCCGCTTCAAAATCTTTAATGATGAAGTCATAAGTCTCTTCAATGCTGGTACGGGGAATTTTCCTTACTTCTTCTAAAGTTTTTACACCCGTATAAAGAGGCATTCCTCCCCAAAATCGAACTAAATAGAAATAGCCTATTCCCCTAAGAAAACGAGCTTCGCCCCTTAAGGATTCTATATTCGGCATTTCTGTCTTGCTAATGCCCTCTGAATAGGTAAGTACTGCATTGGCCTTATGGATCAAGGACCAAATTCTACCCCACATTGCCTGGTACTTTGAACTGATGGGAGAGTCGTCAAAAGTTGATAATTGTTCGGTAGCACCCTTGGCGTCGTCAGAGCGTCCCTCGGCCTGATGTAAGAAAATATCATTTCCCGTTACAACCACACGCAATTGTGCATAGCCCGCATTTACCGCTTGTTCAAAATCACTTTCGGATTGATAGAAATTTCCGGTGTTTTGAGAAGATGGTGGGTATATGTCTAGCCATTCGGAGGTACATCCGGCGGCAAATATGGCTACGATACTTAATATAATTAATTTTTTCATTTTATACTCCTTTAATAACTTAACATCGTTTAGCTAACAATAACTATTAAAACTCTAGTTTCACACCAAGGTTGATAATGGTTGCCGGAGGGTAGGTTGTGTAATCAACGGCTTTATTAATAGCGGAACTATTGCTGTCGGCTGATTCCGTCATAACTCCAGGATAGTTGCTATCACCAAAAATGGTAAAAAGATTTTCCGCCGATGCATAGATACGGGCATTGGCAATCCCTATTTTTTGCGAAATACTTTTAGGTAGCCCATATCCCACCACTACACTTTTGAGCTTAATATAGTCAGAGTCGAATAATTGGTGGGTCGACCAGTTTTTCATAGCGGAACCAAAAGCGGGTGTTCTTCCATCTCCAGGTTCTTCGGGCGATTGCCAATTATTTTCCCAGTTTGCCAATTGGTTAAATTCTGAACCTGAATCCATTTGTCGTCCTAACATAAAGAGAACTTTCCCCCCTGTTTGAGCCGTGAATAAGAAGGATAAATCAAAATTGTGAATATTAAAGCTATTGGTCCAACCATAAATAAACCGGGGCACCGGGGAGCCGGACCATTCACGCATCTCATCAGTCAACTGTCCATTTTCATCCACTTTATACTTTAAACCTCCCGGCAGAGAACCCGGCACATCATATCCATTGTCAAGGTCTTCTTGGCTTAGCAAGCCTTCCCATTGATACATGTAGAAATCAAAAATCCCTTGTCCTTCTTCCAGTCGGGCATACACCCCATATCTGTCGGCATTAAATGGCTCGGGTATCTCCAAAACTTCATTTCGGTTATAACTTACATTAAAGTTACTGTTCCACTTAAACTTGGGTTGACTTAAAATGTAACCCGAAACCTCTGTTTCAACACCATAATTTCGTACTTCCCCATAATTTCTCCATGAGGTTGAAAAACCGGTTTGCTGAGGAAGGGGTGTATTTAAAAGTAAGTCAGAGGTTATGTTATCGTAATAGTCCACCACAAACTGGAGCCGGTTATTAAATGCCCACACATCCATCCCCAAGTTAAAACTGGTAGTTGTTTCCCAACTCAAATTAGGATTAGTGTAATTCGCTTGCGAATACCCATTTAAAACAAGTCCGTTTGTATTTAGATAATCGCTTGTTGAAGTGATGTTGCCCGTACTATTGTATCTTTTACTTTCCATGGTACTAATCCATCGGTAATCACCTATTCCGTCATTACCCGCCCTACCATAACTTACACGTAATTTTAACAGATTGAGTTGCTCTACATCCTTTAAGAATGACTCTTTCGACAGGATCCACCCTACCGATGCCGAAGGGAAAAATCCCCATTTAGTATTTGGCCCAAAGCGTGATGACCCATCCTTACGTGCATTGAAAGTAGCGAGATACTTGGATTTAAAATCATATTGAAGTCGTCCGAAATAGGAGGTTCTACGCAAGGCTATCTCCTCTGTTGTAGAACGAATAAATTCGGTTGCTACATTTAAAGTATATACTTCATCATTGGGATACCCCAAAGAGGACTGTCCTGATGTCCAGATATACACATCCTGAGCAGATTGACCTAATAACACATTCAAGCTGTGCTTTTTAATCTTCTTAGCATAGGAAAATGTGTTTTCAATTTGAAAGTTTTGCGTTTTTTGTGTATTATAATCTCCTCTGGGGTTGCCTCTGGTATAATTGGAACTTTCCCAAAATTTATCATTCCCGTCATGTGTTCCCAAAGAAAGCTGTGTCTTGATAGTCATATTTTTTATTGGGCTCAATTCCAAATACGAACTCACCCGCAATTTACTCCAGCGCATTTCATCTACTTTATTCTTCTGCTGTAGGTAAGGGTTAACCGAATTCGCTGGGACTAATGGAGTATAACCTGTTTCCTGAGTATTGGAGTTTGCTTCAAGAAGAGGATTGTAAAACATGGCATTCTGCAAAGTTTTTTGCTTCCCGTCAGCCCCTCTGTTGGCCTCAACCCCAAAACTAGGGGCGATATTGGCCCCCGCTTTAAGCCATTCACTGATATCTGTATCAACTTTTGCAGTAAAATTATAGCGTTTGGCAAAGGTATTTATTAATATCCCCTCTTGATCCAGATACCTGCCCGACACATAATAACTTGATTTGTCGGAATTGCCCATTATCGACATCTGATAATTTTGTATAGGCGCCACATCAAACATCATTCCTTGCCAGTCGGTATTAGGCAAGTCTTCATAAGGCGTATTCCGAATAAAATCAGCGGGCCGGTATTTGTCTCCCCGGTCTTCAATAGGGACCGTTGGATCCCGTCGCCCACCATCAGACCAAAGCGCATCTGCACGGCGATAAACATAATCATAGTATCCCTGTTTATCCATCATATCATACAAACGCTCTGCTTTTTGAAGTCCGAAGGAGGATTCGAATGCAATACGCTGTTTTCCATCCTTAGTTCCGGTTTTTGTAGTGATTAATATAACCCCATTGGCACCACGCGAACCATAAATTGCAGCCGATGATACATCTTTAAGCACATCTATGGATTTAATATCATTTGGGTTTACTGAATTCATATCTCCCTCCACGCCATCAATCAGCACGAGAGGTGAAGTACTGGAGTTTATCGAATTAACACCTCGAATGGTAATAGAAGCATCGGCTCCAGGAACTCCCGAAGATTCTTGAACACGGATGCCCGACATCTGACCAACTAAGGCCTGATCAATATTCGCCACTACCCTATTTTCAAAGACTTCGGCTTTAACGCTAGACAAAGAACCGGTTACACTGCTTTTTCGTTGCGTACCATATCCAATAGCAACTACCTCATCTAAACCAACGAACTCTTCATTTAGAGTTACATTAATTTCTGTGCGATTTTTCACCTGATTATCTTGTGTCTGGAAACCTATAAACGAAAATACCAAAACACCTTCAGAATTATCCATATCAATGGAATATTCGCCAAACGTATTGGTTACCACCCCATTTTGAGGACTTGATTTTTCGTATACATTAACCCCCGGTATGGGGTCTCCTGAAGAATCAATCACCTTACCCTTAACTATTATACGCCGTTGCTGCGTTGGAGGCTTTTCCATATTGCGGGGCGAAAGAATAATCTGCTTATCCAACAACACGTAATCAACTTCCTGTTTGTTAAAGATCCTATCCAGTATTGTCTTTATTTGTTCATCCTCAACATCAATGTCAACATACACTTCCACATCAATCAGCTTGTTGTTATATACAAAATAGAATTCCGATATCTCTTCTATTTTATTTAACACCTCTTTTATTAATGCACCTTCCATCTTTACGGTTACTTTTGCACTTTGGGAATATACCCCAGAAGCAATTGAATTAAAAGATACAATTAGCAAAATCCCTATAGTCAGTCTCATCGTAAGAAGGAGTTTTTTAGAAATTATATAATGCGAAAAAAATCGCAAAAACCATTTGTTTTTCATAACTTTAAATCGATTTAAATTTCCTGTTTTCAGACGGGTTTTTATATCTTAGAAGGTGCGCCAACACCTTCTTTTTTTTTATTTTATCTTTTTTAAATGTATTATTTTCTTTCCTTTAATGCCATCTTTTCCAATTTCCCCGGAAACAATTCTATACTCTATAGGTGACGTTAGTCGTATAACCATCAAAAACTCCTCAAGTGTTTCATACATAAAAGTTCCAGTAATGTGGTAATCTAACAACTCCTTATCTTCCATCACGTAATCCACATTGTATTTTCGACTAACCTTCAACAACACTTGTTCAAGTGGTTCATTCTCGAAGAGCAACTTCCCCTCTTTCCAAGCCACAAAACTGTTCAAACTCTTTTCATTGCTCACTGTTAACTGATGATCCTTTCGCTGATAACTTCCAACTTGGTTAGGAACCAATGTGGCTAAAGCCTCTTGCTCTTCATCTTTGAACAGATGCACGCTCCCTTCCACTAAGGCAACAGTCAAAATTGGATCCTTCGGATAAGCAGATACGTTAAATGTGGTACCCAACACCTTTACGGTAATATCTTGAACCCGCACATAAAATGGTTGACTTGCATTTTTTTCTACTTCAAAATAACCTTCCCCATCCAACTCAACCACTCTTTCCTTTTTTCTTTTAAAGCTGGAAGGATAAACCAACCTGCTTCCAGCATTTAACCAGGCCACACTACCATCCGGAAGATCTACCTTTCCGCTTGCTCCCATAGGAATTGTGAGGGTAGTCAGCACTTCAGCTTCATCCGGACGAACATTCTGTAGGATTAAATATGTCATCGCGACCATCAACGGCAGAAGCAGTATGGCTGCTACTCTTGAAAAAACATGAGCAAACTGCTGATATAAAGTCCTGCCTTCCTCTTTTAAATTGATTTGATGATGAATGCTATCAAGCGTCTTGTCCAATTTTATCTTTATCCCGTTACGTTGATTTATATCAACCTGATTCCAGTGATAACGCATAAAATCATTCAAAGCCGACTTTTCCTTTTCTCCTTTAAGAATTGAAACAGCCTGATCAAATTCTTCCTTTGAACATTGTCCGGCAATAAATTTTTTTAAAATCTCATTCATTTAGATGTCTTTCTATATTAATACAACGCAGTAGAAGGGAGAAACCCCCATTCATAAATCAAATATTATGGATAGCCACGCACCTTTTAAGCTCAATACATAGACTCAAAATGCTAATTTTGTGTGTGTTACAAACAAATACGAATCGTAACTTTAATTGACATTTAATCCACGTATCTACTGTTCGATTCTCTTTTTTCGAAAACGAAGACTCCCATCTCTTTAGATTGACAGATCGGGTATTTGCGTCAGGCAGGACGATTCACCGGTAAAAATATTTGAATTACGAAGGATGATATTGCAGCTTGTGCATGAGGGTAGCAGCCCATAAATCGGGCTGTCCGAGTTCAGCTTTGTTTTTGCCAAACCAAGACTCAGGACTTATTGATAAGTTAGACAATTCTTTAAGGACGCACTCCTGCGAATAGAATCATACTATGAAATGATTATGTAATAATAAAGCAGTCCCATCCATCCGGCATTACCTAAATGCTTTTTTAAAAAAGCTAACGCTTTAGTCATCTGATTTTCAACTGTTTTAACTGATATCCCTTTTCTTTCTGCAATTTCTTTATTACTTAACCCTTCCTCCCTACTCATTAAAAAAATTGATCTTCTTTCAAAAGGAATTTTTGGCAATAATTTAAGATATTGTTCTTGTAAAAAATTGAAATCGGTTACTTCTTCCACCCCACTATTGTTAGAAACAATACTATTTTCCAAATAAGTAAGATATTTTGCCTCCGTAGATTTTTTTCGAAAAAGGGAAAGAACCGTGTTTTTTGCCACTGAATAAATAAAAGCTTCCAATTTTGTCCCGGATTGAAGGCTTTTTCGACATTCCCAAAGTTTAATAAATACTTCCTGAACAATATCCATCGCACCCTCCTCATCCTTTAAATAAGAATAAGCAAACCGAGAGATTTTGGGTGCGTATAGAGCAAATATTTCGTCCAACGATTTTTTATCTCCTTTTCTCAATCTATCACATAAGGAATTATTATCCACACCAGGCATTTTATCTAAATTTCCTATTAATTGTTTCTAAATTTTTTTTAACAAATGATAATTAATGCAATATTACTTTTTTTTAACTACCATCCGAAAGTTTTTTAAACGCAACTTTCAAAAAACCATGGATGTTCGAATCGCCCCTTTCCGAAATTGAGATAGAAAAGAGATTTGCAACCCTCTTGAAGCATTTACAACTATATGAATCTGCGTGGGGAAATTCAAGGCCATTCCCGGTACTAAAACGTTTTTTTTTAAAATTTACATTTCCGATTTTAGAGGGGCTGCTGAAATTCGCAAAGAATTAATGGAAACCAATAGCTTTGAAGAAGCTCGGCATGTTATAAAAAACAAAAGCCAGTTTTAATAGCTGATGTTTACATGTAATCTTACGAACAGATTCAAAAAACGAAGTTACATTGTACAAAAAATATAGGCTATGCTAGGGCAGTACCGTTGTCCCCGATCCAGAATTACTTAGATTCAGACGGCTTAAATTCTTTAATTTTTGGCATAGAAAAATAGCTCATTGAGGTAGTATCGTTAGGTTGGGAAACAGCAGCATGTGCGGCATGTTGTGCGATGGATGCTTCCGTTGGCGACATTCCTTGCGGAACAAATGGATTTCCTATCACATGACTTTGCACCAATTTCTCATACCAGGTACATGCGGCGGTATATCGCCCTATACCAAGACTCAGGTGATAACCATCCCTGCAAAAGTTGTCTCCTATAAAACTGGTTCTGCCATTTTGTACGGCCGTTCCTGCAGGTATAATAATGTCTATTTGTGTTTGTTCAGCAACCTGGTTTACCGTTGCGACAATCGCACGATACATTTGTTCCTGATTATTATTATAATTTACAAAACCCGAATGGGTTGAATTGGATGCATAAGCCCAAGTTTGATGTAACGCAAATTTTACCTTAGGGTTTATAGCTTCATCTTTTACATATTGAAGCAAATTGGTGAGGTATGGAAAATAAGTATCCATCTGACCGGAATTAGAACTTACTTGTTGAAACGTAATGACGTCCCATTTCTCATCTTTAAGGACTGTTGAAAGTTGTATATTTTCTGTAATGACCAATTCCCCATTAACGATTTTTCTATACGAATAGGCGGGTAGGTTTCCTTGGGCATTATTCCAATGGGTTTCGAGCGAACATCCCCCAATATACATATTCCCAATAATCAGTTCAACTCCGTCGGCCTCGGCCAAAGGACTCAAGTAAGATTCCACCGCATCGGCAGAGAAACTGTTCCCAATAGCCAAGATACGTATAGCATCCTGTGCCCCTAGACTGGCGGGTAGAAATAATAAAACAAAAACAAATCTAATTGTTACAAGCACTAATGCATTACTTTTCATGCGTTTAGTAGTTTTTTGACTAGGTCGGCAATTTCTTTGCCATCGGCTTTTCCGGCCAATTGTTTGGATGCCATGCCCATTACTTTGCCCATTTCTTTGATAGAGTTAGCTCCCGATTTTTGGATGATAGCGGCCACTTCTTTTTCCAGTTCGGCACCGGTTATTTGTTGGGGCAGGTATTTTGCGATGACAGCTATTTCGGCATTTTCAGTTTCAGCAAGGTCTTCGCGATTCTGCTCGGTGTAAATGGCAGCAGCATCTTTGCGTTGCTTTACCATCTTTTGCATTATTTTTACACCTACTTCATCGCTTACCTCGCCACCTGCACCTTCGGCAGTGCTTGCTTCTATTAACTCCTTTTTAATTCCACGCAAAGCTCCCAAAGCCACTTTATCTTTGGCTTTCATGGCGGTTTTTATATCCTCAGTTATTGTTTCTGTTAGGGTCATGTTGTATGGTTTTAATAATATAGTGTTTTGAGAGATGATGTCAATTATGATTATACAATACAGTGCGGGATTTCAGCCCTTTATGTGCAGCTTGTTCACAACATAGCCCTAAAGGACTATGCTTTTACAAAACGGGCTTTCAGCCCTAATCCACGTTATCGTGCAGATAGGGATTATCGCGAACAATTTTTGTTTTGCCGTCTTTTCCTTCGGCTATCGTGAAGCGCGACATTTTGTATTGGGCATCGTCATTTTCGGCCACCATTTCGCTTTGTCTGGTTTTTTTCCGTTTATAGGCAGGTACGTTTTCAAGTCGCTCAATATAACGATCATCTTCCAATTCATCGATAGAAATGGTGAAACGTTCGCCCACTCCATGGGCTATTTTATTTTGTGGATTGGTCGGCACATAATCCGGTTCTATATCACTCTCGGGCTTTTTGCGCGAGGAACCTTTATAAAAGAGGTTTATTCGCTCATCACGTTCTCTTTCAATCTTATCAAAATCGATGACCCTGCTGGGCGCTTCTTCCGGATCTCCCAAGTCAAGCAACATGGGTTCCTCCTCTTCGTCCGCTACCTTTTTTTCTACCTTCACCTCCTCTTCCCCATCCAGCGAAAAACGCTCGATTTTAGGCTCGTTTCGATTAGAAAACTCAGCTATATTCTTGGTGTTAAAACCTGTAGCAATAATGGTAACACTCACGTTATCTCCTAAAGTGATATCGCTACCCGTACCCCAGATAATAGAAGCACTTGCACCTACTGTCTCTTGCACAAAATCGGTTACTTCGCCCACTTCGTCCATGGTTATTTCATCCACTCCGGATGTAATATTGAGTAGTATGTTACGGGCGCCTCTAATGTCGTTACTATTGAGCAAAGGTGATTCAAGGGCTTGTTGTATAGCCACCAGTGCTCTGTTTTCGCCTGATGCGAATGAACTACCCATTACCGATACGCCACTATCCTTCATCACTGTTTCTACATCAGCAAAGTCGACGTTTATATATCCGTGAACGGTAATTATCTCGGCTATTCCCTTGGCAGCGATAGATAAAACATCATCGGCTTTGGAGAAAGCATTGGAGAGTTTTAAGTCGCCATACATATCTCGCAGTTTTTCATTGTTGATGACCAACAACGAATCCACGTTTTTTTCCATCTCGGCAATACCATCGAGAGCTTGGTTTATTCTTAATTTACCCTCAAACTTAAAAGGTATGGTTACAATACCCACGGTAAGAATACCCATATCGCGGGCTGCCTTTGCTATAACAGGGGCGGCTCCGGTACCTGTTCCACCGCCCATACCAGCTGTTATAAAAACCATTTTAGTATTGTCCTGCAATACTCTTTCAATATCGGCCAAATTTTCAATAGCGGCCTGCCTTCCCTTATCTGGTATATTGCCGGCACCGCGTCCTTGGGTTAGGGAATCGCCTAGCTGTATCTTTATGGGTACGGGACTATTCTCCAATGCTTGCGCATCGGTATTACACACCATAAAGTTAACATCCTTTATGCCTTGTCCGTACATATGATTAACCGCATTGCTTCCTCCACCTCCAACACCAATCACTTTTATTATACAATCCCGGTTTTGAGGTATATCGAAATTCATTAATTCCTCGCTCATATTGATCTTTATTTACATTAAAAAGATGCACTTTTCATTACATCTCAACATCCTTTTCGTCAAATATACCGGCAAAGGTCTTTTTAATACTACCAAAAAGATCGCCGGTAGTGTATTCTGGTTTTTCTCTACGTTTCTTTTCCTTTCGCGCAGCAGTCTCCCCTGCCGGGGTCTGTACTTTGTTGTTCATTACATCTTCGTCGAACAACTTTTGCTCTATCACTTTTTTAACCGGATTATCAATGGCGCTCAACAACAAACCAATACTTGTTGCATACATAGGTTTGGCAACCTCCACTAAATTACTACCAGCTAAATATTTGTTAGGAATGCCCAAACGCACCTCTAAACCTGTTCGATACTTGATAAGCTGTGGTAGATTTTTCAAAAGTGCACCACCTCCGGTAATAACGATACCCGCCCCTAGCTTGTCGTAAAGTTTAGAGTATTCAATTTGATACATCACGTAATCCACTATTTCTTCCATACGTGCCTGAATAATATAGGCCAACGATTTAAAGGAAATTTCCTTGGGTTCCCATCCTTCGATACCGGGAATAGTAACCACTTTATCTTCACGTTCCAGATCGCCCAACGCCGATCCGAACTGTGTTTTTAATGATTCGGCTTGTTTTTGCAGCACGCCGCAACCCTCTTTAATATCGGAAGTCACCACGTTACCTCCAAAAGGAATTACAGCGGTATGGCGGATTACGCCATCGTAAAATATGGCCACATCGGTGGTACCACCCCCTATGTCAACCAAAACCACGCCGGCCTCTTTTTCTTCGGCAGTAAGCACAGAGCGTGCTGATGCCATAGGTTCGAGTATCAGATGATTTAGTTTTAGACCCACACGATTAATGCATTTTTCGATATTGTTAACCGAGAGCACCCTACCCAAAACAACATGATAATTCCCCTCCAAACGGCGACCCGACATTCCAATGGGCATTCGCACACCCGTTTCGTTATCTACCACATAATCCTGCGAAAATACGTGCAGGATATTTTCCCCTGCTTCCAATGGAATCTTAAAGTTATCACTATACATCTGATCCAGATCATATTGCGTAATCTCCTGGTTGATTTCGATATAGCGAATACCTTTATTTTGCAAACTCTTGATATGCTGGCCTGCAATACCTACGTAAACCTCGTAAAGTTTAACGCCATGCTTGGCTTCCACGTTAAAAACCAGTTCTTTAATGGCATTTACTGTTTCGTCGATATTGAGCACAACCCCCCTTTTGATACCCGTAGAAACCACCTTTTCGATGCCTATTACGTGCAACTTTCCGTCCTCGCCCTTTCGTCCAACAACAGCTACAATTTTGGTGGTACCGATATCGATAGCAGCAATTAGATTGGATTTTTCACTCATGATATTATCTTTTTGTACAAATTATTTGACCTTCAAATTTTACATTAATCTCACTATAGTTATTCCATTCGCGTGGATGGAGACCCTTTGTATAAAGGGCATAGAGCTTCTTCATTTTATAGGCAAAATCATCGGGCTTACCAAAGTGAATAATTTGGTCGCCCACACGGGGAGCCAATGTAAGCTCCGCATTGCTCTCTACATATATCTGCTCTATCTGCGCATTCCAAAACTCATTTTCATTGATGTATCTAGCCAGTTCTAACACTTCGTTTAAACTATCCAGCACGTTAACGTGGCCACTAATGATAAGCACATGGGCAGTATAATTACTGAATAGTGGCATTTTTTTGCCCTCCTCATCAATATAATACGAAGTAAATCCCGAAAACACCCTACACATCGGCTTTCGCTGAGTCAACTCCACATTTAATCTTCCCCCAACGGTGTAATATGCCTCACAGCCATAAATAGCTTCATGCTTTTTTATAAACGCCTCAATTTCCTCACAACCTATCGACCCTATTTTATTTCCTAAAATTTCAGGATATTTTTTCAAAACAAGCTTTTGTATCTGTTTTGAATTGACAAATCCCGACTCAATACTATCGCTTACAACCACACGCATATCGGCGCACACCACCTGCTTTTTACTTTTAGAAACAAAAGCCGACAATACCGGAAAGTAAGCTATCACCAATACCCAAAGTATTATATTTTTAATTTTTCCTATCATTTTTCTTACTCCATCCAAACGGCCTAAATATATCCTAATAATATGTATTTTAACGAATTAAAACATGCTTATTTATAAACAATTACCCTATTTTTATTAACCGATAAATATTGTCCATTAAGCGTCCATTAAGAGATTTGCAAACCCAAATCCAGGCATTAACTGCCTTAGTTTTGTGCCAAATCATTTTAAATCTTCCACCACTTTATCAATTTCTTTATCGATATCGCCGGCACCCATCATTAATAAAACTTCGGGCTTAAGTTGTTTTATATTGTTGATAAGTTCTTTTTTTGTACTCAATATTTTCACTGGCAACTGCACCAGATTCATTATCATCTGAGCATTTACCCCTGCAATAGGTTCTTCGCGTGCCGGATAGATATCTAACAAAATAAGATCGTCCAAGAGGCTCAGGCTTTCGGCAAACTCGCGATGAAAATCGTTGGTGCGCGAAAACAAATGTGGCTGAAATACCCCTGTTAGTTTTTTATGCGGATACAATGCCCTAACCGATTTAACGGTGGCTTTTATCTCCTCGGGATGATGTGCATAATCATCTATCAACACCAAATCGTCGCGCTTGATACGATAATCGAATCTACGCCTTACCCCTTTAAACTGAGGCAACGATGCGCGTATCTCCTCGTCGGCCACCCCTACCAGATGAGCTGCCGAACATGCGCCCACTGCATTTTCTACATTTACCAATCCAGGGATTCCTACCCTTATATTTGTAATAATCCGCTCAGGTGTATGCAAATCGAATTGATACAAACCATTGGAAAGCTGCAAGTTTTCGGCATAATAATCGGCTGACCGATTATTCAGCGAATAACTAAAATGTTTGACCTCATCGGGCACTTTAAACGTTAAATCTATTTCCTTTTTGGTGAGCAGCACACCATTAGGCTTTACCAAGGCGGCAAACTCACAAAAAGATTCTTTAACATGCGAATCATCGCCATAGATATCCAGATGATCGGCATCGGCGGATGTTATCAGCGCTAGATATGGCCTAAGCCTTAAAAATGATCTGTCGTACTCATCCGCTTCCAACACCACATAATCCGATGCTTCGGCAAGCAATAAGTTTGTTTTATAGTTTTGGGATACCCCACCCAAAAAAGCACTACAATCCACCGCCGACTCTTTTAACAGATAGGCTATCATGGTACTTACCGTTGTTTTACCGTGGGTACCTGCCACACAAATACCCTTTTGCAGATAGGTAAGCAAGCCCAATACCTCGGAGCGTTTTTTAACAGTAAATAAATGTTCCTTAAAATAATTCAGTTGTAAATGGTTGCCGGGCACGGCTGGGGTATATACAATCAAAGTGCTAATTTGGTTTTTATATTCCTCAGTGATAAGCGACACATTATCCTCGAAATAAATTAATATCCCCTCCTTTTCCATTTCTGTTGTAAGCAAGGTGGGGGTGCGATCGTAACCGGATACCGCATACCCCATGGCCTTGAAATAACGTGCCAAGGCACTCATCCCAATACCACCAATTCCGATAAAATAAACACTTTTTACCTTACTAAAATCCATACTCCTTATTTATTAACTAATCTGAACAATTCCTCTACAATTACTTTGGCCGCATCCGGCATGGCAAATTTATTCACATTATTTTTTAGTTGTGCCAATCGCTTTTCATCCTTAACCAAACTCAATATTTTATGTACCAACTCGGCCGACACTTGTTTATCTTCCACCATTTCCGCAGCATCTTCCTTCACCAAAGCCATGGCATTTTTAGTTTGATGATCTTCGGACACGTTGGGCGAAGGTACAAAAAGTGCCGCTTTACCCAGTAGTGCAATTTCCGATATCACTGATGCTCCGGCTCTAGAAACCACAACGTCGGCCAACGCAAAGGCAGCTTCCATCCTATCCACAAAAGCCATCAATTTGATGTTATCATTTTCGGGCACGGCATCCTTCATCTCGCGATAATAATACTTACCCGTTTGCCAAATTACTTGCACGTTCTCTTTCACCAGTTGATCGTAACCGGCCAACATCCCTTGATTTATTGTTCGAGCGCCCAAACTACCTCCGGTAACAAAAACTACTTTTTTATCGGGGTCGAGGCCAAAATATTTTGCAGCATCCTCCCGTGTGATTGCCTGCAATAAATTACTACGAATAGGGTTACCCGTTAATATTATTTTTGATGCCGGAAAAAATCGCTCCATCCCGGGATAGGCAACACAAATTTTGCTCACTTTTTTTGATAGTATCCGGTTTGTTAAGCCGGGGAACGAATTCTGCTCCTGAATGATGGTTGGTATGTTTCTGTTGCTTGCAACCCTCAAAACCGGACCGCTGGCATAACCTCCCACACCCACAACTGCATCGGGCTTAAACTGCCGTACTATGTTGCGCGCTTTTATCATACTATCAATTAATTTAAAAACGAAGCTCACATTTTTAAAAGTTAACCTACGCTGAAAACCAGCAACGGGCAGGCCTACAATCTCATATCCCGCCGCAGGCACCTTTTCCATCTCCATCTTACCTTCGGCACCCACAAAAAGTATTTCAACCGTTGGGTCGGCTTGCTTAAGTGCATTTGCTATGGATATGGCCGGAAAAATATGTCCGCCGGTACCTCCTCCGCTGATGATTACTCTCATTTTTTTTTAGATAATAGACGTTTAGACAAAAGACAATTAGACAAAAGTATCCAGTATCAAGATTTTGAGACATGACACATGAGACATGACACAAAAGAAAATAGACAATTAAACAAAACTGTTTTCATAAATATAAACTATCGTTTTATGTGTGTGCAAAAATTAAAAATTCATCCATTTTACGCATCCACTGTCGCGACTTTTTCCTTTAAGCGCTGGGCTTCTTCCATATTATTTCGGCTCACGGCCAATACTGCTCCCATGGAAATACATGTAAACAAAATAGATGTTCCTCCCATACTCACAAGTGGCAAGGGCTGTCCGGTTACTGGAAAAATACCAACCGCTACGCCCATATTAAAAAATGCCTGAAACAACAAGAGGTATGATAATCCAATGGCCAAAAATGCAGGGAAAGTTCGGAGACTCCCTCGCACAACCACGCCAACTCTATACAGGAAAACCATATAACACATGACTACCACGAATGCGCCAAATAAGCCCCACTCCTCCACGATGATGGCAAAAATAAAATCGCTGTAGGGGTGCGGCAAAAAATTGCGCTGTATACTATTTCCAGGGCCTTTTCCAAAAAAACCGCCCGTGGCCACAGCCATTTGTGCCTGTCGCGACTGGTAGTTGCCTTCCGTCACTTGATCGTCGTCGTTCCAAAAACGCTCAACACGGGCTTTCCAAGTTTCTGCACGATGCAAACCGGGCAGATAGGGCGACAACCAAATTAGCGCACCTACCAACAAAATCACCACCACGCCTGTACCTAATAGATATTTAAAGGGCACACGCCCTATAAACATCAACACAAGAGAGGTAAAGCCAATGAGGAAGGCGGTTGAAAAATTCTCGGTAAAAATAAGGGCACAAACCAGACCTACATAAAACATGATTGGCCTAAATGCTTCCTTGGCACCCAACTGCTCATCCTGATGTCGGGCCAGCGTGCGAGCTATATAAATAATCAGGGCTATTTTGGCCACCTCCGAAGGCTGGAATGACAATCCAATACCGGGAACCGTAAGCCAGCGCGATGCCTGGTTAAGACTCATTCCGGTAACCAATGTTACTGCCAACAAACCTAATGAAACCCATAAGGCAACCGTAGCATATCTGGCAAACACACGATAGTTCATTTGATGAATCCATAACATCAAAAGCATACCCACAAATAAAAAGGCAAGGTGCTTTACCATGTAATAATAGGTATTACCTCCTTGCATTCTGTATGCCAGTGAGCCTGTGGCGCTATACACCGCCAGCAACGATATAGCCGCCAAAACAGCTATTACCCCCCATAATATAGGGTCGCCTTTAAAGTATTTTTGTAAGGTTGCTCTTATTCCCATTTTCTTTGTTCTTTAATCCTATTCTAAACTCGTTGCAAAACAACATTGCAGTTTTAACAATTTTGATCTGAAACTAAAATATTTGTTTCTACACCAAAACCTACCATAAGGCATATATTGTTGGCGCTTCGCAGATTATTTTTATAATTTTTATCTGGGACAATAAAGTTTTTAATTGCCTCCGTATGAAAATAGTAATTAGTTTTACTCAATATTCTTTTGACGTTCCATTCTAGATTATATTGATTGGTTTCAACTTCTTTTAATCTTTGATATTCAGTAATTAAATAAAGTTTGAAAGTTGGGCTAATCCATGATGCAAATTCAAACGCAATGTCTTTGTGTGCAAAAGTCCCTCCGTACCTTCCGGCTTTTGAAATTATTCCAATTGAATTTGTTGCTTCAATCCACCTTTTAGGAGTGAGAGTAAAGCTATTTGAGCCGGATTCATTTCTAAAGGCATCGAATTCGATGCTTTTAAAGTGGGGGTTTTTCAATTGCTCCCAAAGTCCTAAAAATTCGATCGTGCTCCTTGTTCTCATCCAGTTCTGAATGATGTAATTTGTCCTTTCAGAATCACGGAATTTTGCCATATCAGTCAGAGAAATAAATTCTTCTTCATTTTGTTTATAAAGTACAACTTCTAACTCATTAACATTCAATTTAGTTTTACTCATAACTTAATACTTAATGAGAAAATAAAATTACCATAATTCTAAAAACCTATTCTAAATTAGGCGCAAACAACATTGCATTTTTTACAACCATGTAGTTGCACCGATTTATATTTTTTAATTTACCTAGGGCTACACCCTAGGCTAATGAATACGCCCCTTTGGGGCTTTAATTTCAAGTTTAGAAATACAAAATCACATGCAATACATGACAAACATAATCATGTGGCTTCCTACAATCCCCGCACGCACTCTTTAAACAATCGTCCGCGATGCTCATAATTGTCGAACAGGTCGAAGCTGGCACATGCGGGTGATAGCAACACGGTATCTCCTTTGTCGCCAAGGTAATAGGCAGATTGAACTGCTTCGGCCATGCTTGAGGCCTCAACGATGGTGGGCACTATGCCTGTAAAACTTTCTATCAATTTTTTGTTATCTATTCCCAGACAAATGAGTGCTTTCACTTTTTGTCCGGCCAAATCCTTTAGCTCGGAATAATTGTTTCCTTTATCCACGCCTCCTGCTATCCAAATAATTTTGCTATCCATGCTTTCTAATGCATACCAGGTAGAATTTACATTGGTTGCCTTGGAATCGTTTATAAAACTCATACCTCGCACCTTCAGCACCTTCTCCAGACGGTGTTCTACGCCTTTAAAGCTTAGCAAACACTCACGAATATTCGGTTTTCGGATACGAAATAAATGTGCCACTATCCCCGCCGCCATCGTATTATAGCGATTATGCTGCCCTTGTATGGCCAACTGTTCAATAAATACACTCATGGCATCCCCCTTCAAATTAAATACTATTTTGTCCTCCTGAAAAAAAGCTCCTTCTGCAAGCTCCTGCTTATTTGAAAACGGCAGCTGCTTCGCTCTTATCTCTCTCACTTTTAATTCCTTTACAATAGTTTCATCATCCAAACAATAGATAAAATAATCCTCTTCAGTTTGGTTTTGAATAATCTTTAACTTCGAATTGATGTAATTCTGCATTTTATAATCATACCTGTCCAAATGATCAGGTGTAATATTCATTAACACGGCTATATCAGCTTTAAAGTCGTACATCCCATCCAACTGAAAACTGCTTAACTCCAGCACATACCATTCTTTGGGTTCTTCCAAGGCTATTTTACGCGCCAAACTCTGCCCAATATTTCCGGCTAGTCCTACGTTTAATCCTGCACCGTTCAACACATGATACGTTAAAAGGGTGGTTGTGGTTTTGCCGTTACTTCCAGTGATACAGACAAATTTGGCATCGGTATATTTTGATGCAAACTCTATTTCCGATATCACCGGAATACCCTTTTCGCGCAGCGTTTTTATCATAGCTACCGTATCGGGTATTCCCGGACTTTTTACCACCGTATCGGCACTAAAAATTTTATCGGTGGTATGTTGTCCTTCTTCGTACGCAATATTATTATCGACCAACTCCTTTTTAAAATTTTCTTTAATAAGAGATTTGTCGGACACAAAAACATCAAAACCTTGCTTTTGCGCCAGAAGTGCTGCTCCCACGCCACTTTCCCCAGCTCCTAATATCACAATCCGTTTGCTCATCAATTATCTTACTTTAAGAGTAACAATGGTTAACACTGCTAAAAATATTCCCACAATCCAGAATCGTGTTACAATTTTAGATTCGGTATATCCCTTTTTTTGATAGTGATGATGCAATGGAGCCATCAGGAAGATTCTTCGGCCTACTCCATATTTCTTTTTGGTATATTTAAACCACGTCACCTGCATCATTACCGATATATTCTCCACCAAAAATATTCCACAAAGTATGGGGATTATTAACTCGGTTTTAATAAGGATGGCAAAAACAGCAATGATGCCTCCTAGTGTCAAACTACCCGTATCGCCCATAAAAACCTGTGCCGGGTAAGAGTTGTACCACAAAAAGCCAATGGTTGCACCTATAAAGGCACTCATAAAAACAACCAACTCTTCGGATTGTGGTATGTACATGATATTCAGGTATTCCGCAAATACCGTGTTACTGGAAACATAGGCCAAAATACCTAGCGTAGTGCCAATGATGGCTGACGTCCCCGTAGCCAATCCATCGAGACCATCGGTCATATTAGCACCATTGGATACAGCCGTGATGATAAATATTACCGCCAGTACAAATATCAGCCAACCCCACTGTGCTGCCTTGGGCCCCATAAAGCCTACGAACCAAGCATAATCGAAACGCTTGCTTTTCATGAAGGGGATCGTAGTTTGTGTAGTTTTAACATCCACCGTGGCCGGACGTTCTACCTGTTGACCCTGCGTGTTTGTTATCACCACAGTTTTCCCCGGCACCTTTTCGCGCGCCACTACCGAATCGTTGAGCAACATGGTTAGCCCCACAATCAATCCAAGACCTACCTGCCCTATTATTTTAAAGCGTCCGGCTAAGCCTTCCTTGTTCTTTTTAAAAACTTTGATGTAATCATCCAAAAACCCAATAGCACCTAGCCATACCGTTGATATCAACATTAAAATAATATACACATTGGACAACTTGGCAAATAGCAGTGTAGGTACCAAAATAGAGGCTATAATAATGAGCCCTCCCATGGTTGGTGTACCTTTTTTGGCATACTGCCCCTCCAGATTTAGGTTGCGTACAACCTCGCCAATCTGTTTTTTTTGCAATAAATTAATCACCCTTTTGCCATAAATTGTGCTTATTAAAAGCGACAAGATAATGGCCATACCCGAACGGAACGAAATGTATTGAAACACCCCTGCTCCGGGTATATCCATTTTTGCAAAATATTCGAAAAGGTAGTATAACATGTGTTTAGACTTTTATATAATAGACAATTAGACAATAGATCTTAAATAAAGCACCTATATCATATCAAAAATTTCTTTAATTACTTCTTTATCGTCAAAATGATGTTTTACACCATTTATCTCCTGATAATCTTCATGACCTTTACCTGCCACTAAAATAATATCGCCACTTTTGGCTAACATGCAGGCTGTTTTAATGGCTTCCTTACGATCCAAGATACAGAGCACCTTGATGCGATTTTTAAAATCTATACCCTCCATCATATCATCGACAATAGTCTGTGGCTTTTCGGATCGTGGATTGTCGGATGTAAGAATTACGCGGCTGCTTCCCATCACAGCCACTTTAGCCATTTCAGGACGTTTGGTTTTATCGCGGTCGCCGCCGGCACCCACCACGGTGAACAATTCCTGACTGGACATGCGAATTTGGTTTATCGTTTCTATCACATTTTGCAGCGCATCGGGCGTATGAGCATAATCCACCACCGCGGTAATTCCCGATTGTGACCGGATGGCCTGGAAGCGTCCTTCGACAGATGTTAAACGGCTAATGCTCAGTAACACCTCGTCCTGAGGCTTTTGAAGCGATATAGCCGCAGCATACACCGCCAACAGATTTTGGGCGTTAAACTTTCCTATGAACGGAGTCCACACCTCGTGTCCGTTTATAAGCAATTGCATCCCCTCGAACATGCTCTCTACAATTTTGGCCTTGTAATCGGCCATGGCTCGGATGGAATAGGTTTTAATGCTGGCTTTGCAGTTTTGCACCATCACCATCCCGTTTTTATCATCGATATTAACAATGGCAAAAGATTCCTTTGGTAGCTGATCGAAGAAAAGCTTTTTTGCTTTTAAATAGCCATCAAAAGTTACGTGGTAATCTAGGTGATCGTGCGTTAAATTGGTAAAAATTCCTCCCTTAAACCTTAAGCCTGCAATACGTTTTTGGTGGATAGCGTGCGAGCTCACCTCCATAAAACAATACTCGCAGCCAGCATCTACCATTTGCCGCATTATTTTATTCAGCGCAATCGGGTCGGGCGTGGTGTGGGTAGCAGCAATTTTTTGGCTACCAATATAATTGGCCACCGTGCTAAACAATCCCGACTCAAAACCCATATCCCTTAGCAGTTGATATAACAGTGTGGCTATGGTTGTTTTGCCGTTGGTGCCTGTAACCCCAATCAATTGAAGCTGCTCCGAAGGCTTGCCGTAAAAACCGGATGCAATTTGCCCCAAAGCCAGTGCAGAATCGTCCACCACAACAAAAGTGACATTTTGGTACGACTGGGCAGGCAATTCTTCGCAGACAATAGCAAGACAGCCCATCGCAATAGCTTTGGAGATAAAGGAATGTCCATCGACATGTACACCCCTCACGGCCACAAAAAGCGACTGCTCCGAGGCATTTCGCGAATCGAAGGTTATTTCGGCAAAGCTTAACTCCGCTTTACCTACCACCTTATTTACCTTGGTCCATTCCTGTATTTGTGCTACTGTTTTCATGTGCTAATAATTCTATTTTCAATTGCCGCATAGCCTGCCCCGAACTTGATTCGGGGGAACTCGCCATTAAATCATTCCCTTTCGTAAGAATGATCACCCATAGCCTGCCCCGACCCTTCGGGGGCTCGTTTCATCAGCCTAACTTTATAAATATTCTGCTTCCATTATTTAATCGGGCGCCTGGGGTAATTGATTGCTCTATAACCCTACCTCTACCCGAAACAATTACATTTAAACCTGCATTTTCCAGCAAAGCCACCGCATCTTTAGCACCCATGCCTTTTACATTGGGTACCAAACCGTTGGTAAATGTTTTACGGCTAAAGTTCACTTTGTTTTCCTGCGCCAATGTCGATATCCAGCCCGACTCTATCTGACCTACATCCACCGTAACCTTTATTTTTTTAAATACCGTAACTAAATCCTCTTTTTTACCCCCTTTTGAATAGGGTAACACACCCTCTTTGGGCACGTAATCGCCATATTCTTCTATCCTATCGAAGCCTTTAGCATACACCCTGTCGGCAATTTGCTTAAACACAGAGCCGGCTACCACATTACCGTAATACACATTGTTTGAAGGCCCATTCACCACCACTATGCACGAATACTTGGGTTTGTCGGCCGGAAAATATCCTGCAAAAGAAGCTTGGTATTCTACACCTCCGTTTTTGTAACCATCCCTGCCTTTAGCTACTTGAGCGGTACCCGTTTTTCCTGCTATTTTGTAATTGCTGTTTTTAAGGTTAGTAGCCGTTCCCCGTTCCACCACTCCAAGCAACAAATCGTGCGCTTTTTCGATAGTTGATGAGGAACAGATAGAGGGGTTAAGTACCGTAGGCTCGTACTCCGTCACCAATTCGCCATGCCTATAAATACCCGTTACAAAATGCGGTTTCATCATTTTGCCATTATTGGCCACCGCATTATAAAAAGTGAGGATTTGCAAGGGTGTCAGTTCCGATTCGTAACCTATGGATATCCAAGGCAATGAAACGCCCGACCATTTTTCGGAGCCCGGGTATTTGATAAATGGTACTCCTTCGCCTTTAATTTCCAGTCCCTGTTTTTTATTGAGCCCCATGGCGTAAAGGCGATCTATAAAACGCTTAGGATTGGATTTATAATTATCCACAATCATTTTTGAAATGCCCACATTCGACGAGTTTTCAAAAACCTGCCTATAGGTTATCTTTCCAAAACCACCAACATGACTATCGCGCAAAGTTCGATCGTAAAACTTAACAACACCCTTTCCGGTATCTATAGAATCGTCCAGATTAATCAAACCGTCCTCCAATATCGCCATCATACTGGCCAGCTTAAACGTAGAGCCCGGCTCTGTTGCCTCGCCAATGGCATAGTTAAAATAATCTTCTACGTAAAATCCCTCGCTTTGTCGGTGCAAATTTACAATGGCTTTTATGGCGCCGGTTTCAACCTCCATTAATATGGCCACTCCATGATGTGCGTTATGCTTAATAAGCTGCTGTTTTAACGAGTTTTCTGCTACATCCTGAATTTCAATATCGATGGAAGTCATCAAGTCGTTTCCATTTTGGGGTGCCACCACCTCTTCGGGAACCCATCGTCCGGAAATCCGGGTGAAGGTATTAATGCCATTTTCGCCTTTGAGCTCTTGGTTAAAAGCTTGTTCCAGGCCAATCATTCCGCCTTTTTCTTTTTCCTCGTATAGTTTACCAATAACGCGGGATGCCAATATGCCAAAAGGTTTTTTGCGCATATCAAATTGCTCGGGAACAAACCCCCCATTGTTCATGCCCAGACGGAAAAGGGGAAACTCTTTTATTTTTTTCAATTCCGTAAAAGAAACCCTACGGTTATGAATCCTGTAGTATCGTTCCCTTTGCTTGCGTGCCTTTATCAGCCGCTGCTTGTAGAATGATGGCGGCCTATCTTTAAAAAATTTTGACAAACAAAGACTAAGGCTATCGATGTTTTGGTTAAACATTTGGTTGCTTAGTCCATGGGCCATCATATCCATATACAAACGATAGCTAGGCACCGAGCAGGCCAACTTACGGCCATCGCAGGCTAATATATTACCCCTGTCGGCTTCAATTTCCAGTTCCTTGCTGGTCATTTTATCCTCCATAGCCCTCCATTCAGCTCCCTCGGCAATCTGCAAATACAAAACCTTACCCAACACAAAAAAGGACATCATCAGCAATGCCAAATATATGACCCCCATCCTCCACGTTATGTCTCTTTTAATTGTCATTTGACTCTTTTCACTACTTTTTTAAAATAATCCTTCGCGGTGGCTCGGTTAACTCTTCCAAATCGACACCAGACTCCCTTACTTTATCTAAAATAACCGACTGCTTACTAAAATACATCAAGTCGGATGAGGTGGTGATGGCCTCTATCCTTAATTCCTGAATGTCCTTATTTAGTGATGCGGCCTCCTTGAGCAATTTTTCCATGCTAAAATGGTTGGAGATATAAATAAATGCCAGGATGGTTAAAAAAAATACGAATGGAAGCTGAGTTACCACCTCTTCGTGCGTAAAAATCCGACCCGATATAAAATCGCGAACGGACAATTTTTTTGAACCGTCGGTGCCCGAACCTACAAACTCCTCATCTTTTCCTTTTTCTGCTGCCATGATTATAATTTATATGATTATAATTTTTCGCAGATACGCAATTTCGCACTTCGCGACCTGTTATTACTTTGCAATTCCTCCTCGCCTGCCACATACGGCTTGCGACTTATTGCCACAAATGGGACGATATTTTTTCCGTAAAAATCCTGCTCGGCTTGGGATTGTTCGCAGTCGCCGGTTTTCATAAAATTCTTCACCAATCTATCTTCCAAGGAGTGGTATGACATAACCACTAATCTACCACCAGGTGCCAACACATCTTTTGTTTGCATCAGCATATCCTTTAGTGCATCCATTTCGCGGTTCACCTCAATACGTAGTGCTTGAAACACCTTAGCCAAAAACTTGTTTTTTTCGCGGGCGGGAACACAGGGCTCGGCCACCTCTAACAAATCAGATATCATTTTAAATGGCCGGCTATCCCTACGCGATAGAATACCCCGAACTAGTTTTCCGCAATGCTTTATCTCGCCATAATTTTTGAAGATTCGATATAAACTTTTCTCATCATAAGCGTTTAAAACCCCGGCTGCTGTTAAAGAGGACTGTTTATTCATTCGCATATCCAGCTCGCCTTCAAACCTGAAAGAGAAACCCCTTTCGGGTGTATCAAAATGGTGCGACGAAACACCCAGATCGGCCAATATGCCATCAACTTTATCAATTCCTATATATCGGAGAAAATGTTTTAGGAAACGGAAATTATGACGTACAAAAATTAATCGTTCATCATCGGGTCTATTTTGGTACGCGTCTTCATCCTGGTCGAACACGATTAATCTGCCACCCTCTAAATTTTTTAATATTTCATTGCTATGTCCACCACCTCCAAAAGTAACATCCACGTAGATACCTCCCGGCTTAAGGTTTAAGCCTTCCATACATTCATTCAGCAAAACCGGTACATGATATGCGTTTTCCATCAATCCTCCTCCTTTAATTCATTTTTTCACTTCCGCCCCAAAAACTTTGCATCTTAGCCCCCAATTCATCGTCGCTCATGCCTCCTTCCTCGAAGCCTGCTTTGCTCCACAATTCAATTTTATTGTCCACTCCAACCAATACTACCTCTTTGTCGGCATCAATCTTATCCATCAGTCGTTTGGGTATCAGCATCCTTCCGTTGGCATCAAAACTTACCTCAACAGCTGCACGTACATATTGCCGATACACCATATTTTGATCTTTATCGTACATGTTTACCCGCGACCGTATGTCCTCCACATGAGCCTCCCAATCGGGGTATGGGTACACCAACAGGCAGTTTGCGTGCAAATCTTTGCGCACTACAAAACGGACTTCTTCCATGGCGGTCATTACCTTTTTAAAAAAAGAAGGCAATACGATCCGTCCCTTAGCATCCGCTTTGCAAACAAAATCACCTATAAATGTGGCCATTACGATTTATTATTAATCTTTGTAAAAGTATGAAATTTTAAAACCACAATCAACCACTTTACTCCACTTTATACCACTTTGTTAATAAATTTTTTAAAACTATGCCTTTGAGCAAGCATTTTAAGAGGAAAAAACACAGGGTTTATCGTAATTTTTTATAAAATTGAACTTTAATTTATTTTACATGAAGGAAGAGAAGGTTCAGCAAAAAAAAGTCATTGACATTGAGCAGGTTTTTAGGGATAAAAATCCGGCGATATTAAAATGGATTCCGAAGTTTATCATTTCGTATTTAAAAAAGGTGATTCATCAGGATAGTTTAAACGATATGATAAACCTTGATCCGAACGCTTACAATGTTGATTTTGGTAAGATTTGTACCAATCATTTTGGCGTAAAAAGTACATCTATCGGTTTGGACAAAATACCTACCGACGGTCGTTATCTTTTTGTATCGAACCATCCATTGGGCGGACTGGACGGTATTATTTTAATGAATGAGGTAGGCAGTGTTTTCAAAAACATCAAATTCCCTGTGAATGATATTTTGTTGCAGGTTGGCCGTTTTAATGACATATTTGTGCCCATCAATAAGCATGGGGGCCACTCCCGAAAAGCGGCTGAGCTCATTGAAGATGCATTTGCATCCGATGCACAGATGCTTTATTTCCCTGCTGGGCTTGTTTCGCGAAAGCAAAAAGAGGGCATCAAAGATTTGGAATGGAAACCTAATTTTATAAAAAAAGCCATAGCACATAAGCGGAACATCATTCCGGTTCACATGGAAGGACGCAATTCTAACTTCTTTTACAACCTGGCTCGTTTCCGAAAGCTTATCGGATTAAAAGCCAATATAGAAATGCTGTACCTTGTGGATGAGATGTTTAAACAAAAAGATAAGGATATTACCTTGCGGTTTGGCTCTATAATTCCCTGGCAAGAACTTGAAAATGGTGAGACTGCCAAAGCCTGGGCGGAAAAAATAAAGGAAACAGTCTATGGCTTACCAAAATTAATTTAATTTTGCATTTGCAAACAAGTAATAATTCATGGATTCTAATAAACCCATCATTGCTCCAATTGCCAAAGAAAAGTTGGAGGCAGAATTGACAAAAGAAAGGTTCGTTCGCAATACCAACAAAGGCGGCAACCAAATTTACGATTTCCGTGGCGACGATGCGCCTAACCTCATGCTGGAAGTTGGTCGATTAAGAGAAGAATCTTTCCGCCAAGCGGGAGGAGGAACAGGCAAAGAAGCCGATATTGACGACTATGATACGGCAGAAGTACCCTATCGTCAGCTAATCGTTTGGGATCCCGAAGAAAGGGAGATTTTAGGCGGTTATCGTTATATTATGGGCAATAGTGTACCCCGCGATAAAGACGGGAACGTAACATTAGCGACCTCGCGTTTGTTTCATTTCTCACAAAAATTCTTAAATGAGTATTTCCCTGAAACTATAGAGCTGGGGCGATCTTTTGTTCAGCCACAATACCAGTCGAGCAAGCAAGGATCCAAAAGCCTTTTTGCCTTGGATAACCTTTGGGACGGTTTAGGCTCACTGATTGTGAACAATCCCGAGATGAAGTACTTTTTTGGCAAAGTAACCATGTACAACCATTATAACCAAGAAGCCAGAGATTTAATACTCAGCTTTATGAACAGGTATTTTTGCGATCCTGATAACTTGGTTTATCCCCACGAGGAGTTTAAAGTTAAAATTGGACTTACACCCGAGGAAATTAATAGAATTTTTCCGGGACCAACTTTTGTTGAGGATTATAAAATATTAAACCGCAAGGTCCGCAAACTGGGCGAAACCATTCCCCCATTGGTAAATGCTTATATGAATCTTTCACCCTCCATGCGTTCATTTGGCACAGCTGTAAACGATCGCTTTGGCGATGTGGAAGAAACCGGCATCATCATAACCATTAAGGAGTTTAACCAAGCAAAAACCGAACGCCATGTTGAAAGCTATAACCCCAACGATAGTTATAGGTAGCGGAGAGCAAGGGGCAAGGGGATTGGGGCAAGGGGCAAGGGGCAAGGAGCAAGGGGCTTGGGGCAAGGAGCAAGGGGATTCGAGCGGACAGCAAACAGCGGAAAGCGGAGAGTGGAGAGTGAAGAGTGGAGAGTGAAGAGTGGGAGTAAAAAAGGATTAGTCAATAGATATTAGATAGGAGCATCTTCATAATTTTTGGGGATGCTTTTTTTTGCCCACAAATAAGGCCGTTATTTATATTAAAAATGAGCTATTTTTGCATAAAATTAAAAGTCTTCCATGAAAAAAAATTCAATTGTTCTTAACGAATACATTGTTCTAATATATAGGTTTGCTTTACTATTGGTTTTGTATACTTTCTGCCGTGTTGGTTTCTATTGGTTTAATGCTGATTTTTTTTCCAATGTTACTTTTCCCGGCTTTCTTAATATCATGAAGGGTGGTCTGTTGTTTGATGTCAGTGGTCTTATCTACCTTAATTCGCTCTATTTTCTTTTATTTCTATTGCCATTCAAATTCAAATTCAATCATTATTATCAGAGCAGTTTAAAATGGTTGTTTTTGATTGTCAATTCAGTGGGCTTGGCCGCAAATGTGAGCGACATTATTTATTATCGGTTTACACTTAAACGAACCACTTTTAGCGTTTTCGAGATGTTTTCTAACGAGGAGAACAAGGGTCAATTATGGTTTCGCTTTATATATGATTATTGGTACGCTGTAGTTTTTTGGCTGGTATTGGTGTTTTTAATGTTCCAGTTGTACCAGTTGATAAAACCCAAACCTATCGTATTCTCCTCAAAATGGCTTTATGGTATTACATCTGTTATTTTCCTAGTCCTATTTGTAGGACTTAGTGTTATTGGTGTTCGCGGTGGTTACAGGGAAAGTACCAGGCCAATAACAATGAATAATGCAGGTAAATTTGTTAATGCCCCCGAGGAAATGGCTCTGGTTCTAAATACGCCATTTTGTATTTTCCGCACCATTAGTAAAGTCACATTTAAACCCGTTGATTATTTCCATGATGATGCAAAGCTTAAGCAGATATATACCCCCGTGCATGAGCCTAAAGTTAATGCGGAGTTTAAGGATATGAATGTGGTGGTTATCATCCTCGAAAGTTTTAGCCGTGAACATTTTGGGTCATTAAACCCGAACCTTAACAATGGCAATTACAAAGGCTATACACCATTTCTGGATTCCCTGATAAATGTTTCCTATTCATTTAACAATGCTTTTGCGAATGGCCGTAAATCTATTGATGCACTCCCATCTGTTCTTGCATCATTGCCCGCATTGGTGAAGCCTTTTGTGGTGTCCGAATACTCGTTAAACAGCATAAACGGATTAGGGAAACTCCTTCGGGAGAAAGATTACCATACCTCATTTTTTCATGGAGCTCAAAATGGGTCAATGGGTTTTCAGTCGTTTACCCGTATGGCTGGATTCGATCATTATTACGGCCGGAATGATTATGCTAATGATACCGATTTTGATGGAATATGGGGCATTTGGGATGAGCCATTTTTTCAGTTTTTTGCCCAAAAATTAAATACATTTCCACAACCATTTGTTTCCTCCATTTTTTCTGTTTCATCACACCATCCATTTAAAGTTCCCGCTCAGTATGAAGGCGTATTTCCTAAAGGAGAAATACCACTGCATCAATGTGTTGGTTACACCGATATGGCTCTTCGCAGGTTCTTTAAAGTTGCTTCAGAGATGCCGTGGTTTAACCGAACTCTTTTTGTAATTACCGCCGACCATAGTGCCTCAGGTAAATATATTGAATACAAAACAAGTGCTAATGCTTTTGCCGTACCATTAATATTTTATGCACCTGGAAGTGATTTAAGAGGAAGTAGCAATGCGCTAGCTCAGCAAACTGATATCATGCCCACCGTTCTTAATTTGTTAGGCTTTAACAAAGGTTATGTTGCTTTTGGGCGCGATTTGTTCAATCCTGAATTGATAGGCAAGGCGTATGTTTTAAACTATGTGAATGAATCCTTTCAGTTTTTGATGAATAATTGGGCCATTTACTTTGATGGAAAGGATGTGATTGCTTTTTATGATATAAAAGAAGACCCATCTCTATCGAACAATTTAAAAGGTATTCAAGCCGTTCCGCAGGCAGAATTAGAACTGATGAAAGCTGTAATTCAACAATATATCAACCGAATGATTGCCAACGAACTAGATTTGCTTTAGCTTTTGTGTTCCTATTTGCTTGTTGATACCTTCTCCCAAAGATACTTACCTGACAAAAACCATTCTATTTGTTTTCAAATTTTCAATTTCGGGTTTGAAAGCAAGCTCAAACTTTGGGAGATTATCCACAACAAACTCACTCATCGTATTCCAATCTGTTTCGTCAAACAAATTCACTCCACCTAATTCAAATTTTATTCTGCTCATCTCTTTTATCCATACCTGACTGTACTCATGTTACAGCTTTTCCCAAACGCTCAGCACCGAGGCTCTTTACCTAAGCACCTTTGGGTGGTTTGATGCCCCCTTCCCGATAAACCGCGACAGGCTCTGCAAGACGACATCGGTGGTTCGGCTACACATTTGTAACTTCCACCATCTCAATTACAGCATGCAACGAAATGTTTTGCCGTTCGTTGCTTCTCGGCACACCAAAATAGTTGCCGATTGCGGACTACAAACTTTTCAAACTGAGATGAATTTGAAACGAGCTACAAAGCTTAAATATCGCACTATTCGGCAATTTTTTATACATATTATTGAGCGTAGTATTTATCTGTCTATCAATTTATTAGTTTCTTAATTTCATAACTAATCCACAATCCTGGTTCTTTTGGTTTATCGAATTGTATCCAGCATTTTGGCAAGTATGAACTATTTATTTTCCAATATCCATCCTTTTGCTTTTTTGTCTGAAGATACGCTTTTGCCAAATCACAACGTGAATCTGAATCCAAATTGTTGTCCTTTAATAATCTAAGTATTTCAATCACGTTTGTTTTATATGAAAAAGGATAAGTCAGTTTGTTTATGTCTTTCGTAATCGGTTGTCCATTTGATTGTCGCAAATAGATTTTATGGTCAAGAATATATTCCAATCCTGTTTTCAATTTGCTTTCAATATTATCATTGGTTACGTAATCAGAACGTTTTTTATAATCGGTAAGTGTTATAATAGCTTTAACAATCCCAATATAACAGGGAGTAGTCCTCATGCATCCACCATATTTTAATATCCGTGAACCACTCCAGTTATTCTTTGCACCACGTCCAAGGTTCTGATAGTCAATAATCCATTTAATTCCCTTATCAATACGGTCTTTGTCTGAATAATCCATCCGTATCAGAATGCTTGTTATCAAAGAGTTATAGCACGATAAAATATCATCACTTTTCCCTGTAATAGAGAAACCATAATCACAAAATGACAAATCAGCAAGTTTATTTATCCATTTTTGAACTCTCTCAATTCTATGTGCAAATGGTATCTCTGAAATTTCGGTCAATCTGTTGAGAAGGTTTAAAATATCAAAGTCAAAATCGGTTAATAAATCTTTCACAATCTCAGATTTATCGAGATAATCCGATGCCCGATTGAAATCTTTAATTTCCCCCAAGTCAACTTTTTGTTTTAAAATCAATGCTGTATCCATGTGTGTTTCAGTTTCCTAATATTACGCCCAACGGATGATGGTAGGGTGTCGTGCGGGAGTTCGAAACTACTTTCCTATCCGGTTACACCAACTTTTTTTATGAGCCACGAACCTTCGCAAACCGCTAAGACCCGGATGCACTCTACCATGTGTTGAACTAAATCCTTATGGGATAGCTCCGATTAAATATAGTCGATGTTTTTCTCAATTCGAATGCAACAAAATATGAAATTCATTTATATTCTATTTTTTTCACCTGCTAATATCGGAAAGCTTAAATAACTTCTTTATTTATAATTTGACCCCTTAATTATAATCATGTACCTTTATATCTCTTTTGTAGCGTTTCTCAACGCCTTCTTACAAATCAGAAATATCGAAAAGCGTCGATAAGTACATAGGTTAAATAATGGCCGGGATGTAGTTCAACCCGAACTAATCGCTGGGTCTTACAGACCGCTCATAGTCCTATTTATTGTGTGCCGTAATTTTTTCTGCATTCATACAAATTTACATGTCTTTGTCGTGTTCTTTCTTGTGACAATCTAAACAAATTGATATCAAGTCTTCTAATCTTTCTCGACCAAGTCTTTCATAAGTTAAATGATGAACATGACAAGCCTTTTCTGTTTTACATTTTTTGCATAGAAAATTATCCCGTTTCATTATTTCTAACCGTAATTCTTTCCACTTTTCACTTTTTAGATAATCAATATACCCTTTTTGGTATCTCAATGAAAAGTTATACTTTTTCTTTTTCTCGAAGTCCGTTTTTAAAAAATCGATTTCATTCTCTCTATTGTATTTGGCGGATTCATCAAAGTAGCGCAATTTTTCCTGGTCTACACCTTTAAAACTAATCGCTTTCCCAAATAATAATTTACCGCAATTTAGACATTGTTCTCTTTGCGAAGGACGTCCGTCTTTCATGTAATAAATCACTTTGATTGGCTCGGGATTAATACAGCAACTCAACCAACTATAAGTAAAGTATCTACAATTTAAGCACCATTTCTCAATAACGTATTTGTTAGTATAATGTGTAAATGTATCGACTCCACATTTAGGACAATTTTCAGTCAATAGATATTCATTTGCCCAAAATGGCTTTTCAGAGTAATTCATTTTCGGTCATCTTGTAAATATTGCATGTTGTGTGCCGTAACTTATTCATTCTAAATATTTTTTATATGTCAAATGACACGCTTTGATGAATTTTTCAAAATCTCTCGAATAATTATCAATGTTAAAACGAGTAGTGTTACCTGTCAAAACTGCCTGATATAATTCGTTAATTTTGTCCTCTTCGGTTGTTAAATCATTATTTGAGACTTGTCTGTCAGTCGTTGGTTATTTTCATCTTTAAAATGAAGTGACTGAATCACAGAATAAGTATCTCCTGACGAATTTTCGGGAAAAATATTAAAAACATCTCTATCAAACATATTATCCTTGTCAATTCGTCCAATAATCCCTGTAATTAAATATTGTCCGCTTGTAGTTCCTGAAATAATAAAATCAACAGATTGAACTTTATCTTTATTAAAAGGATATCCAGATATTGAAAAATGAAATCAACTCGTTAAATTCTGTTTGATTATTTTTCTTATTGTATGAATAACAACTCATGTAGTCATACTTTGACAATCTTGCAGACAAATCTCCATGTCTGAATTTGTTTCTAAAAATTTTCTTTTCCTATAAATAGTCTGTCAAAGAGAAAAAGGCTAAAAATCTTTAATTTATTTTCTGCTAGCTGTGTTTTTTATAATGGCTTACGGCGGTTAGTATAAGAATAGTAGCCGAATTCGTGGCACTTACTTGTCAAGTTACAGAAAAGTTGAAGCGGGCTAAAAACCTCCGCACACCACTAAAACCCTTATTGGCTATACCGTTTTTTACATGGCTTTTTTTATTCAATTTATCTATTTACAAACCATGTTCTATAATCTTCAATTAGTTGAAAATCGGCTATTTTTATATCTACAACCGATAAGTCACAAAGAGGAAATTCGAATTTTTTTCCCTTTAGATTTATTGTCGCTATTATTCCGTATAAGTCAACTATATGTGGAAGTGACTTTATCAAAACTTTGTCACCACTTTTTATCAACCAATTATCTTCTGATTCTGTCACTTTTGCTTGAATCGGAAAAGTCAATGATTTGTCAAGATGATTTACCCAATTTTGTAAACATTGCATTTCGTCTTTGAGGTCTACCCCGTTAAGTATTTTTGAAATCCTAAGTCCTTCTTCTCCAAGTGAAGACCAGTAATATTTGTCTGATAGTAATTCCTGTGTCTTTTTTACGTCATTCTTTTTGTCTCGATGAACTGATTTTTCTAAATCCGTTTCATATAAATTCATAGACTGCCAATCAAGTCCCTCATATTCAGATTCATGAATAAATTCAGCAGGCATTTGTCTCAATGTCAACGAGTCCCATTCTATCGTAATCATGGTATTTACATTATCAAACTCTCTATCAATTTTTATAACACGTCCTTGCCAACCTCCAATTTCGAAATTTTCCGAATCTGGCTCTTTTATTCCTGCTTTAACAATTACACTATTTCCAATTTTCAAACTCATAGTCTGTGTGTTGCGTGTTTTTTAAAAAGCCATGTAACGTTGGCGGTATGAAAAGTTACCGATTGCGGACTACAAACTTTTCAAGCTGCAAAAAAGTTAAAGCGAGCTACAACCCTTGAATTTACTGCTTTTTCGGCTATTATTTGTACATTGTTATGCCTTTGCTTTTTATTCGAGGAAGATTAAGTTGTAGTCTTACTGCGCTTTACGGTCTTAGTCCTATTTTTAGTTGACCTTTGTTGAGGAGTCAGCTTACGTTTTTTAAAGAAATCACTTAACGCTTTTTCCTCTTCTTTGGTCAAACCCTCCTGACCTCCAATAAAGTCAACATCTAATTCTATCTTTTTGCGTGTCATAATCAGCTGGTTTTAAAATATCTGTCAATAAGCTTTAGGGCGGCAACGGTATCAATTATCATTACACGTCCGCCAAAGTGAAATGCTCCAAGCGTCTTTTCGTAGTGTTCAATTAGTTGGGATTTTGATAAAAATGAAATATTACCCTCATGTCCACGTTGAAACGATACTCTACATGCAAATGCAACCAAATTAGCGGGAACTCCAGAATACATTTTCTCTTTTCCCTTATTAAAAGGTGCACTTTCAACCAAGTGCATATAAACATGGTCTTCTTTAACTTCCATGCTTATAAGTCCTTGAATAATAGTCGGATTCCCAACAATAGTAAGTTTGTAAATTTCTCTTACTGGTTCTTTAAGTTCTTTTTTCCAATCGAAAAGCCAACCGTTTTTCTTTGTTACTATTTTTAGGTCAGCTTTTGTCAAAATAGAAACCTCGGTCTTGAAACTGTCGCCCGTAACAACATTTTCAACCGAATTTGTTAATTTATCAACAATAAAATCTAATCCTATGGACTGGTCTTTTTTCATTCAACTAAATTACCATTTTAAGTTGATTTTTCCATTCTAATAATGACTTTTACTGACGGGTTTGGCATTGGGCATAACGGTACATATATGAAATGTTGGGGATTGCGGGCGTCATCACTGTCTGCCGTTACAAAAGCTCATGCGGGGCAGAATATTTCAAGCAACCACCTAACCCCCAATATTTTATATATGATGTTAACGCCTGTTTTTATTATCCTTCAATTAATCATTTAAGTAGTAATTGGAATTATTCTTTTCTTGTTTTAAAGCTTAAAAAATAATTTTCTAATAGTGGGAAATAATCTTTTGTCCCAAAAGCACTACTTGGAATCGCTATAGTATATTTCGTATTTGGTTTTATGTTAATTGGTACAATCCATATCATTTGAGTTTCGTCTTGACAATATGCAGGCTGATTGAATGTTTTGGAAACCTCTGTTTCACCTTCCCAATATACAACAGGGTCTTTAGGATTTTCTATTACAGGTCTATCAAACTTTATTACGAGGTGGTCTATTTTATAGTCAACCTCCTCATCTTCATCTTCTATATTCACAGTGACAATGTTTGCTACTGCTTGTTCGAAACTTGCTTTAATTTCTGAAGCATTTAACCTATTTTGCTCTTTAACTATTTGTGGCATAAAATCAATAAGCATTGGATATTTTTCTCTCTCTAATTCATACATCGATAGAACATCATAAAGTTCTTGTATCCATATAAAACCTCGAGTCTTTTCTTGATTTATCAGATATTGAACATTTTCTTTTTCGGAATTAGCTTCTACGTATTTTATTACACAAGCTCTAACCAAAATTTCATATGACATTGTACGTCCACCTACGTATACTCCTTTTGCCTCCCCAAAAAAATCCTCCGCCTTTGTTTCCATGTCCTCATAATAAATATCAATTAGTCGGTTGCAAAACGAATGGCTAAATTCATGAATAATTGTCTGTATAATTTTTTCTTTTCTTGAGAAAATGGGGTTTCCTATACTATCTGTTTCGTTTACGCCAATTATTGCATTAATCTCCTCTTTACCATCTTCAAAGTAACTTGTCACCCCATAATTACTATATCCGTTAAGCATTCCCAACATTAAATGAAAGTCCGCATCAGTTCCATAAAAACTCTTGAACCAAGAATAATTTATGCTTTCCGATATTTCTGTAAATCTTTTTTCTGAAACCAAATACAAACTTTTATGAGAGCTGAAAAACTCAATAAAGTTTGTGGCCTTGTAAAAAGAGTTTAAATGTGCAATAAATATATCTAGACTTTCTTGGTTCCATCTCTTAATGCCTTTGAGTGATAAACCATTCTTTAGTTTAATTTCATTGCCAATTTCAATGCTTGTGGCTAGACTTGCAATGGCTTCGTAAGAAAATCCTCCCTCTGCTCTCAGCTTTTTAGCAAGAGAAATAAGCTCATGTGATTTGAATTCTGCAAAATAAACATCAACATCTTTCGCATATTTTGGAACATTGTTATTAACATACTCATTGAATTCTGCAAGCCTACAAATAACGCTAAGTAACTCAATCCGTTCATCAACTTTTGCTGGGATTTTAAAGTCATTCTTTGCATTAATGCTATGTGTAAAAAGCAATAAAACAAAAGCAATCAATCCAGTTTTTCTCATGAGTTTTTTTGTCTGGTTAAAGTTTCTAATTAATTACATTATCCTCTTTCTTGTCAGTCTTTAAAATTGGCGTTAACTTTTCAATAACCTCACCCCATATGCTATTATTTCAACTTTGTACGAAGTTACTTATTAGGTGATAAATGTAATCTATTACGGTTAAATCACACGAATGTTTCAACAAAAAAGTTGATATGTTTTACTATTGGTGATCAGTTGTAAAAGTTAATTACAGGAGACGTGAGGAGATTTGGATTAAAAACACTGGCCTTTCAACCAAAATATTTGCTTTTGGGGAAGTGCGGACGATTGTAGTACAAGTTTTGGCTTAATCTGTTTAGCACCTCATTGTGTATGGTGGCTGATTGGTGCCCTTGCTGGGTTCCTTCGCAGTAGTCAGGGCATGGCATTTACAGGACTTCTATAGCCATACCCTGACGGCAGCCAGCCATACCAAAGACTTTAAAAAACTAACAACAATCCCCGCCATTACTTATATACGATATTGCAGCTGGGTTTATTTCATCACATCAAATCGGTCTGCATTCATTACTTTAACCCAAGCGTTTACAAAATCTTTAACAAATTTTTCTTTGTTATCGTTTTGTGCGTAAACTTCAGCATAAGAACGCAATATTGAATTAGAACCAAAAACCAAATCAACTCTTGTGGCTGTCCATTTAACTTTTCCGGTTTTTCTTTCTCTAATATTGTAAAGATTGTCAGAAACTGGTTCCCATACGAAACACATGTCGGTAAGATTTACAAAAAAGTCGTTGCTTAAAACTCCTTCTCTGTCGGTAAAAACACCATGTTTTGTTCCTTCATGATTTGTTCCCAAAACTCGCATTCCACCAATCAAAACAGTCATTTCGGGAGCAGTAAGCCCCATTAACTGCGTTCTGTCGAGAAGCATTTCTTCAGATTTTACGGCATATTCTTTTTTCTGCCAATTTCTGAAACCGTCATGAATTGGTTCAAGCACTTCGGAAGAATCAATGTCCGTCATTTCGGCTGTTGCATCACCTCGTCCGGCTACAAAAGGAACTTTAATATTCACACCTGCTTTTTCAGCAGCTTTTTCAATTGCAGCGCTACCACCTAAAACAATCAAATCAGCCATGCTTATTTTTTTGCTCAATCCTGCCTGAATTTCTGTAAGTTTATTCAAAACTCTTTCAAGTCTTAGAGGTTCATTCCCTTCCCAATTTTTCTGAGGGGCAAGGCGTATTCTTGCGCCATTAGCTCCACCTCTATAATCGGAACATCTAAAAGTTCTTGCACTGTCCCAAGCTGTATTAATAAGGTCAGTTTGAGTTAAACCGCAATTGAGAAGTTTACTTTTTAAATCTTCAATTTCCGATTCTGAAAGCGTGTAATCAACTGTAGGTATTGGGTCTTGCCAAATAAAATCTTCTTTTGGAACATCAGTACCGATATATCGACTTTTCGGACCTAAATCGCGGTGTGTAAGTTTAAACCATGCTTTTGCAAAAACTTCTGAGAAATATTTTGGATCTTTATAAAAACGCTCAGATATTTTTCTGTATTCAGGATCAATTTTCAACGCCATATCGGCATCGGTCATCATCGGATTTCTGCGAACTCCGGGAACATGTGCATCAAATGGTTTGTCTTCCTCTTTAATGTTGATAGGCTCCCATTGCCATGCTCCGGCAGCGCTTTTTCTGGTTTCCCAGTCGTAGGTGAGAAGCAAATAAAAATACGTGTTGTTCCACTTGTTTGGGTGTGTTGTCCAAGCACCTTCCAAACCACTACTTACGGTATGTTCGGCATTACCCTTCCCTTTGGGATTTTTCCAACCAAATCCTTGTTCTTCGATTGGTGCACCTTCGGGACTAAGGCCAAGAATTGATGCGTCGCCATTACCGTGTGTTTTACCAACGGTATGTCCTCCAGCTGTTAATGCAACCGTTTCTTCATCATTCATAGCCATACGCTTGAATGTTACCCGCACAGCCTGAGCCGTTTTTAATGGGTCTGGTTTACCGTCAACGCCTTCGGGATTAACATAGATTAATCCCATTTGAACAGCTGCCAATGGATTTTCAAGTGTTTCTTCATCAGATTTGTTAGAATATCTATCTTTTCCTAACCATTCTTTCTCAGCTCCCCAATAAATATCTTTTTCAGGATGCCAAATATCCTCACGACCGCCGCCAAATCCAAATGTTTTAAATCCCATTGATTCATAGGCCATATTTCCAGCAAGAATCATCAAATCTGCCCACGAAATTTTGTTGCCGTATTTTTGTTTTATAGGCCATAACAGACGACGAGCCTTGTCAAGATTTACATTATCAGGCCAACTGTTCAATGGTGCAAAACGCTGATTTCCAGTATTGCTTCCGCCACGACCGTCTTCTGTGCGGTAAGTTCCAGCACTATGCCAAGCCATTCTTATCATTAATCCACCATAATGTCCCCAATCAGCAGGCCACCATTCTTGGCTATCTGTCATTATTTTTTTGAGGTCGTTTTTCAGAGCTTCAAAATCCAAGCTTTTAAACTCTTCTCGATAGTTGAAGGATTCACCAAGTGGATTTGTTTTTGTATCATGTTGATGTAAAATGTCTAAATTAAGAGCATTCGGCCACCAACTCATTACGGAACTATTGGTGTCCGTATTTGCCCCGTGCATAACAGGGCATTTACCTTCTTTTGAGTTGTCCATAACATTCCTTATAAAGTTTAAAAGTTAAAGTTAGTCGTTTCTGTTATGGTTTCCAACCTTGCTGAAAGGTTTGATGGTATGGTGTCGTGCGGGATTACGAGACGCAAACCTATTAGTTTACACCACCCTTATTTACGAGCTGCAAACCTTCGCTAAGCGCTGAACCCCGCATATACACTATACCATGTGCTGGACATAGAGGACGGACAAACGGTAGTGCTAAAACAAGATATCGTTTGGGCGGAAATAAAAGAGCTTATCCAAAATTACCGCAAACCCAATTGTCCCAATTGCAAAAAAGGTCATATGCACTTTGCAGGTAAAGTATGGCAAAACCGCTTGGAACCCGGCTAGTAAATTGCTTAATCAAAATCGTTCTTTGAAATACTGTAAAAAAAACCAACATCAAAATTGTGCGCTTGCCATTTCGTGAATGGGAAAGGTACGTCTGAAAACCCTATAAATGTTCATCAATACAATCATCGGTTTTATTGATGATGCCAACGCACATCAATGAGAGCGACAATTTTATGGGGAAAACTAATCCATTTTGTTTAATCCCCTCACGATAAATCTCAGAAACACTTGGTGTTAGCCCAAAAGGAATGAAAACACAATTGAGCGTGGGGTAAATCATCCTCGCTGAAAGAAGTAGAGCAGTAGGTGTATCATCCTTACTGCTTTTTTTTGGGGCTCAACTGTGCCTTAATCCTAAAGTATTATAGGGCGTTTTTCTTTTTCAGTATTTGTCATTAGCGTTAATTAAGTCAACCAAATAGGGTTCTAATACACCATTTAAAAATTTCAGTTCATTGTCTTCCTTATTAACTGAAAGTCGAAATGAAGAATCTACTTTTTCTCCGTGAAATGTTTTATTTCTCACGAAGTACATGTACTTTCCTGTCAATAAGGAAACTACTTCATTGTCATTTTTTGTATCTGCGGCAATTGCATTTTGAATGTGATTGTCAACTACAACAAAATCGCCTTGATTTTTTAGAAACGTCTCTCTGTAACCATATTTTGTTTCCAATAGAATTTCCATAATTCTCTTGTCTGAATAGCGTAATACAAAATCCCTGAAACTTCCTGTTTTTGCTTCTGTGTCATAATTGTCTAATAGCATACCTCGCCAACGAATAGCGTTTCTTAACTTAGTTGAAGTTAATGTGCTTACTTTATTAGTTGACAATGTTAAAATGTTCGAGTTATCAATAACAAATTGCCTTAAAAATCTTAAACAATTGAAGTCTTTCTTTTCCCCAGCAATGTGAGAGAAAAGTTTGTTGAAGGACTTCCAAAGTTTTTCAAATCTATCGCTTTCACTTAGTGTAGTGTTTGAAATTAGAAGATAAGATATTGCTATTAAAGTAGTTTGCCCTTTTGAAGTTTCGCTGAACAATTCTTGAAGTCGAGCTTGTTCTATTTGATAATTTAGTTTGAATGAATTGTCTAAAACTTGATTAAATTGATTGTCTTTAAAAGTTTTTTCCTCTAAAGTTTTTTGTGACCTTGCTCTTGAAATTTTTATGCTTGTGATTTTCGCAAATTTTCTTGTCGAAGCATAGTAAAATAAAAGTGCCTTTAATATTTGATTGTAAAGACTGCTGAAATGGTTGTAAAAAATATTGTCAAGAGGAATAATTGCACTCCGTTTAGCTTCTATAATTATTTTGTAATTATAAATTTTGAAATCGTCATAAAAAGAAGTTGAACCATAATAAGGAACTTGTCCGATAAAAATGCTTCTTTTCCGACTTTCTACGTCAAATAGTATTTCAATTGTATAGTTATTGTCTCTGGTCATAGTCGCCTTTTTCTAAAATGTAATTTATGTTGTTAATTCAGGTACTTCAAAAATCATTGGCACATTGGATTTAAAGGCTTTTCCTACTGCAATTGCTTGTCTAAATTTAAGAGTTGGCAATGCTTTTATATATTCTGTTCTAAGGTAATTTGAAAGAAAATCTCCACTTGTCTTGTCGAACTCTTGAAAAACAATAATTGAATTACATTGCGTCAAAACAGTTTTAGAAACATTTGCTGTTCGTTGTGCAATGACAAAAAATCCAATGTTATATTTTCGACCTTGTAAAGCAATTTGAGCAATACTGTTGACGGTAGCTTTTGAAGCAAAGTCTGAAACACCCATTGAGTTCAATTCAGGAACTATTGTGTGAGCTTCTTCAAGTACAACACAAACTCGCTTCCCAAAACTTTTTTCAACTTTTGCTGTCTTGAATAGAACCCAAAAGAACCATTTTGTGTATTCAATTATTTCGGAGTTATTAGAAATGTCGGGGAGTTCAAAAATTGCTTCAGTTGTATTTCCTTCTAAGAATGTTTTTATTGAAGTGTGAAATTCGGTTTTTATTACTTTTTCGGCTGCTTTCATCGCAGTATAATCCCTTTGATTGGCAAACTTTCTTTCTTCTGTTGCAATTGCTTCGATTGCTTTAAATGCATTGTCTCCACTTGCTTCACTGATTATAGATTGAATGTCTGCAATTTTTTCTCGGTATTCTCCTGTCAAGTCAATTATAATGACTTTGGTTGTATCATTTACAATTTGTCCAATGAGGTTACGAACAAATACAGATTTACCTGAACCTGTAACGCCTAAAATAGCTGTATGGTGAGTAATTGCAACTTCCTTATTAATAATTACTGGATAATTTGTCCCAGGAATGCTTCCAATTATATATTCCGATTGTTCCAATGGAACTTTATCAATATTTGTAGCAAGATAAATGGGTGTGTTAATGCTTGGAACCCAACCGTATTGCTCAAATCTGAGTGTTGCATTATTCCATGTTCCCAATTGAATTGCTTCTGCAATGATTAGTCCTGTTTGGTTTTTATTTTCAAGTAATTCTATTTTTGTTGTTCCTTCAATTACTTGATATAATATTCTTTCGTTGCGAATATTTAGTTCTAGTAGTTGTCCTTCTGAAATGGGAGCTTTAGAATTGTAAACAAATTTAATTTTCTCAATAGTAGAATTCTCAGTTACCAAACCAATGAAGCGTTCTAAATAGTCCGTCTTTGGAACATTAGTTATTTTATAAACCAAATCGGGAGTGTGAGAAGAAAAAAGAATTTTTTCCGAAAATATTTTTTCAATTTCTTGTGTTGTCAAAACTTTAACCCATTGCTCTTGATTAAGAAGGTAAACGTCCAGAATGAGTCCTTTCTTAACCTGATTATCTATGGAATATTTAAATTCTACGAACTCAAATATTCTTGTCGTTTGACTTCTGTTTTCTGATAGCTTTACGAGAAATGTATTTTTTGATTGTACGCCAAAAATTTGTCCGATAGCTTCTTTGTCATTTTTTTCTTTAATCGCCACAAAAAGCCCTTCTATTGTTTTGGCTAAAGCAGGAATGTTTAAAATCATAAAGATTATCCAAAACCATAGAAGTAAGTTGAATTCGTTTGAAGAGAGTCCAAACTGTCTAATACCGCCCCAAAGAAAGAAAGCAGAAAAAATTGCTTCTGGTCGTCCGATTTGTCTGTTGAGACGAGAAAAAAGTTGAAGTGCTTTATTTTCTTCATTCAGTGGATTTGTCCTTAACCACATTAACGTGTAACTGCTAACGGTCAGGTAAATAATGAATGATAAAAATGACCAAAACAAAAAATCTCTGTTGTCTGCCTGAACTAAAAGCAATGAAACCGCAGCTGTTACAGCATTTACAAAAACATTAGTGTCTTTGGAAAAATGCGGTTGGTCAATTAGAGAAAGCAAAATGAGCAGTAAAAGTCCCGAAGTAAACCAAAAGTCGTTAAGGAGAAATGAAAAGTCCTGTCGAATATAAAAGCCGAGTCCAACGAGCAAAAGAAATGAAAGTCCGAGTAATAAAAGTCTGTATATTTTCGTCATAATGTTCTACTGTTGGTGTGTTCTTTTAAAATGCCCTATAACGTTTGCAGCTAAGCCCAGTGCGGGCTTTCGAAGCAGTTTCCTTTCAGCCGAGTAATAAAGCTAATTTGAAAAACTGATAAAAGCAAACCACCGACCTGCCCGCATTGGGTTTAGCTGTTGTTACCAACTGGCGTTTTTTATTCTTTTCCTTTTCTATCAGGGAATTTCTTTAATTCATTTGTCAAATCACTGATAATTTGTTTTATTTCATTTCTATTGTATTCAAAATCGACAAAATACTCTCTATCCTCAACTGCTGATTGTGGTCTCGATTCCAATGCAAATCTTAATCTAATTAAACATTTATTTCCATTGAATCCAATATGTTCAAAAGACAAATTAGGTTCGGTAAAATCAAGGTGTTTAAATTTTGGTTTTTTATTATTCGGTAAATCATTAAACCAATCAATCAACGTTTTTATTTCCCAAGTTGTCAATGAAGGGTCAATCGTCTGCCAATGTCCAACATTGCTTTTCACGTTTAAATAAATCAATAACCAATTACCATCCCAATCGCCGGATTTTATATCTGGATACTGATAGTTGGTTATCTTAAATTCAACCGTTTGATTGTCTATCCCGTTAAATATCATGTAGCTGTCGTTTTTTACGCTTGTTGGTAACTTTTCAATAACCTCACCCCATATGCTGTTATTTCAACTTTGTACGAAGTTACTTATTAGGTGATAAATGTAATCTATTACAGTTAAATTACACGAATGTTTCAACAAAAAAGTTGATATGTTTTACTGTACGTGGTCAGTTGTAATTGTTAATTACAGGAGAAGTGAGGAGATTTGGATTAAAAACACTGGCCTTTCAACCAAAATATTTGCTTTTGGGGAAGTGCGGACGATTGCAGTACAAGTTTTGGCTTAATCTATTTTGCACCTCATTGTGTATGGTGGCTGATTGGTGCCCTTGCTGGGTTCCTTCGCAGTAGTCAGGGCATGGCATTTACAGGACTTTTAAAGCCATACCCTGACGACAGCCAACCAAGCCGAAGATTCGCCACCAGCTCCAGTCATGTGCTACCAGCCATCAGCCATCAGCTATCAGCTATTAGCTACCAGCTACCAGCTATCTCACTTCTTAATCTTTACCACAGCTCCATTTTTTGGCGACCAGATATCGAGGTTTTCGGGGATAAAAAAGGGATCATCGTTGGGAACGTAACCCACTTCTTTGGCATTATCTACTTTTATGGTGCGTAGTTCCATGCTTTTGTTGTCCACAAATATCCATTTAAACTGATTGAAAGATCCATGGTCGCGGGTCCAGCTTTTGGCATCATCGTCGGGACGGATGGGCGCACCCCAGCAACCTTCGCCCACATACACGGTGCCGTTTTTATGGCGCACAAAACCCTCTTCGCTTTTAGGTCCCGTGGATGGTCGGATAGGCCAAGTGCTTTTTACTGTGTGGGCATCGCATTCCACCACCAATTGTACTTTTTCGTCGTAAAACAACCCGGCCCATTCGGCATACTGTCCGTCGCCTTCTCTTTTACTGGCCACGTGGGGGCGCATGGGCTTATGGTATTGGGCAATTCTCCACACTTGTTTATCGCGGTTAAGGGCCAAATCCTCTTTTAGCCATGCGGTTTGGTTTCCGGCAATGGATATTTCTGTATTTAGCACATAGGTCCGCATCAGGTTGTTGCCGATGGTAATGGCATAATACACGCTTTTATGGGGCACATCAAAAATATTAACGATCATCTCATTGTTTTTCTCGTGGTTTCCTCTGGCAGCAATAACGGGATACATACGTCCATCGGGGCTAATGGTGAGTTGCCAATCGTTTAACCATTCCTGCCATTCGTGAGGTTCGCCACTAACGGTCATATCGCCGCCAAAGAGTATGGCGTGAGGTCGTAGCTTGCTCACCATCAGGTTGGCGTTTCTTCGGGCATCGGGGTTGCTTCGCGAATCTCCACCGGCTATCAGCGAAATTCGTTCGCCCGTATCCCAAGGTGTTGTCTTGAACCAAAAGCGCTCGCTCAGACCCTCACTATCTTTAATCACAAAGTAATAGGCCGTATTGGGTGTGAGATGATGTAGCCGGACAAAGTTATTATTCATCTCGGCATAGTCTACATGTCTGTCGGGCTTAGCGCTCATGGCATATTTGCTCCAATCTTGCTTATGATCTGTAGTTCCGTAATAAACCACTGGTTCATTTCCCGAAACCTGGTTCCAGGCTATCACCATGGAATTGCTCGGGTTGTCTCTTAGCGTAAGTCGGTACTTATCTGTTTTGGCAGATAGGTGAGCGGAAAATATAAGTAGCGTAATAATTAACAATATATTTTTCATGCTTGTATTTTATTGGTTGAAAGCCGTTTCTTTGCAAGAGATTAGAATGATAGTACTATCGCTTTTGATAAACATTCCAGTTGGGCAAATGTTTTTATATTTAATATGAATGAGAAATTTATGTTTCGGTTAAAACCGATTTTCATATTACATTACTGCATGGCATAAATGCCGTGCCTAATTATAAAAAACAAACCATGCAAGCGAAACAATCCCCACATAATTTACTAATTACCTTATTGCGGTTGAGCACATTTTTAGTTTTTGCAGGCAGAGCTTGGCAACATTTATTTTGGGATGCTCCTTTTAGGGCACTGCTGTGGGACAAGGACTGGATGGAAAGTACGATAACTTGGCTGACGGGTGATACTTGGCAGGCCTATGTTACCAGTGAAACGGCTGGATATTTTATCGACAACTTCATATTTAGTTTTGGGATTTTTTATGGCGTAATGGCCATCCTAACGCTTGTAATTAAGCAAAGCATGAAAACCTTAACTTGGTTATATGCACTGTCGTCACTTGCCTTAGGCTTTTTGGCCTTTTTATATTGCAAGGATAAGTTTTATCATTTGGGTCAATTTTTTGAATATGCCATACAGTTTTCGCTGCCCTTGTTTTTTTATCTCGCTTTAACGGAAAAAATAAACATCCTAAAGCTGAGGCTTTACTTAAAAATAGCCATTGCCTTAACATTTTCGGCGCACGGCCTATATGCTTTGGGATACTACCCACAGCCGGGTGTATTTGTAGATATGGTGATTAATACACTCCATGTGAGTGAATCAACTGCAACCTATATGCTTTATTTGGCTGGTATTTTAGATATGGTTTTTGCAATTGGCATTTTCATCCCACGCTTTGCAAAGGTTTCCCTGATATATATGGTTCTATGGGGTGCCGCAACGGCTGTGGCCAGAACCTGGGCTAATTTTTATATGGACTTCCCGCTGAACAGTCTCCATCAGAATTTACACGAAACGATATATCGCTTACCACATGCTTTAATTCCCTTTACCGTACTTATCATGCAGTTTCCAAGAATACTAGGGATTTTTGGGAAGAATTTCAAAATTTAAATTTTCCATCAAACCGGTTAGTATGGTTGGGCTGTTTAAAAAAAACAATAAAAAGGAGGGTGCCAGCAGAGGTATCCGCTTTTCTTTATCCATTCTATATCGCCAATACCTTTATGGGTCTCGAATTGTTGGGGAGTGCTTATCGTGCCTCCTATAAGAGGGAAATGAAGATATGGAGGTGTTCGTTATTGAACGGGAAAGCCCTGTGGCCATTGAAAAACTGGTTGCCGATTACCAGACTTTTGTGCAAAGCGAAGACCAGACAACTGACCAAAAAATTTATCTCATCGAAGACCCCTTTAACGGCGAGGTTTACCTGAGGAAAGCGGGCAAGTTCCTGATTGATTTTTCAGGAGCTGATTTGCCGGAGTTGCGCAACAAACTGGGCGAAGAGATAGAGAATGGCTTGGGGAAGTGAGGTGTAATTCAAACACGGCGTCCCCGGTTTGGATCCATCTTGTTAGTAAATCCTTTTTATCTTAATCGGTACCCGGTGCCGTCAACTTGTATCTCTTTTATGAGCGTTTATTTTGGGATTAATTTCAAAAAATGCAGTTCGCTGGATTTTATTACATAACCTAACCGTGCCGTAATCAATAAGACTTTCGCCATAGCCCGAAAAACCATTGCATCATCAGAAATTGATAGCAAGGTAGGGTTTCGCTAATTTATATTTCAAACTAGAGCAACATAAACGCTTCTAATTGTATATCAAACGGATTGAAAATAGAGATTGTTGACAGCGGCTACGTTATGCATATTTGGCTTCTGCAAGAATTTGTTGCTTGAACATTGATTTAACATACTTTTCTCTGCAGATGTCAACTGGTAAATTAAATCTTGACTGTATCTCATTCTTCAATCGTTGTTTGATAGAATAGAGATCGGGGGTGTTATCTTCAAATTCAACGATTAAATCAATATCGCTCTTTTCGTTCTGTTCTCCTCTTGCAATGGATCCAAATATGCCAATTTTAATAAGATGGTATTCTTCCCTTAATCGAGTTTTGTTCGAAGACAGGTAATGCAATATTTGATTAGAGTCAATCATGGCAAATGCTTTGCTTCAAATATACAATTTTCCGCACTATCTGCAATAATCGGATAGGCATAGGATTTAGTTTTCTTCTTTAATATATTCAAATATCTCTCTCTATCCAAAACATAATTTACTGACCACGAGCCAACATGGGTCTGTCGCGATTTCCATGGCGGCCAAATATAAGATTCAGCCCAACTTTCATCGTCACGTTTCTGGCATTGGGAAACATGGTAAATTCATCCCCATCCATATATACCGTTGCCAATTGCGTAGGAAGATAATCGGCGGCTACATAGAGCTGTAAGGGGCCCATTAATAAAGACAAAGCTGTTCCTAAGCCATTACCACCGCCCGGACGCAAACTATAATTCAGGTTTACCGAAACAAAGCTATAGGGCTGTACATTGGCCGAGATATTAAAATCTTGTCGGTAGTTGTACTTTTGAAAGATGCTACGCGCCAGCACACCCATGGTAAAACTAGGCGTTACCTCGTATAGAGCACCAGCATAAAACTCGGGAGATAAAGAAGTGCTAAA
>JAGXIO010000019.1 GCA_024635555.1 Saccharicrinis sp.
AGGCGCAGATATACAAGCCAATAATTTTGAAATGGGATGCCCAAACCATATTTGTTAAAAGTGATGTTAAAAAGCGTTGAAAATTTGAAATAATATCCCCCAATAGGGTAATGCCATTTACTAAGTAAATGGCATTACCCCAAATGGGGGGAATGAGGGGGGTTTTTCCCTTTTGGGGGAATGAGGGGGGCTTTCTCTCACCCAAAAACCAACACTGCCAAAATAATGGTGGCCACCCCTAAAAATAGGTTAACCGTGTTGAGTTTGTTAACTGCTGCAAAGGAGCCTTCGCTAGGTTTCTTTTTCGCTTTTTTCGCCTTAATGCTTAGTAGTACCAAAACCGCTATCATTATAACTACTAATGAAAGTTTGCTTACTAATAATGGCATGTCTCCCAAAGCTTTCCAATAGGGCGTCATTAAATAACCACCGGTAATAAAGAGCAGTGTAAGTCCTGTTTTTCCTAGATAGTTTAAGGAAAGGAGCGCGCGGTTTATGGCCAGCTTAAATTGCGAATCGAATTTGTTGGCTACTCTGCTTAGCACAAATGCCGAAAGTGCCGCACCTACAAACATAACCACCGATAAAAGGTGTATAATTAGCATTGGATTTCTCATGAAAAGTTTTTTTAAGTGTTAATATGTACAAACCACAATGCACATAAAATGTTTTAATTAAATGATGCAAAGTTTATTTATTTTCCGGGATCGACCTCGAACAGGGCTTGATCTTTCATTACAGTTTCATCGGCTTTTACGTGTAGTGCTTTTATTTTTCCGCTGATGGGACTTATAATTTCGTTCTGCATTTTCATAGCTTCCAAAATCATCACCGGCTCCCCTTTGTGCACCTCTTGACCTTCTGTCACCAATACGGCCACAATCTCACCGGGCAATGGAGCAGTGGTTTTTGATACCTTTTTGCCAGCATCTTTGGTGAGTTTTTCTTTTCGTTTACTGCCCAGCTCTGTTTCGACGGTAAAATTATACGTATTACCGTTTATCATTACCGTAACTTCATTTTGTTTTAGGCTTACTACTTGGCCCAAATGCGATTTTTCATTTACCTTAATGACATACTCATCGTTATCGATAAGCTCAATTTCAAAGGCAGCTTTACGGTTATTTATTTTATGCAATTTACCGTCTCTAACCTGAACATTTACTTTTTTCTCGCCGGTTAGGGTGTAATTTTTTATGGTACGTAGTAATTTCATTTTTTTTAAAAGATTAAGAGATTAAGAGATGATAGATTAAGTGATAATAGATGATTAGATCTATTGTCTAGGAGTCTTTTGTCTAACTTCACCCTTTTATTTTTTTGCTCATAGCCCAGGCCGATACTTGTTTGTCGCCAAATTTACCTGTGTTAATAATGGTTTGTTCCTTTAAATACGTTTCCATTGCTAAGGCAGCAGCAGCTATTATCTCGTCATCCTCCTGAAAGAAACTTTGAGCCAGGTCTTTTTCAATAAACGAAGTGGTGTAGTGTCCCTGCACAAAAGCGGGGGTTTGCATTACTTGCTTAAAAAAAGGTAGGGTGGTTTTAACTCCTTTAATGGTAGTGTCACTTAAAACGCTGCGGCAGTTTTTGATGGTTTGATTACGTGTTTTTCCGGTGATAATAAGTTTGGCCACAAGGGAGTCGAAGCTAGAAATAACTACTTTGCCGGTTTGGTAACCCGAATCGCAACGCAGATGTTTTTTGTTGGGAATTTCCATCAGCTCTATAAGTCCTGTTGAAGGAGCAAAGCCCGCTTGCACATCTTCGGCATTTACGCGCAGTTCCATGGCCCAGCCATTAATTTTTATGTCGTCTTGTTTCAACTGTAATTCTTCGTCCTGGGCTATTTTTATTTGTTGCTCAACTATATCCACGCCCGTTATCTCCTCGGTTATGGGATGCTCCACCTGAATACGGGTATTCATCTCCATAAAATAATGGTTAAGTTGATCATCTAAAAGGAACTCTACCGTGCCGGCACTATAATAATTGGTGGCCTTGCAAATTTTAATGGCGTCGGCTCCAATTTTCTCGCGCAATTCATCGCTCAGTGCGGCTGATGGAGCTTCTTCCAAAAGTTTTTGGTGCTTACGCTGAATGCTGCACTCGCGCTCAAAAAGATGAATCAGGTTGCCATGTTTATCTCCCAATATCTGAAATTCTATATGTCGAGGGTTTTCAACATACTTTTCTATCAACATCGAATCGTTATCAAATAGCGCTTTGGCCTCGTTGGTGGCCAATTTAAACATAAGGGGCATCTCGCTCTTTTTGCGTACCACTCTCATACCTTTACCGCCGCCACCTGCCACCGCTTTAAGCATGATGGGGTAGCCAATGACCTTGGCCGTTTCCTCTGCCTCGGCGAGGGTGTTTATCACGCCTTCGCTTCCTTGCAGAACGGGGATGTTATTTTTTAGTGCCATGTCGCGCGCCATTCCTTTGTTACCCATTTGATAGATAGCCGTGGACGAAGGGCCAATAAAGATAATGTTGTTGCGCTCACATTCGCGAGGCAGATAGGGGTTTTCGGACAAGAAACCATAGCCAGGATGGATGGCATCTATTTTATATTCCAATGCTGTTTCTATCAGTTTGTCGATGTTGGTGTAAACATTGATATACGTATTGTCGGATACATCGATTACTTCGTCGGCATGGCTTAGATGCAGTGCGTTAGGTTCGTGGTGCGAAAGGAACATATAGGTTTTAATACCCATTTGTTTTGCGGTACGTGCAATGCGGATAGCAATTTCGCCTCGGTTAGCAATTAATATTGAATTTATTTTCATCATATCTGAGATAAGAGACTGTAAGATAAGAGACTATCAGATAATAGACCCATCTCAAAACATAGACTCATTTTATTTTTCATTAAATATGTTTGAATCAAAAGATAAGGATGAAATGATAATGATTTGTCTCAACATCTCTTATCTCTAAATCTAATAATCTAAAGCGGCATATTCCCATGCTTGCGCGTAGGGCTCTGTTCAAATTTATTTTCGAGCAGGGCAAAGGCATTGATGAGAACCTGCCTTGTTTCTGCTGGGTCAATCACTTCGTCAATATAACCTTTTTCATCGGCCACATAAGGGTTAGCCACATTTTCTTTGTAATCGGCCACCAACTGACGCCTAAGCTCTTCGGGGTTGTCCGATTCGGCCAATTCCTTTCGGTTTAGTATTTTAACCGCACCCTCGGGGCCCATTACGGCCACTTGGGCGGTAGGCCAGGCAAAGTTAAAATCGCCGCCCATGTTTTTGCTGTTCATCACAATGTAGGCACCACCAAAAGCTTTGCGCAATATAATGGTAATTTTTGGCACAGTGGCTTCGGCAAAGGCGTATAACAGTTTGGCACCATGCATGATAATGGCATTTTGCTCTTGGTATTTTCCCGGCATAAAGCCTGGAACATCTTCCAAAACCAATAGCGGAATGTTAAAGGCATCGCAGAAACGCACAAAACGGGCTGCTTTTTTTGAGGCGTTGATATCCAAGCATCCAGCAAGTACCTTAGGTTGATTGGCTACAATACCAGTTACCTCATTGTTTAAACGAGCCAGACCAATAACGATATTTTGCGCATGGTTTTCGGCAATTTCGTAAAAGCTGCCTTTGTCCACTATCAATTGGATAACATCTACCACATCGTAGGGTTTATTCGCGTCGTCGGGCAAAAGCAAAGAGAGCTTTTCGGGTTTTCCGGGTTCAATGTCTTCATCTTGATTCACAGGAGGGTTTTCAACATTGTTGGATGGAAGATAGCTTAATAGTTTTTTAACACCCATTAAAGTATGTTCCTCATCGTTGAAAATCATATCAGCTACACCACTTTCTGTGGCATGTACTTCGGCACCTCCCAATTCCTCAAAAGTAACATCTTCGTTAAGTACCTCTTTAACCACTTCGGGTCCGGTAACAAACATATACGATGTATCGCGCGTCATAAAGCGGAAGTCGGTGAGGGCAGGGGAATACACCGCTCCACCGGCTGCAGGCCCCAATATGACGGATATTTGAGGGATTACGCCGGAGCTTTTAACGTTTTGCATAAAAATGCCGGCATAACCTGCTAAACTGGCCACGCCTTCCTGTATCCTAGCACCACCTGAATCGATGAGCCCTACAATGGGATGACCCATTTTAAGCGACATCTCCTGAACTTTTTGAATTTTACGGGCATGAACTGTACCCAATGAGCCACCCATGTAAGTGAAATCCTGGGCATACACAAATACTTTACGGCCATTGATGGTTCCATATCCCACAATAACCCCGTCGCCGTATTCTTTTTGGTTTTCTTTGCCCAGTGGTTTAACAAATGCATCTATTTCTCTAAAACTGCCTTCGTCCATTAAAAAGTCAATTCTCTCTACGGCTGTAAGTTTGCCTTTGGCATGTTGTTTTGAATAATATTTTTCGTCGTATTGTGCTTGTAAACTCTCATTTCGTGCATGAAAGCGTTTAAAAGGTATCCTATTATCGTTCATAGGTTTATGTTTATTTTGATGGTATTAACCGTTTTTTGGTAATTAACTTTAATTAATATAGAATGTTTAGCGTACGGATAACACTAAACCATTCCTATTTGTTTACCCTTGATTTTTGTTCGCAAAATAACAAGATAAATTGCACAATATCGAAGAATAAGGTGTTGTAAAGCTCAAATAAACCATTTGAATTATTCGTTCAAATCAGGTGAAACCATACTATTGCCATGTGGACGTAAGCAGTGTTTTTGGTTTTAGGAGGATTGCACAATTGTAAAGTCTTTCCGAAATTTTAGGATGTACAGTTCCCAAAAATATAGTTTTATAAGTTAGTATCAAAATTCTCATTATTGATTTGTGAATTGAGACAGCCTTGCGATTGCCCATTGTTATCCTGTTTCCGGTGCGCTAATAAAGTTGATTAATTCGGCATTTTGAGTAATTTCATTTTAAATTCATTATTAAAGTTTTCGCCTTCCGTTAATATCTTCCTGATATGATCAATCATGTAGTAATTATAAAATAATTATTCTATTTTAGTCAAACATTTGATTAAATTTAAGGGTCGAAAAACTTCTTTATCCTCAGAAAAACAAAAATATGCTCGAAAAAATAATTGATTTTAGCGTAAAGCATAAGCTCATCGTAATTCTGTTTACTATCTCCATCGTGGCGTTCGGCATATATGCCATTGTTAAAATACCGGTGGGCACGGTGCCCGATATCACCAACAACCAGGTTCAGGTTATTACTACTTCGGGCAATTTATCTACCCAGGAAATTGAGCAGTTTATAACTGCTCCGGTAGAGATGGAGATGGCCAACCTGCCGGGCGTGCTGGAAATCCGCTCCATATCAAAATTTGGTATCTCGTTGGTTACCGTGGTATTTGAAGAACGCATGGGTACTTACCTTCCTCGCCAGTTAATTGCCGAAAAAATAAAAAGTGCTTCGGCTAATATCCCAGAGGCGTATGGAACGCCCGAGATGGGGCCTATTTCAACGGGTTTAGGCGAAATATACCAATACATTGTAGATGTAAAGCCTGGTTACGAGGGACGTTACAGCCCTATGGAACTGCGAACAATTCAGGATTGGGTTATCAGACGTAGATTATCTGGTATAAATGGGGTGGTGGAAATAAATAGTTGGGGCGGATATTTAAAACAGTACGAGGTGGCCATCGACCCTTTTAAGTTAAAGAGCATGGGTATATCGTTGATACAAGTTTTTGAAGCACTGGATAACAACAACGATATTACGGGAGGCTCTTACATCGAAAAAACAAATCAAAGTTATTTTATCCGGGGCGATGGCTTGGTGAAGTCGTTGGAGGATATCGAAAATATTTTGGTACAGAGCAACAATGGCGTCCCCATTTTGGTTAAGGATATTGCCGAAGTGGGCTATGGACATGCCAACCGTTATGGTGCGATCACTGCCAACGGAAAGGGCGAAACGGTGCTTGGTCAAATTATGATGCTCAAGGATGCCGATTCCAAAGAAGTAATCAAGGAGGTGAAACGCAGAGTGACCGAGATACAAGAAAACTTGCCAGAAGGCGTTTTTGTTAATCCCATTTTAGAGCGAAGCGAACTTATTGCTAAAACATCCACCACGGTGGCCGAAAACCTTATCCTTGGCGCCATCATCGTCATGCTAACGGTGTTCCTAATACTGGGCAACTTGCGGTCGGCGCTTGTTATCGGCTCTATGATTCCACTAGCACTTCTGTTTACCTTATCAATGATGTATGTGTTTGGGGTGGATGCCAATTTAATGAGTCTGGGCGCTCTCGACTTTGGAATTATCATCGACGGTGCTGTTATTATAGTAGAGTATATTGCCATAAAAATGACCCTCCAACAAAAGGATATTGTTGGTGCATCGGAAGAAGGACGCCGCACAATTATGGATAAGATAGCGTTTGTGGGTTCTACCAAAATGATGAAATCGGCCATCTTTGGTCAGGTGATTATCCTCATTGTGTTTATTCCTATTCTATCGTTGACGGGGGTTGAAGGAAAAATGTTTCGACCGATGGCACTGGCTTTTTCGTTTGCCATCATCGGAGCCATGATTATGGGACTTACTTGGTTACCGGTGGCCTCTTCGCTGTTTTTGCGGCCTTCGGCAAATCAGAAACCTAATTTTTCGGATAAGTTGATGGGATGGGTGCAGCGATCGTACGAACCTGTTATCACCAAGGCCTGTAAATACAAGCGTTTGGTGTTGGGTTCAGCCGTATTTATGTTATTACTTACCGGAGTACTGTTTTTTAATATAGGCGGCGAATTTGTGCCTACGCTCGACGAAGGTGATTTTGTGATTCAGCCTGTTCTGAAAACCGGAACATCCTTAACTAAAACGGTAGAAACAACTACCCAAATGGAAAACATACTCATCAATTCCTTCCCCGACGAAGTACACCAGATTGTTTGTAGGATTGGTGCCGCAGAGGTGCCTACCGACCCCATGGGGATGGAAGAGATAGATATGATTATCAAGTTACACCCCAAAAATACTTGGGTAAAGGCCGACAGTAAAGAGCAATTGGCCGAAAGGTTCAAGGAGGCGCTAGAAGTTATCCCGGGCATTGAATATGAGTTTACACAACCCATTGAGATGCGTTTTAACGAGTTGATAACTGGCGTTAGGTCGGATATTGCCATCAAAATTTTTGGCGAAGACCTGGATTATATCAGCCAAAAGGCTGCTGAGATTAAAGAGGTGATAGCAGATGTGGAGGGAGCCAGCGACATCATACTAGAAAAAACCACTGGCTTGCCTCAGGTAAAGGTAAGTTACAATAGGAGTAAGATAGCCTATTACGGTGTGGACATTAATACCTTGAACACCTACTTGGCCGCTGCTTTTGGCGGTAAAATCAATGGGGTGGTTTTTGAAGGTGAGCGACGTTTTGATATGGTGATGCGCTTTAACCAACAAAACCGCACCGAAATAGCCAATATCAGTGAGCTTCAGGTGCCTTTGCCTGATGGAGGCCAGGTTCCATTTTCGGAATTGGGAGATATTGAATATACCACAGGGCCGGCGAAAATATCGCGCGATAATACCCATAGGCGCGTGGTGGTGTCCGTTAATGTGCGTAACCGCGATTTGCAGTCGGTAATACACGATATACAAGCCAAGATTGAAGCTAACGTGCAGTTGGAACCGGGTAATTACATTGAGTATGGAGGGCAGTTTGAGAACCTTCAAAATGCCACCAACCGATTGATGTTGGCTGTTCCGGTAGCCATGCTGCTTATATTTATATTCCTACACTTTGCTTTTGGCTCCTTAAAAGATGCCATTATGATTTATACCGCCATCCCACTTTCGGCGGTTGGTGGCGTGTTGTTGCTATGGCTGCGCGGCATGCCTTTTAGCGTATCGGCGGGCGTGGGTTTTATCGCACTGTTTGGTATCGCGGTTTTAAATGGTATTGTTTTAATAGAGCATTTAAAAGAATTGCAGCAGGAAGGCAAATATACCATGCGCGAGATTATACTCAAAGGAAGCATAGACCGTCTTCGCCCCGTAATGCTAACGGCAGGGGCGGCCGCCATGGGTTTCCTTCCTATGGCTATTTCAACTGGGGCAGGAGCCGAGGTTCAACGCCCACTGGCCACCGTTGTTATTGGCGGGTTAATAACCTCTACCATGCTAACCATGATTGCATTGCCCCTTATGTTTGAATTGTTTTACAATATAAAAGCCATTAGGTTCTTTCCCTTTAGGGTGATAAGGAGCAAAGGTGTCATGCTCCTCCTGTTGCTGCTTGCTCCGGCATTGGCAATCAATGCACAGCAAAAGCAATTAAATTTGACCGAGCTCATCGACATAGCCTTGCAAAATAACCAGCAGATTGCTGCTTATGATTTAAACGTGGAACAAAGCAAGACCCTAAAAAAAACATCCTTCGATGCCGATAAAACTACCGTAGCTTATAGTACCGACGAAAACAATATTGCCGAAAATGGGCATCCCTTAAAAGTTTGGGCGGTGGGGCAGGAGTTCAGCTTTCCTACGCTGTACTTTAAAAATAACAAAGCCCATAAAATCAATATTTCCATTGCTCAAACCGAGTTGGAACTGAAAAAGAACGCACTTAAAAAAGCAGTTTCGCAGAGATTTTATACATATCAGATGTTGTTGAGCAAGCAAAATATTTATAAGGATTTGGATAGCCTGTTTGCGCGATTGGATGCTCATGCTCAAAAACGAATGGAACTTGAAGATATAAGCAGACTGGAGGGACTTCACATCAAATCCAAACGAAACGAAATTGAGGCAATGCAAAAGGCCATCTTAATGGATATGAAAAGCGAATACGATAAGTTAAAATCCCTTATGAATACGGCGGATGACTTTGAGATTAATGGTGATTTAACACCAATACAAGTGAGCGAAGGGGATGGTAATTCTTTTCAGATGGAGCAATTGTATCAGCATAAAAATGATTACTCGCGTGCCATAGTGGAGGTGGAAAAACAAAAGATACTGCCCGATTTATCGCTCAATTATTTTATTGGGAGCAACGCCTACGATAATGCCCAAAATTATCATGGTTTTGAAATTGGGGTTGCCGTTCCTTTGTTTTTTGGCAGTCACTCGGCCCGGATAAAAGCGGCAAAATTGTCGAACTCAGCCATGGCTGCGCAAAATGCGTACAACAGCGAGATGCTTAAAAGCCGATTGAACGAACTGCAAAACGAACGATTGAAGTACAAAGCACTGTTGCAAAACTATGACACCATAGGAAAAGAATTGCAGGAAGAAATGATGAGGGCATCCCTGAAATCCTACGAGATGGGACAGATTGATTTTTTTCAGTTTATCAATGGATATGAAAGTGCCTTGAAAATAAGAACGGAATATCTAAATAACTTACTCGATTACAATAGGTTCACCACCGAATTGATGTACGTAAGTGAATGAATCAGCGGAACTTTGAAGCAGTATGGATATTTGTTCGTTACTGATCTACTGTCTAATTGTCTAACAATCTATTATCTAAATAAACCCATGAAACACACGATAAACATAACCCTATTGACGCTAAGCCTATTTATCGGAGCTTGCGAAAATAACACCACAAAAACGGAAGAAATAACTTCGGAGTTAATTGAAATTAGCAAGACCCAATTCAAGGCGCAAAAAATGGAGATGGCCGTACCCGAGCGAATAGATTTTGCCAATAAACTTCATTTTACCGGAAGCGTGGTGGCAGCTCCCAACGGTATGGCTATTATAAGTGCCCCAATAGCTGGAACAATAAAAAGTATACATGCCGTTACCGGACAAAGTGTGCAAAAAGGAACAACACTGCTTACGGTTTCCGGTCATGCCATCATCGATTTGCAAAAGGATTATGCCGAATCGGCAGCTACCTTGGAGCGTCTAAATATGGACTATGAACGAATAAAAGCCCTTTACGACCAAAATATTGGAGCCAAGAAGGATTTTACCTTGTCAGAAAACACATATAAAATTGAACTGGCAAAAAGTAATGCACTAAAGATGAAGCTCGAAAGTGCGGGTTTAAATGCCGCTAAAATTGCTGATGGTATTTTCTCGGATACTTATACATTGAGAGCACCTATTGCAGGATATGTTTCGCAGATAGATGCAGTGGTAGGTCAATTTGTAGAACCTCTCTCCGTGCTAAGCGAGATTGTGGACGTCTCGACCTTTCGCTTATCTATTCCGGTATTTGGACGTGATATCAATAAAATATCCACAGGCCAAGCGGTAGCATTTTATTTGGGCGACAACCAAGAAGCATTACAGGCAGCAATAACTAGCATCGGTAAGTCTATCGATCCCATTACCAAGGCCGTAGTTTGCTTTGCGCAAATTCAGGATAAAAGCAATTTAGTGAGCCATCAATTTGTGGAAGGTGATATTATTTTGTCGTCTGATACTTCTTTTGCTGTGCCCACCTCCGCCATCCTAAAGGCCGAGAATGCACATTTTGTTTTGGTGCTCCAAAGCGAAACCGAAGAAGCCTATTTGTTCGAGAAAACAAAAGTAAGCACCGGACGTGAAAATGCTACTTTCACCGAAGTGTCAGGCAACGAGCTGGAAAACAAAAAAGTGCTCATCAATGGGGTTTATCATATTATGGTAGAGTGATAAATTGTGGAGGTTAAGGACAAGAAAGTAAACATTGTACCAACAGAACGTGTTTAGAAATATATAGCACGTATTATTTTTAAAAACATCATACCGAAATGGAGAAGAAGGAATTTAAGGCTTTTGTAGTTCATGAAGAAGATGGCCAATTTATTAGCAAAATCGAAACAAAAAAAATAGATGACTTGCCACAGGGCGACCTGTTGATTAAAGTCAGTTATTCATCACTCAATTATAAAGATGCGCTTTCGGCTTCGGGTAACAAAGGGGTTACAAGGTCATACCCGCACACACCAGGCATTGATGCAGCGGGAACAGTGGTAACGTCAAATTCCGCTAAGTTTAAAGAGGGCGATAAGGTTATTGTTACCAGTTACGATTTGGGGATGAACACCGATGGCGGATTTGCAGAATATATTCGGGTGCCTGCCAATTGGGCGGTTTCCTTGCCCCAGGATATGACAATGAAAGAGGCTATGATAATTGGAACGGCAGGATTAACCGCCGGTATGTCGGTTTGGAGGTTGGCCGAACTGGTAAAGCCGGAGCATGGCGATGTTATTGTTTCGGGGGCAACAGGCGGAGTAGGTGTGCACAGCATAGCTATATTAAGTAAGTTGGGATATAGTGTGGTGGCCGTTACCGGAAAAGAGAACGAAAGGGATTATCTTGTCAACCTTGGCGCTAAAGAAATTGTTCTTCGCAAGGATTTTGAAGTTGCGGAAAAAAGACCGTTGTTAAAGCCGGTATTCGCTGGAGGTATTGATACCGCGGGTGGAACCATTTTAGATAATATGATTAAATCGATGAAGCCAATGGGAGCCGTGGCCTGCTGCGGAAACGTTGCTTCGGCAGAGTTGAATCTTACTGTTTTTCCTTTTATACTGCGGGGCGTTAGCCTTATTGGTATCGATTCACAAAATTACCCGATGCAATACAGGCAAAAAGTGTGGGATAAAATGGCTCGCGATTGGAAACCCGATGCTTTGATGAGCAGTTACGATGAAATTAAACTCGACGAACTGCCCAAGAAAATAGAATTGATGCTGAAAGGCCAATTAAAAGGAAGAACAATTGTGAATATGGAAGGATAGAAAAAAGGGTAACTCCTATGGAGTTTTTTTGCATGCTCTGATAC
>JAGXIO010000143.1 GCA_024635555.1 Saccharicrinis sp.
GGATGGTAATTGTTTAACCGTGACGGGAAAAACAGTGGGCGAGAATCTGGAAGAAGTGCCCGATTTAACCAAGGGGCAATCCATCATTCATGGCAAAGAACAACCCATACGTAAAAGCGGACATATACAAATTTTGTATGGCAACCTGGCCAAGGAAGGAGCTGTAGCAAAAATAACAGGTAAAGAGGGGGACATGTTTAAAGGACCTGCCCGTGTTTTCGACGACGAACAGGAGGCCATTGAAGGCATTCGAACCCTTGTTAAGCCGGGCGAGGTGATTGTTATTCGAAACAGTGGGCCCAAAGGAGGACCTGGTATGCCCGAAATGTTAAAGCCCACGGGGGCAGTAATGGGAGCCGGATTGGGCAAAGAAGTGGCTTTGATTACTGATGGACGCTTTTCGGGCGGCTCGCATGGTTTTGTAGTGGGCCACATCACCCCCGAAGCTTACGAAGGTGGTTTGATAGGATTGCTCAAGGATGGCGATGTGATAACCATTGATATTAATAACAACAGGATGGATGTAGATTTGTCGGAAGAGGAAATTGCAAAGCGCAGAAGTGTTTGGAAACGACACGAAAAAGAACTGCCAAGTGGTATTTTGAAAAAATTCAGGAACACAGTTGCCTCGGCCTCAGAGGGCTGTTTTACCATTTAATGCAAAAGGGCAGGATCTTTCGATCTTGCCCTTTGTTTTTGTACTTTATCCATTTTTTAAGAATGGGATTTTAATTGTATTGTAATCGGTTTTAGCCGTTAAACTTATCCAATTATATCAAGTGGAACCTTGAACCTTGAAACTGGATAGTTAATACTTTCTTAGTCTTTAGTTTCTTCTTTTTCCGTGTTTTCGTTTTCTGTGTTTTCTTTGGCTGTGGTTTCTTCCTCTTCGCCAAACTTAAATATATCCTTATCTACCAGTAGGTTGTACCAAATTATTACTTTTTTTATGTCGGATACATATACCCTGTCCTTATCGTAATCGGGCAGTACTTGCACAAAATAGCTTTTTAACTCGTTGGCCGACGATTTGTGGCTGATGGTTTCTTTACCAACTTCTTTTTCGTAGATATTCTTAAATACCTCAACCAGCTTTACGTCTCCCTGTTCGGTAAAAATAGAGATATCTTCCAAAGCACTTATTCTTGATGTGGCATAGGCTGGCATTCTTTTACCATCCACCAACGATTCAACAATAATGCTGTTCTTGGCCTGCGAAATCATTTTATACAATCCACTTTGTCCCGATACGGATAATATACCTTTTAACATCTCACTCATTATTATTTCTTTATCAATTTAACCCTGTTTCAATTTAACTCTTCTAGTACTTTAGTGTTGTGCACCTTTAATTTGAGTGTAAAAGTAGTACATTCGTATTAACATCAAATAAAAATTACAGCTATTTGAAGCCTCTTTGCTTTTTAATGGTATCATAAGCCTCGTTTACGTGCTTAAACTTATCATTTGCAGAGGTTTGAAATTCTTCTCCGAGATGCGCCACTTTATCAGGATGAAACTTGATGGCCATTTTGCGATAGGCTTTTTTTATTTCATCTTCGCTGGCTGAAGCATCTATTTCCAATATTTTATAGGCCGATTCAGTACTTTTAATGTACATATTAAGCACGGCTTCATAGTCTATTGAAGATAGTCCCAAATCCTTTGCAATGCGATGTATGACGTCCTGTTCACTCTGCGCTATTTGACCATCGGCATTTGCCACACCAAACAGCATATGAACAAGTTGTATGCGCGAGTTGTAATCAATATGCTGTGCTATTTGGCGAGCTACCTGCTGCATTGGAATATTTTGTTCCAATATATCGCGCAGCATCAACAGTGCCTGTGCCGCCTTTTCCTCGCTAAAGGAGCCACGCAAATATGCTTTTACATAATCAAGCTCTGTACGTACCACTTTGCCATCGGCTTTCATTACGGCAGCCATTAAAACAAGCAATGCAGCCACAAATCCGTCGCGGGCATCACCTATGGCACGTCCTCTAGCATTATCCGATGAAGCATTATCGGCAAAGGAGCCCATCACAAAACCAAGCAGTGCACCCACCGGTCCAAAAACCCACCATCCTAAACTGGCTCCTAGCAGGGAAGAGCCTGATATTTTAAATCCTCTCATTATTAACTTCTCATTATTATTGTACTATATTCACAACCAGTTTTACCGCATCAATTCCTCGTGTAATCGGATCACTTGCGGTATCACCAAATCAATATCGTTACATTGTATAATATAATCCGATTGTTTCACCTTTTCTTCCTCTGGCATCTGGTTGTTTATTCTGTTTAAAACTTCTTTTTCCGATAGCTTGTCGCGCAACATCACACGTTTTATCCTAATGTGCTGGGGGGCAGTTACCGTTATTACCTTATCCACCTGTTTGTTGCCACCACTCTCGAATAATATGGCGGCTTCTTTAATAATATAAGGGTAATTTTCCTGTTGGCTTAACCACGCCTTAAAATGCGCTGCAACAATGGGATGAATAATAGCATTTAATTGATGCAATAAATCTTTGTTACTAAAAACCAACGAAGCCACCTTTTTGCGCTCCAAAAGTCCGTGCTTATAAATGTCGTCGCCAAAAAGTTCGCGCACGCGCCTTACAATTTCCGGATGATTATTCGTTAACAGTCGAGCTTCTACGTCAGCATTATAGACGGGTACATTTAAGGTTTTAAAAATAGCACACACCGTAGTTTTTCCGCTACCAATGCCACCGGTGATTCCAATTTTTATAATCGGCTTCTTAATAGGCTCACTCAGCTGATCAATCATCGGCCTTTACTCTTTTAAACAAACACTCCACAAATAGGGGTGAGTAGCTTATGTTTTTAATACCCTCGGGTTGGCTTATTAAGCGTACTTTTAATCTATCGGGTAAGCCGGGTGTAGTGTTTGAGCTATAATCAACCGCAACAGAGAAATCCTGGGCTCTGACCGTGTTAAAACGGCTGGCTGCTACGGTAAAAGTTAGGTTAATATCGTCGGGAAAAGTCTTTAGGCTTAGTGTATCCGGAATATTAAGATGTGTAATAGGAATACTCAGATTTTTCTCGGTAAAAGGCTCAATGGGTATGCTTACTACTACCCTGCTGGGAGTTAACTCAATGTTGCGTATCCGTTCCAAACTCATGTTGCGAACCAAAGAGTCGTTTAGCGCTTCGTAAGTCTTAAATTCTGTATTTACAAAGCTAATTGAATCTACCAGTGATGATGGGCCGGAAACCTCAATACTGTCGGGTTTGAGTTTTATTTTGGCCGACTGATAATATTGCGGTTTAAATTTTAACTGCGAGTTAAATTTAACAGGTACTTTTTTTCTTGCTTTTCTTTCGAAATAAATAAAAAGAGTGTCCGACGAAATGGATACTAGTTGAATGTCTTTAGGAAATGTGCCAGCAAAGGTTTTAAAAATTTCGTGATTAGGCAGGTAGGCACCGTATCTGTTTTCTGTTTTTATCCGCCTAAACGAAGATACTTTAAGAATGTGAGGCTCTAATAATTTGCCCATGTGATAAGGCAGGATGCTAAAGCCCAGTGATCTGATTTGAATTTGGATTTTACTTTGAGGTTTGCCCAACAGAATATAATCGTCGGGGAATTCAGTGTATTTTAAAGGATAGGAAATGGTTGTAGTATATTCTTTACGCAAAGCATTTATAAACCAAAGTCCCGTAGCCAGCACCAAAAACAGCAAAAATACCAACAAGTCGCGGTTCTTTTTTACTGCAGCAAGCACTTTTCGTGCTTTTTGGGTCCATTTTGGTATGTTCTCTTTAAATCGCTTCATAGTAAAAAATGGCCAATAACCGCAAATTTAGTTATTGGCCACGAATAAAAAAATTAGGTACTATCGTTTTGCTTGTGCATCCGACATATCCATGATGATAGCCGATTTATCTATTTTAATGAGCACATCGTGAGCAATCTCCATCATTACATGGGCTTCTTTTATTTCGGCTACTTTACCGTAAATGCCTCCGGTAGTAATTACTTTGTCGCCTTTTTTAAGCTCTTCGCGATATTTTTTCAATTCTTTTTGACGCTTCATTTGAGGGCGTATCATAAAAAAATAAAAAACTACGATGATTAAAAGAAAAGGTAATAGTTGTTGAACGACACCAAAACCTCCTGCGGCAGTGTCTGCTAAAAAAATACTGTGTAAGTTCATGTTTAAAAAATTTATCTAATTAATAACATTGGCCGAAAGGACCAATTCTTTCATTTTGTTTTTTATATTGGCGTGAATCTGAATTACTTTATACTGCTGTCCCAAAAGCCCTTTTGAGTCGAACCTTAGTTCAATTTCTCCTTTTTCGCCTGGCAAAATAGGTTTTTCGGGATAGATAACATGGGTACATCCACAACCTGGTTTTACCATGTTAATAACCAGTGGATACTCACCTGTGTTTGTAAAACTAAAATAACACCCTACGGTTTCTCCTGCTTTTACCTTACCAAATGCATGGAGGGATTTTTCAAAATGCATTTCGCTATCATGCTTTGGAGTGTTGCCCTTTTGCGTTTTGCCGTTAGTTTTACAAGCTCCCAAAGCAATACCCAAAACAATAACAAGGATGCCAATATTGCAACATCGTTTTTTATTACAAAAGCCAAATATACGAATCATAGGGTTGTAACGGTTATTTTTCACCTTCCATCAAACCTTTTCCGGTTTTTTTAATTTGTTTGGACTCCGTAAGTTCTTCGATGGCTTTATCCAAAATGCCGTTTATAAACTGACCACTCTTTTCGGTTGAGTAATGCTTTGCAATTTCAATATACTCATTCATAGTTACTTTAATGGGTATATTGGGAAATTCTACCAGTTCAGCCAGTGCTAGTTGCATCAATACAACATCAATAAACGCCACTCGCTCAATGTCCCAGTTTTTGGAATGCTTTTTTATCAAAAGCACATAATCTTTGTGATTAACGGCCGCTTTGCGAAAGAGTCTTTTCACAAAATCCTCATCGTCATCGTCCTTAAAAGCACCCATTAACTTTACAGGTTCATCTTTATCCATGCCTTTTATGGTTTTAACCACCATGCTCAGCACAAATTCTACTTCATCGTTCCAATAAATACTTTGTTCCTCAAAAGTGGGATAAATGGGTTCAAAGTAGGCAATCACTTTATCAAAAAGCTTGGCTACAAATTTTCTATCCAGCTCAAAGGAGCTTTCCTCGGCCATCAAATAGTCTTTATATTGCTGCGATTGAAGGATTTCGGCATACAGACTCTTAATAACTTCTTTATAGTTTACCCAATTATTTCCGCTGTGTTCTACATATTTGAGTACATCTGCACTTTCAGCTAATTTGGATAGTACTTTGTTGGTTATAAAGCGCGTGTTGGGCTTTAGTTCTTCGGCAGAAGCCAGTTTTTTGCTTTTCCCGTACTCTATTCGCCCAATGGCGTAATCTCTAACATCGAGAATCAAAAGTAGGTACAAATAATATAAATCGAGAGATTTAGAAATACTATGAAACAATTCCTTTTCCGAATTATTAATGCTTATTTCGTTGTGCTGATAGTGCGCATACAAAATCTGCATCACTTTTACCCTAAGTAGTCGCCTGTTTAACATTCTTCAAAGAACTTTTAAATATTTATTGGGTGCAAAAATAGCTCTTTTTTAATTTGATACCGCAAAAATTGTAATTTTACTGCAAATATTAATAACAGCTTTCCCAAAGTTTTTTAGCAAGTATGAAAAGACGTTATATGCAAGTAAATAATGATAAGAAAAGTTAAATTGATATATAAAGATAAAAAGCTATTTAGTAATTGATTACCTATTTATTAAAGGCTTTTTATGGCCTTGTATTTGTGTAAAAAAAACAATTATTAAAGATTATAGTAAATTTTGATTGGATTGTATGGAATAATTAAAAAATAATTCCCAAATTTGAAATGCTAAATTAAAACAACTGTTTTTTATTCAAAATAACAAATTGATTGATGATGGAAGGATACGAGAAAAATGAAGATTTTGAAAAGAGCAATCGAGATGAAATCTTTTCAAAAGCGGTGAGAGCAGGGAAAAGGACTTACTTTTTTGATGTTAAAGCTACTCGCAAAAACGATTATTATTTAACGATAACGGAAAGTAAGAAGAAATTTGAACAGGATGGTAAGTTCAGTTTTGAGAAACACAAAGTTTTTTTGTACAAAGAAGATTTCGATAAGTTTGCCGATGGCCTTCTAGAGGTGGTAGATTATATCAAGCAAAATCAGCCCTTAGAGCAGGAAAATGAAGAAGAATTGGTTGGTGTGTTGGAAACAAGCGATTATACTAGTGTTGAATTTGAAGATTTAGCAGACTAAAAACTACAACATTTAAATGAGCATAAAAAAAGCTGCCTACCCAGAGCAGCTTTTTTATTTTTAATGTTTAAGTTTTCCTGCCCTTAACTTTTTAAACCCTATGAGCTTCAATTCTGCATGTGCCGTTAGGCACTTAATATGGGTAGAACATTAAACGAAGGAGAAATTTCGTCCCGTACGGGACGATATAAATTGTGGCAAATTTTCTCTACCATATCCAATCCCTAACGGGATTTAGAGCGACACCAATTATGCCGCTGGAAAGATAATGTAGTATTTGGCGTTTTCTTATAGCCGCTAATTACTGTACTTTCCTATTTTGTCGTCAATGGTAACATCATGGTTGGCTACGGATTGTATTTTTACATAGCACATTACCTTTTGGGCTCCGTCGGAATAACAAACGTTTTGCACTTCTTTTACCACCTTCATCAAAGCGTCATAATAGCCTTCCATAACGGTTTCAAAGGGGGTAACCACATACTTTACACCTGATTTTTCAATTACAGCGATAGCGCTATCCACAATATCATAGGCTTCTTTTTCTGCCGAAATTGGTAGTACTTGCACGGCCACGTTTACGGTGTTCTGATTCAAATAATCCATCTTTAATTTTTGTTTATTTTTAATTAGTGATAATTCGAGTAATTAGTGGACAGTTTTGTTGTATTACTCCAAATTATCTTCATTGTCTTTGCGCGCGTGCTGCACCATTTCTCTTATTTCTTCTATTTCCAGCTTTTTAACATTGGTAACAATAAACGAATCCATTAAAAAGTTGCCCATTTGGTTGCACTCTTGCACAATGTCGGTAATGGTATCTTTAATGTTTAAGGAAAGATGGAGCAAACCGGTAATCATAAACATATCTTCTTGCACGTCTAATTTCTCTAGCGTTCCGTTCACCTTATCAAAAACAAAGTCAATTTCTTTTGTCACCAACTCTATTTGCCATTTTTCCAGTTCCACATCTTTGTTGGCCACCAGTACAATAAAATAGCGCAAGCTGCTTCCTTGCCCTCCCATACCTGTTGATACAAATATGGGTGCTTCGCCCAATAGCGAAGTTTCTAATACCATTTTGGATTCCTGAAAAGCCATTTTACTCCACTGCTCCAATCCTGTGTCGGGCTTGTCGCGATATGCTTCTAGGGTGCGGAAGGCAACAGGATCATCTATTTTAGCCAAAGACGACAGAAGTTCTTTTTTTTCATCCACACTCGCCTCCGGGCTCAGTAACTGATCCTTTTGGCTAATAATAGCTTTTTTATCCAAGTCATCATATAGCTTCTTCGACATGTCGAAATACTCCATTTGTAACTCTACATCTACTTGCTCTTCCAGCACCGATATAGTGTTCTTACCACTTTTTAAGAGTTTCTGCAATCTGCTAAATGCCTGGTTAAATTCTATTTCTTCCTTCATTTCCTCCATTTTGAATGCCTACAAAATTAACAAACCAATTTGGTTTCTCTTGTTTATTGCTGATTCAATTTTTAAAAATCACCATTTGTTGGTATTGGTGGTGCAGTTTTATAACTATACATTTGTTGACTATTTTAAGGGAACGTTGAATGAATTTATCAGAACTACATACAAGCCAAGAAGCCGTTATTGTAAAAATAAAGGGCCACAGTGCTTTTCGCAAACGCATTATCGAAATGGGTTTTGTGAGGGGTAAAATGGTGAAAGTGGTTAAAAATGCTCCCTTAAAAGATCCTATTGAGTACAAGATAATGGATTACATGGTTTCGTTGCGACGAAGCGAAGCCGCATTGGTAGAGGTGGTATCAAAAGAGGAGGCTAAAAAAATGTCATCCATTCCCTACGAAGGAACCATTACGGATGAAGTATTCCGTGAGTCGGCCATGGAGCGTCGTAAAATAATTAACGTGGCATTGGTAGGCAATCCCAACTGCGGAAAAACCACTCTCTTTAATTACGTAAGCGGAGCCCAGGAGCATGTAGGCAATTACAGTGGTGTAACCATTGATGCCAAGGAGGGGACTTTTAAACACAACGGTTATACTTTTAATATTGTGGATTTGCCGGGTACTTATTCACTTTCGGCGTATTCGCCCGAGGAGATTTTTGTGCGCCGTCATATTCTTGAAAAAACCCCCGACATCATCATTAATGTTATAGATTCCTCCAATCTTGAACGCAACCTGTTGCTCACTACCCAGCTCATTGATATGGATGTAAAGGTGCTAGTTGCGCTGAATATGTACGATGAACTGAAAAAGAAGGGAGATACTTTTAACCACCAGAAATTGGGTAATATGCTAGGCATCAATTTTGTGCCTACTGTTAGTTCTAAACGTCAAGGAATAGATGTGTTGTTTAACAAGGCCATCGAAATTTACGAAGATATCAGTGTTAATAAGCGCAGGGTGTCCATAAATTACGGTTCGGTGCTCGAAAGAGCCATCGATAGATTGCAAAATGAAGTTTTTCCTGGCTTTGACCTGCCCAAGGACATATCACCCCGATATATAGCCTTAAAAATGCTGGAAGAGGACAAGGTTTTTTGTGCCAACCTATTGCAAAATGGATCACTGCCCCAGTTACAAGCTAAAAATAAATCTATTATAAAAAAGGTAGAAACGGATTTAGGTGACGATTGTGAAACATTGATAACCGATGCCAAATATGGTTTTATTGCAGGGGCGCTGAAGCAAACCTATAAAGAATCGCCAAACGTGAGGATACGTAAGTCCGAAATTCTGGATACGTTTATCACCCACAAACTCTTTGGGTTCCCTATCTTCTTCTTTTTTATGTGGCTTATGTTTCAAAGTACCTTTACCTTGGGTCAATATCCCATGGATTTGATAGAGAGTGGGGTAGAGGGACTAATGAGACTGATGACCGATATTTTGCCTGCGGGTTCGTTCAAAGATTTGCTTATTAATGGAATAATAAGCGGCATGGGCGGTGTGGTAGTTTTTTTACCAAACATACTTATTCTGTTCTTTTTTATATCCTTTATGGAGGATACGGGTTACATGGCTCGTGCAGCCTTTATTATGGATAAGCTGATGCATAAAATGGGGTTGCATGGCAAATCGTTTATCCCGCTTATTATGGGCTTTGGATGCAATGTTCCGGCAATTATGGCTACTCGTACCATCGAGGATAAGAATAACCGCTTGATTACCATGCTCATTAATCCATTAATGTCGTGCAGTGCAAGGCTTCCGGTGTATATTCTTTTTATAGGGGCTTTCTTCCCTGATCATTCAGGAACCGTATTATTTGGCATGTACGGACTGGGTATCGTGTTGGCGATTCTTATGGCGCGATTGTTCCGTAAATTTCTTTTTAAAGAAAAGGATGCTCCTTTTGTAATGGAGCTTCCTCCTTACCGCATGCCCACGCTGCGCACAACTATGCGGCATATGTGGAACAAAGGTGCTCAATACCTAAAAAAAGTGGGAGGTATTATTATGGTTGCTTCCATTATTATATGGTTTTTGCAGACTTATCCTAAAAATGTTGAATTCACACAGCCATACGATCAGAAGATTAGTACGCTGCAAATGCAACAAGAACTATTAAAAGTTGAAACCAATCCCGAAGCATCTCGTATAGTTTTGCAGGATGAGCTGCAAGAACAAATCGAGGAACTGAAGGCTTCAAAATATACCGAACAACAAAAAGGCTCGTACATAGGCCGATTAGGTCATTTTGTTGAGCCTGCCATACGACCCCTTGGGTTCGATTGGAAAATGGGTATCAGTATTTTAAGCGGTGTGGCGGCTAAGGAGGTGGTTGTAAGTACGATGGCAGTGATTTACCATAGGCCGGGAAATACCGACAAGGACGATCAAAACGGCTTGATAGGGAATTTGCAAGCCTCAACCAATAGTAAAGGCGAATCGTCGTTTCCGCCATTGGTAGCCATTAGTTTTTTGATATTTGTATTGATTTATTTTCCATGTATTGGCGTGATAGCCACAATACGACGGGAATCAGGAACATGGAAGTGGGCCTTATTTACGATTTTTTATACCACTGGATTAGCTTGGTTGATTTCGTTTATGGTTTATCAGTTAGGAAGTTTAATAATTTAGCTATGATACAAGAGATTTTAGTGTGGTTGAGTGTAGTTGGAGCGTTTGCTTATACCGCCTATTCGTTTGGAAAAACTATTTGGGGTGCCTATCAGCCAAATGCTACCAATGGTTGTGGCAGCTCCTGTGGTGGCTGTGGAGCCAAAATAGATTTATTAAAACAAGTGAAAAAGAACCAAATAAGGCTTCTAAATACAGGGAATATAAAGCGTTAACAACCTTTTAACACCTTAATTGAAAAGAAATTATTTTATTTGTACTATGATACTTAAAGAGATAAATAAACGCATTGTTGCCATCGTTACCCTTTGCCTGTTCTTGTTGAGCACAAACGGGATGGTTCTCTTTTATCATTACTGCCAGTATGGAAATACTTTGGTTTATTCTGTTTTTGTTGATGCTACTTCTGATCAGTGTAAGGAAAATGCAGATGCCGAATTACACATCCATCATCCCGAAGCAGAATGCTGTTATCATGATAACAATAAGCTAGATAATCAAGATTGCTGTAAAGAGCATAAAACATTTACCAAAACATTAAAGCTTAAAAACGATTATAATTTTTCCGACAGACAAGCTACACCAAAGCCTATCTGGTTAAAATTGTGGATTGCGGATTTAGCACAAAATATCGATTTACGCCATTGCGATCTTCATATTGCGGAGGGATGGCGGGAACTTCCTTTCGAAAAACCTCTTTTTCAGCCTAGTGGAACACAATTACTCACCTTATATCATACCTTTAAAATAGCTTGCTAATATTTTGCTGTAACATGTATTAAAGCCTACGCTAATGAGGCTTTAGATATGATTTAAAAACAACGCAAAATATTTTATAATGAGCAGGTTATATACTATTGCTTTCTCAATACTTATTTCCGCATCTGCCTATGCCGGTGCTATAAAAGGAAAAGTATTGGAGAAAAAGGATAAAAATTCCGTTCCGCTAGTAGGCGTGAACGTTTATTGGGCAGGAACAACCCTTGGAACGGTTACCGATTATCAAGGACAGTTCCTTTTGGAGGCGCAAAAATCAAAAGGTAATCAACTTGTTTTTAGCTATGTGGGCTATCAAAATGATACCATCGCTATAAATGATGAATCGCCCCTTACGGTTTTCATGAGCCAAGGTGCCGATATAGATGAGGTTACGGTTACCTATCGCCGACCGAATATGTCGGTCTCTAAAATAAACCCTCTCTTCGTTCAAAATGTATCGCAAAAGGAATTGGAGAGATGCGCTTGCTGTAACCTATCGGAGAGCTTTGAGACCAATGCCTCGGTGGATGTGGCTTATGCTGATGCCGTTTCGGGTGTAAAACAAATACAGCTGCTTGGACTTTCAGGGCGATATTCACAACTCACCATAGGCAATATTCCCACCTTACGTGGTGCAGAGTCGGCATTTGGAATGGAATATATTCCGGGTACTTGGATGGATGGATTGCAAGTTTCAAAAGGTTCTGCGGCAGTTAAAAACGGCTACGAGTCTATTACCGGACAAATAAATATTCAATTAAAAGAACCGTCAGGAACGGAGCGTCTTCATTTTTATACCTATGGAAACATGGACGGTAAGTCAGAATCAACCTTTGGTTATGCCTTTGATTTGAACCAAAAATGGAGCACCTCCATCATGGTGCAGGGAAGCGGTAATTTTAGGAAGATGGATATGAATGAGGATGGATTCTTGGATAAACCCCAGGCCAAGATGGGCACCTTCATCAATCAATGGAATTACCTAGGCGAGTCATTGTCTTCCAAATTTGGTTTTTCTTATATAAACGAGGAACGTAAAGGTGGGCAAAAAGGATACAGCCACGACAAAACGCAGGCTATGCAGCCTTCGAGTTATGGAATTGGTATAAATGTAGAGCGTTTTAATGCCTTTGCCAAAAACGGTTTTATAATGCAGCGTGAGGCTACCAGTCTGGGAACCATCCTGTCGTACAATTACTTCGATAGGGAATCGTTTTACGGCAACAATGTTTTTGATGTTGCGCAACAAAACTTTTATGCTAATATCATATATCAATCGTACCTAGGCGATACGCGGCATACTTACAATACAGGAGTAAGCTTGGTTTATGATAATAACGACGCCATTTTTAACGGCGATAAAAATAATGTGGGATATGAAGAAACCGTGCCTGGGGTATTTGCAGAGTATAATTTTATACCCAACGAAAAGTTTACGTTGATGGGAGGTTTACGCTACGACCATAGCAGTTTGCACGATGGATTTTTTACACCCAGAGTACATGCCAAATATAGTGTGTCGCGTTATATAACTTTTCGTGCCAGTGCTGGCAAGGGTTACAGAACTGCTGATGCTATTAGCGAAAACTCCAACCTGTTGGCTAGTTCAAAAGTATTTGTTTTTGATGAGGAAATTAAACAAGAGGAGGCCTGGAACTATGGCTTAAGTATGGTAAATGAAATCCCCTTGGGCGAAAGGAATTTAAATTTGAGCCTGGAGTTTTATCGTACCGACTTTGAAAATCAGTTGGTAGTTGATATGGATCAAAATACCAATGCCGTCCATTTTTATAATCTCGATGGTAAATCCTTCTCCAATATTTTTCAGATTGAAGCAGCTTATGAGCTTTTCGAACGATTTGACCTTACTGCTGCCTATCGCCAAAACGATGTAAAGAGTACCTTAAACGGTACGCTAAACGATGTTCCGTTTGTCAATAAATACAAAGGACTGCTTACCGGTTCGTACCGCACCAATCTGGATAAGTGGCAGTTTGATTTAACGGCGCAGTTTAACGGCGACCAACGCCTGCCTTCAACAGGAAACAACTCGCAAGCCAATAGTCGTTCGGATAAATCGGAGAGTTATGTGATGTGGATGGCGCAAGTAACTAAAAATTACCGTAACTGGAGCTTTTATGTGGGGGGCGAAAACCTGAGTAATTTTACCCAAAAGGATGCTATCATTGCACCTGACAGCCCCTTTGGA